>DATILC010000053.1:0-7036 GCA_035476855.1 Solimonas sp. | reverse complement strand
GTGAACAGGAAGGGCAGTTCCTGCGCGAACACGATGTAGGCACGGCCGATCGCCGCGACCTGGTCGATGCCGCGCGCCTCCAGGGCAATGGCGGCCTCGAAGCGCTCGCGCAATAGATCGAGCGCGCGTTCGCAGATGGCGAAATACAGCTCGGTCTTGTCCTTGAAGTAGGTATAGACCAGCGCGCGGGAGACGCGCGCCTCGCGGCCGATCTCCTCCATCTTCGCGGCCTCGAAACCCTTGGCCGCGATCACGCGCTCGGCCGCGTCGATGATCTCTTCGCGGCGGCGTTCCTTTTCTTCCAGACGACGTTGTTGGCTGACACTCATGGCGCCAGCCTACCGACATCTGTTGATCAATTCAACACGTGTCCAGTCTTTGTACTGATGTAGTAAATAATGCCTAATCGATTCGAAATTACTTCCCAAGTAATTGAAATAAAAGGATTCATGGAGATGCTGCCGGGCTTTGCCCGGCGCGCCCGAGGGGTTCAGGGCTGACGGACAGCGAGCGCCGGTCCGGCCAGCCAGGCCTGGGCGTACATCTTCGCGGCACGCGGATTGAGCGCCAGCGCCCGCTGCCGCTGCGCCTCCGCTGCCTCGCTCCTGCCGGCCGACTGCAGCACCTCGTAGGCGACGAAATGCGCCGGCGCAGTGCTCCAGCCGGATTGCAGCAGCCGCTCGATGCTGCGCAGGGCGCCGCTGCGGTCGCCGTTGCGCAGCTGTGCCAGCGCCAGCAGGCTCAGGGCCTCGCCGTCGGGCCGCAGCGCGACGTTGCGCTGTGCCAGCTGCAGCAGCTCGGCGGCATCCTCCGGAGCCTGCAGGAAGTGCTCCAGCGCGTGACCGAAGGCAGCCTCGGGCAGCAGGGCCATGCGCTCGCGGTAGGCGCTGCGGGCGCGCTCGCGCCATTGCCGCGCGGGCTCCGGGCGTCCGGCGCCCTGCTCCAGCTGCGCCAGCGCATCCATGAACTCGGGGTTGCCGGTGCGCGCCACGATCGCTTCGTAGGCCCTGCGCGCCGCGTCGTCCTGGCCTTCCAGCGCCAGCAGTTCGGCGAGGTGCTCCTCGACCAGCCACCAGCCGGGCAGCAGGGCATCGGCACGGCGATAGTGCTGGCCTGCCTGGTCGAGGCGGCCGCGGTCCAGTTGCAGCAGGCCGCGCTGCAGGGCGATCCAGGCGCGCAGCTGCGCCGTGGCATGGGTCGACTGGCGCTCGGCCTGTTCCAGCAGCGCGTCGGCTTCCGCCGGGGCGCCGGTGTGCGCATGCAGCAGGGCCAGGCGCAGCAGCGGCTCGGGGCCGTCGCGGTACAGGCTCACGGTCCGGTACTGCGCCATGGCCTCGGCGTAGCGGCCTTGCTGCCGCGCAATGTCGCCGGCCAGCAACAGGTCGGCCGGGTCCAGTGGATCGAGCGGGTTGCGGCAGGCAGTTTGCAGCGCGGCCGCTTCCGGCACGCGGTGCACCGACAGGGCATGGCGCATGCGGCTGCGGCAGGGGCCGCCCGGCGGTGTGGCCCGGGCCATCGCGGCGCGCAGGGTGTCGCCGGCGGCGACGTAGTCGCGGTAATCGCCGGCGAGCTGGGCGCGCGTCAGCTGCAGTTGTGCGACCTGCTCCAGTGCCATCCAGGAATTCGGGGTGTCCTCGGCATGGCGCCGGGCGGCGGCGATGTCCGCATCCAGGGCCAGCAGTTCGGCCGCGTAGTCATGCGTGACCGGCGGCGGTGACGGTTTGGCCGGCGCGGGCGATCCGCCACAGGCGGACAGACCCAGCGCCAGGATCGCCGCCGGCAGCCGTCGCATCACGGTGGCGGATGCGGCAGTCCCAGATACGGGAAGTCGAGCTCGTAGGGTTCCTCGTTGAACGCCGGGTTCAGCGGCAGCTGCACCAGCGAGTCGACTGTGCAGGCCTTGCCGGCGCAGCGCGCTTCCGAATTGGTCAGGTCGAGCAGGGCGATGGCGAGGATGCGGTCCACCACCGAGTCCTCCAGGCGGCGGCCGTTGGGGAAGCCGTCGCGCTGGTCGAGCTGCAGGCGCAGCACGTCCGGGATGATGTTGGGCACGGCCTGGCGCGAGCAGACGTCGACCGCGCAGGGGGTGAAGCCGGCCGCGGTCAGGGCGCCGTCGAGTTCGAAGTGCAGGCGATTGAGCGTCGGGATCATGAACTCGGCGAAGTCGCCGTCATCGGCCGGGTCGCCGGCGTTGAAGCGGTCCTTCTGCGCCGTCGGCAGCAGCACCGTGGCGACCACCGGCGCGCCCATGCGGTCGACGCGGCTGTAGGTCTCGGGCGCCGCCTTGGAGAACTGGAAGGGATCGCTGCCGCGATCCGGCTCCGGCAGCGGGCCATTGCCGCTGCCGCCGTTGTTGCCATCACCGCCGCCGCCACCGCCATTACAGGCGGCCAGCGCCAGCAGGGCTGCGAACCACAGGCTGCGCGCGTTCATGGCTGCACCAGCCTTGAGGCGGTGGCCCAGACGTTGATGTCGCGGCTGCCTTTGGTGGCCGCGGCGAGGTCCATCTCGAACACGATCGCGGTCAGGTTGCGGAAGCGGAAGGAATCGCGCTGGTTGTCGAAGCGCAGCTCGCCGCTGGGGCCGTCGGCCGCGAACGTCGACAGGGTGTCGACGAAACCCTCGAAGTCGAAGAAGAACGGATCGTCGCGCAGGCCAGCGTAGAAGCGCAGGCCGGAGGCCGAGGTGTTGACTCTCTCCACCGGGCCGAGCACGTAGCGGCTGCGAGCACCCGGCAGGTTCTCGATCTCCACGCCCCACTGGTCCTTGCCGTTCTTGCCGAAGCGGATCTGGACGTTGATGTCCGGCACCGCGTCGCGGTTGGTGTCGATGTGGTAGGTGAACAGGGCATTCGGGTCGAAGAGTCCGGTGGGGCCATCGACGCGCGCGCGCGGCCGCGGCGCGCCACCGAAGGCGATCACGCCGACCAGCTTGTCGGCGGCGCGGAACACGAACACGTCGGTGATGTCGGCCGAGGGATCCAGGGTGCTGGACGGTGCGTCGGCATGGTCGGCAGCGGTGGCGGTCGTGGCAGCCAGCACCAGCCCCCATGCCGCCGCGCGGTGTTTCCAGTTGCTCGAACTCATGGTGACCTCCTGTCTTGTGTGGCCCCTGCGGGCGGCGCTTCCGAGTCTTCGCCGATGGTGGCGCAGCGTCCGTGACGCCGCGCACAGGCCGGTTTAGAACAACGCCGTCCGGAACAGGCCGCCGCTCGCCGACATGAAGAACAACATCGGCAGCGACAGCATGGTGTTGACGCGCGAGGCCAGGAACGCGGTACGCCGCGCCTTGTTCTTTGCCTCGTCGCTGGCCGGGACGATCCCCAGGATCTTCTTCTGGTTCGGCCAGATCAGCATCCAGACGTTGAACAGCATGATCGTGCCCAGCCAGGCGCCGACGCCGATCGGCGCGTACAGCCGGTTCTGGAACAGGAACGCGTCCGGCAGATGGCTGCCCAACAGCATCGCGCCGGCCAGCCAGGTGACCACGGCGGCCCAGCGGAAGAACAGCAGCGCGCGCGGCATCACATGCTTGGAGATGCCGGCGGCGCTGCCGTCCGCCGCAGCCGCCTTGGCGGCGGCCGCGTTGACGAAGTTGAAGTAGTACAGCAGCCCGATCCACATGACGCCCGCACCGATGTGCAGCCAGCGGCCCAGTCCCAGGCGGATGAAGTCGAATTCCATGTCAGGCTCCGATCAGGGTCTTGACCACGAGATACAGCACGGCCGTCAGGACGACTCCCGATATGACGGTGCCCCACAGCGAATCCAGCGGGTTTTTCATCGCGACTTTCTCCAGTCGATCATTTGTTGCGGCGACGTTTCGACGGAGCCTTGTGCTGCACCGGTGCTGCGTCGCTGCGCATCCGGCTGGCCTCCGCGTTGCTCACAAACCAGGGCTCGCCCTGCTTGTCGAGGTAGAGGCGCTGCATCTCCTCGACGTTGAACGGGCGTGAGCCGATGCGGCCGAAGATCGCGACCTGGTGGCCGGACTCGTCGACCGCGCGGTCGCGCTCCAGTCCCTTGGACACCGCCAACGCCGGCTTGCCGGTGTCGCGGTGCGCGATCCACACCGGCTTGGGATCCGGCGAGAAGCCATAGAACTTCGGCTGCGTGTCCGGCGCGGTCAGCTGGATCACGTGCAGGCCGGACTGCGCATCGGCGACGTAGGCGAACAGCGAGGCATTGGTGCTGCCGACGGCGACGTCGCGCGCATCCTTGATGCGGCCGTCGGCGTCATAGCGCTGGTACAGCTTCGGATGCTCCGGCTTCTCGACGTCGACGATCGCGAGGCCTTCCTTGCCGGCGGCGACGTAGGCGAAGGTGCGGGCCAGGTGGACGCGGTGCGCGTCGGCCAGCGGCAGCAGCGCGCCCTCGACCACGCGCGGTGCGGTGGGCTTGGTGATGTCGACGGTCTGCAGGCCGGCGCCGGTGACGGCGAACAGGTAGCGGAACTGCAGGGCGGTGGAACGCACGTCGCGCAGCGGGATCACCGACACCAGTTTCGGCTTCAGCGGATCGTCGAGGTCGAGCACGACGATGCCGGCATCAGCCGCGACGTAGACATGACGCCCGGCGATGCTCAGGTGACGCGCGCCCTTCAGTACGCCGTTCTGGTTCCAGGTCAGCGCGCGCTTGATGCCGTTGTTGCGCGGCTCGCCATCCTGGAAGGTTTCGGCGTTGACCAGGATCAGGCCTTCCTCGGCATCCGAGACCAGCGCGTAGCGGTACAGCGGATGCATCGGCTGTTCCTGGTTCACCACCCGCATCAGCTCGCCTTCATTGCGACCGGGAATGATCGGCTGGTTGGTCGGCAGCGCGACGCAGGTGGCGTTCTTCGAGTCGACGCGGCTGTCCTGGCCCAGCGGTGAGAACGGCGCAGTGATGATGCGCTGGCTGAAGCCCTTGTTGGCGATGCTGGCGACGTCGTAGACGTGCAGGCCACCCTTGCCTTCGGAGGCGTAGAGGTACTCGCCGCGCAGCTGCAGGCAGTTGATCGCGTCGGCGGCGGAGTGGTCATGCATCGTCGCCAGTTCGCGGCCGCGGCCTTCGTGCGCCTTGTACCAGTCGGGGTAGGCATAGCGGTGCAGGTAGGAACCAATCACTGCCTGCGGCTCGTCCCACTCGGTGACCTGCACTGCGGCCAGGCCATCGTCGAGACCGACCCAGGCATTGAAGCCGACGAAGCTGACGAAGTTGGTGCCCAGGCCGATCAGCGAGGTCATCCAGGCATTGTTGTCGCCGCTCTTCGACAGGTGGCAGTCGTCGCAGGTCTTGGTTTCGGTCTTGCGCTCGGTATGCGGGTAGTGCGGGGCGAAGGCCTGCGAGGAGTAGCCGCTGGCGGAGACCGGCGGCTGCTGGATGTAGATGCGCTCGCGGTTGGAGTTGGTCGACGATAGCACCAGCGCCGAGGTCGAGCGGATCGGCGCGATGCGGTTGCCCTTGGCCTCGCCGTGCTTGCCGATCATGTAGAAGTCGTCGCGCGCCACCTGCGGGTTGTAGGTGGCGTAGTTGCGGCTCTCGCCGCCATCGAAGTGGATGCGCTCGGTCTTCCAGTTGGCCTGGATCGGCAGGTGGCAGCCGAAGCAGCTGGTGGTCCAGGAGGTATGGCAGGTGACGCAGAGCATCTCGTCATCCTGGTGCGCGCGGTCGTCCGGCTTCACACCGAGGCCGAACGACTGCGTCGCGGTATCGCGCGACATCAGCTTGGCGCGCGCCGCCTTGGCGTTGTAGTGCGCGTTGCCCGGCGTCACCGAATCCTTGACCAGCGAGACTTCCCATTCCAGCTTCGGGTCCAGCGCCGAGCGCTGCAGCAGCTTGCCGCCGCGCCACTCGAAGCGCTTGCGGCCATCCTGGGTGCGCAGCCCCAGCAGGTTGCTGCCGCCGGGCGGCGCGGCCGGGCCGGAGGTCTTCAGCGTCGGGTACTTGTCGACCGTGCCATGGCAGTCCTGGCAGTCGATCTCGACTGCCTGCGCGACCTCGCCGTAGATGTGGCCGTTGCCGTGGTTGTCCTGGCCGAAGTGGCAGTCGACGCAATGCATGCCGACGTCGACATGCACCGACGACAGGTGCACCGCCTTCTTGAACTTCTTCGGATCGTCGTCGGCGACGATCTTGCCGTCCTTGTCCAGCAGGTTGCCCTTGCGGTCACGCTTGTGGATCGCGCGGAAGTTCCAGCCGTGGCCGTGGTAGTCGGCGAACTGCGTGTCCTTGATCTCCGGGTTCAGCTCCGAGACCTTGTCGACGAACTTGCGATCGGACCAGTTGCCGCGGATCGCCGCTTCCTCGGGGTTGCGCAGGTTGGTCTTGTGGATCTCGGAATCGGTCGGGTACTTCTGGTCCTTGGGCCACATCTGCTCGGCGCCCGTCTCGTAGTCCCACATGGTGTAGCCGAGCATCGAGTTGAGGAAGATGTTCGGCTGGTGCATGTGGCAGATCATGCACTGGCTGGTCGGGATCGCCCGCGTGAACACATGCTTCAGCGGATGGCCTTCCTCGTCCTTCGGGATCGTCGGATCCTTGGTCTGCGTCTTGCCGGTGTGGCCCCATTGCGCATAGCCGCCGGAGTGACGCGGATCGCGGTCGTTGGCGTAGATCACGTGGCAGCCGGAGCAGCCGGAGGAGCGGTAGTCGCCCGGCTGGTCGTTGGTGCCGAGGAACCACGAGAACGGATCGTTGAGGCGTGTCTTGTGCATGTTCAGCAGCGGCACCGCGATGCGGTTGCCGGTACCGGGACCACGGTTGGACTGCTTCAGGTCCGGGCGGCCCGGTTCCTCCAGGCGCTGGATCAGGCCCAGCGAGTTGGGCAGGCCGGTCTCCGGGAAGATGCTGTTGATGTTGCGGCCGCCGCGCTCGAACACGCGGAACACGTCGGCCGGCGGCGTCACTTCCCAGGCCGGCAACGGGTAGAGGGCATCGAGCATGCCCTTCTTCTTCATGTTGTCGTCGGGCTTCACCGGCGCGTCGATGCGCGCCTGCTCGCCCTCGCGGGTGTAGACCTCGCCGGTGAGGTAGCGCTTGTACGGCAGGATGCCGTT
>DATILC010000052.1:0-8410 GCA_035476855.1 Solimonas sp. | reverse complement strand
GCCGCTGCTGGATGGCCTGCCGCATGGCTCGGATGCCGAGGCGGTCGTCGACAGCGAGTTGCTGCTGGTGCCGAAGCACCGGCTCGAAGCCCTGCTGGAGCGTGAGCCGGGGCTGTACCGCCATTTCGCCAAGCGCCTGGCCTTCGCCATGCGGTTGTCGGTCGGCTACTACGGCGACCTTGCCGCGCTGCCGCTGCCGGCGCGGCTGGCCAAGCGCCTGCTGGAACTGTCGGCGACCCACGGCCAGCCGGAGGGCGAGAGCGTCCGCATCGATCTGCGCCTGCCGCAGCAACTGCTGGCCGACATGATGGCGACCTCGCGCCAGAGCATCAGCAAGGAGCTGAAGGCCTGGGAGGCGCGCGGCTGGATCGCCCTGAAGTACAACACGCTGACCCTGCTGCAGCCGCAGGCGCTGCGGCAGTTGCTGCGGACCGCGGAGCTGTCGCCCGATTGAAGCCTGCGCCTCAGCGCGCGCTGGCCATGCGCAGCACCGCGCCATAGCCCGGTGCCGGATCGACCGCGCCGCGCTCGCGCAGCATGCGGTGCAGCGCCGGCAGGCGGAACCAGGGCACCGAGGCCAGCAGGTGGTGCTCGATGTGGAAGTTGACGTTGAACGGCGCCACCGTGATGCGCGCCAGCCAGCCCGCCTGCGTCGTGCGCGTGTTGCGCAGGATGTCGCCGCCGCCTGAAGTGCAGGCGTGCTCGGCGATCGAGCGGATGCGCAGGTACAGGCTGAACGTGGTCAGGTAGGCGAGGGCCCAGGCGCTGTACAGCCACAGGCCGCCGGTCGCGGCCAGCGCCGCCGCCATCAGGGCATTCACCAGCAGCATGCCGCGCATGTTGCGCCATCCTTCGCGGGCGTAGTCGGTCCACTTGCGGCCGTCGCGCGCGCGCGGCGTCACCGAGGCGGCGACGGTGTACTTCAGCACGCCGATGTCCATCAGCACCTGGCCGACGATGCGGCGCAGGCCACTGAGGCCCGAGGCATCGCGCAGCAGCTTGCGCGCCAGGCTGCGGCGCGTGGTCGGGAAGGGCGTGACCAGGCTGGTGTCCGGATCTTCCGTGGTGCCGGTGCGCGCGTGATGGCCGAGGTGATGCTCGCGGTAGCGCAGCACGTCGTTCCACACCGGGTAAGCGCAGAACCAGTTGCCGACCGGGTCGTTGAGCGAAGTGCTGCGGAACAGCGTGCGGTGCGCGGCCTCGTGCGACAGGATCGCCAGCGCCAGCTGGCGGCCGCCGAGCACGATGACGACGGCCAGGAACGTCAACGGATTGGGCCAGCGTGCCAGCACGGCGAAGCAGGCGACGATCACCACCCAGGTCGAGATCACGGCATACCCGCCGGCGGCATCGGAGCGTTCGGCGAACTGGCGAATCTCGTCGCGGCTGAGGACATCGGTGGCGCGGGTGCGGGTGTTCATGGTGAAACCTCGAAGCGAAAGGAATTCAGTGGCGGCGCGCGCTGGCGCGCGGTGCGGCGGCGCTGCGTGCGGCGTCGACCGCGGGCAGGCTGCGCCAGATCAGCTTGCCGGCCGCATCGAAGCGCCGCACCGCTTCGACGAAGGCATGGCGCGCCTCGACGTCGACCAGCGGTTCCGGCAGCAGCGGGTCGTAGACCACCTGGCGGATCGCCTGGCCGCCGAGCAGGAAGGACTCGCGCGCGGCGGCCTGCGGCTCCAGCTGCGCGCTGCGTGCCAGCCAAGCCTCGAGTTGCGTGTGCAGCTTGCGATAGCTGGCGTTGAGCGCCTTGCCGTCCCAGAGCCGGCGCAGCTGCGCTTCGCGCGCGGCATCGAAGCCGTTGGCGACGAACACCGCGGCCTCGCGCTCCAGTCCGAGCCGGTGCAGGCGGCGACGCACATCGTCGACGCCGTTCTCGATGTTGTCCGGTCGCAGGTACAGGCCGGTCTCCAGTTCGCGGAAGCCGAGCATCGCCAGCGCGCGCGTGCGGCGACGCAGGGCGACGCGATCGCTGCGGCCCAGCGCCGCGCAATGCACCGCGATCCAGCCGCCCTGCCAGGGGCGGACGCGCTGCTCGGCCGTGCGCCAGGTGGCGACCTCGTCGGCCAGTTCGTGGGCCTTGTCGCTGAGCTGGTAGCTGCCGCGTTCGCTGGCCTCGATCAACCCCTCGGCCGACAGCCGCACCAGGGCCACGCGCACGCTGTTGGCGCTGATGCCGAACAGCGCGCAGGCCGCGATCGCCTCGCGCGCCGACAGCGGCTCGTCGCCGGTGGCCAGCAGCAGGTCGAGGATCAGGTGACGCGGTTTCGGCGGAGCGGACATATGTGACGGTTTCGGGCAATAATTGCCATTGAGTGAAACATTACATAGGATCGATGAAAATGTCACTACAGGTAATAAATCCATGAACGAAGTCCTGGTCGAACGGCGCCCTCCGCTGCTGTTCGTGACCATCAACCGGCCGCAGGCGCGCAATGCCGTCGACGGCGTCACCGCCGCGCAACTGGCGGCCGCCTTCCGTGCCTTCGACGAGGATGCCGAGCTGAAGGTCGCGATCCTGTCCGGTGCCGGCGAGCACTTCTGTGCCGGCGCCGATCTCAAGGCCGTGGCCGGCGGCGAGGCGGGGCGTGCCAACCGCATCGCCACCGAGGGCGATGGCCCGATGGGTCCCTCGCGCATGCAGCTGTCCAAGCCGGTGATCGCGGCGGTATCGGGCTACTGCGTTGCCGGCGGCATCGAGCTGGCCTTGTGGTGCGACCTGCGCGTGGCCGACCAGAGCGCGGTATTCGGCGTGTTCTGTCGCCGCTTCGGCGTGCCGCTGATCGACGGAGGCACCGTGCGCCTGCCACGCGCCATCGGCATGAGCCGCGCGCTCGACATGATCCTCACCGGCCGCCCGGTGGATGCGCAGGAGGCCTGGGCCTTCGGCCTGGCCAACCGCGTGGTGCCGCGTGGCCAGGCGCTGGCCGAGGCCGAGAAGCTGGCGCTGCAGATCGCCGCTTTCCCGCAGCAATGCATGCGCGGCGACCGCCGCAGCGCCTACGAGCAATGGGGCATGGCCGAGGATGCGGCCATCGCCAACGAGTTCGCGCACGGGCTGCAGACGCTGCAGAGCGGCGAGACCGTGGCAGGGGCGACACGCTTCTCCGGCGGCGTTGGCCGCGGCGGCAAGTTCGACAACTGAAGGAACAGACGATGGATACGCTCAAGACCATGACCTACGCGGTGACCGGCCGCATCGCCCGCATCACGCTCAACCGCCCGGCACGCGGCAACGGCATCACCATGGACCTGCCGCGCGAGCTGGCGGAATGCGTCGAGCGCGCCAACATCGATCCGGGCGTGCATGTGATCGCGCTGTCCGGCAACGGCACCGGCTTCTGCGGCGGCTACGACCTGGTCGACAGCGCCGAGGCGATGGCGATCGGCGAGGAGAGCGCGCATCGCCCGAAGGGTTCGGTGCTCGATCCGCGCGTGCAGATGCAAAACCACGTGCCCGGCTCGCAATGGGACCCGATGGTTGACTACGCGATGATGAGCCGCAACGTGAAGGGCTTCATGAGCCTGTTCCACAGCGAGAAGCCGGTGGTCTGCAAGGTTCACGGCTTCTGCGTTGCCGGCGGCACTGACATGGCGCTGTGCTCGGACCTGCTGGTGATCGCCGACGACGCCAAGATCGGCTATCCGCCGGCGCGCGTCTGGGGCTCGCCGACGACCTCGATCTGGTTCCACCGCATCGGCCTGGAGAAGTCCAAGCGCCTGCTGTTCACCGGCGACTGCCTGTCCGGCAAGGAAGCGAAGGAATGGGGCCTGGCGATCGAGTCGGCGCCGCCGGAAAAGCTCGACGAGCGCTTCGAGATCCTGCTGGAACGCATCGCGCGCATGCCGGTGAACCAGCTGGTGATGATGAAGCTGCTGCTCAACCAGAGCGTGATGGCGCAGGGCCTGCACACGACGCAGATCCTTGGCACCGTGTTCGACGGCATCACACGGCATACGAAGGAGGGCTATGCCTTCCAGCAGCGGGCGGCCGAGGCGGGGTTCCGTACGGCGGTGCGGGAGCGGGATGAGCCGTTCGGGGACTTTGGCCTTTCAAGCTTCAAGGGCTGAACCAACCTGCAGCCGTTCGTGCTGAGCCTGTCGAAGCATGAACGGCCCCTGCCAGCAGGGTGGCCATCCATGGCGGGACTGCATCGGGATGATTGACCCCCAGCCCATGTTTGGCTTACTTCGGCATGACATCGAGTCATGCCTCAGCGGGGCCAAACATTCCATGTGCGGGCGTTCGCAGGCGTGGAGTGCCATTCAAGGCACTCCACGACAGCCCCTGCTCACCCAAATGCAGGGCGAATCGCTGAGTCGCGGGCCGCTACGGTAGGTCATCCGCACCGGAGCCCTGCGATGGCCAAGCTGCAACTCGACCCTTACGACCACCAGTTCCACTGGGATCCGTACCCCACCTACAAGGCCCTGCGCGAGCAGGACCCGGTGCATTACAACGCTGACCTGGACCTGTGGTTCCTGACCAAGTGGGACGACGTCTTCGGCGCCTTCCGCGACTTCAAGAGCTTCATCAACACCGGCGCGACCTCGCTGGAGAAGGGCTCGACCGAGGCCCTGCCTTACCCGATGTTCATCTTCAGCGATCCGCCCGAGCACACGCGGGTGCGCAACCTGTTCATGCCGCTGATGACGCCGAGCGCGGTCGCCTCGCTGGAAGGCTACATCCGCGAAAAGACCGTACGCCTGCTGCAGCCTGCGCTTTCGACGGGAAAGCTCGACTTCGTCGATGACCTCGGCTGCTTCCTGCCGATGGACGTGATCTCGACGCTCACCAGCGTGCCGCCGGAGGACCAGGACAAGGTGCGCGGCTGGGCCGATGACCTGATCGCGCGCGAGGACAAGCAGCACGCGCTGTCCGAGCGCAACATCAGCGGCTTCATCAACATGGCGACCTACTTCGAGACGCACTCGGCCATGTTCGAGGCCAGCGGCAAGGCCGAAGGGCTGGTCGAGATCATGCTGCGCGCCGAGCAGGCCGGCACGATGAACCGCAAGCAGACCGTCGGCACGCTGATCCTGCTGGCGATCGCCGGCAACGAAACGACGACCAAGCTGATCGGCAACATGGCCTACCGCCTTTGGCAGCACAAGGACCAGCGCGCGCTGTTGGCGCAGGACCTGTCGCGGGTGGCGAACGCGGTGGAAGAGACGCTGCGCTACGACGGCTCCTCGCAGATCATCGTGCGCCGCGCCGGCAAGGACGTGACGCTGCGCGGCAAGACCATTCCGGAGGGCGCGCGTGTCGGCCTGTGCATCGTCTCGGCCAACCGCGATGCCGACAAGTACAAGGACCCGGAGCGCTACGACGTCAGCCGCGGCGCCAGGGACCACATGGCCTTCGGCATGGGCATCCATGCCTGCCTGGGCTCGGCGCTGGCGCGGCTGGAGGCGCGGGTAGTGTTCGAGGAGATCCTGCGCCTGATCCCGGACTACGAAATCGACGAATCGGGACTCAGGCGCGCACACAACCCCAACGTCCGCGGCTTCACCCACGTGCCAGCGAGCTTCCGTCCCCGCTAGTGGGATAAGCTCGCCTCCGCGGGGGGAGACCCGCACAACACCCGGGGAAAGCATGCGTCACATCGTCATCGGCACCGCCTTGCTGGCGGCGTCGCCCATTCTGTCCGCCAAGCCCTGCGAAGAGCTGGGCGCCGAAATCTCGGCCAAGATCGAATCCAAGGGCGTACGTGGCTACTCGCTGAAGCTGATGCCGGTGGCCGATGCCACCGAGGGCAGCGTGGTCGGCACCTGTGACGGCGGCGCCAGCAAGCTGGTCTATCGCCGGCGCTGATGCGATGAGACGCGCCCTCCTGATCCTGCTGCTGTCCTTGCCGGCCTTGCCGGCGCAGGCCGCCAAGCCCTGCGAGGAGCTAAAGTCCGAGATCGCGGCGACGCTCGAGGCCAACGGCGTCAAGGCTTACACCCTGGACGTGGTGCCGGCGGCCAAGGCGCGCGGCCGCGCCTCGGTCGGCAGTTGCGACGGCGGCGCACGCCGCATCGTCTACCGGCGCGGCAACAGCGTCTGAGTCTCAGGCCCTGCGCTGCAGCATCGCGACCAGGCGCTGCTTGGTCGGGGCCACCCAGTTCTGCTTCAGCTGTGGCGACAGCAGCCCGGCGTCTTCCAGCTCGTCGCAGAGATGCATCTGGTGGGCGAGGTCGAACAGGTCCAGCTGGTAGGTGAACAGGCCATCGTCGCCGACGGTGATGAAGGACACGCCCGGCGTCTGGTAGTGGCTGCCGTCGGCACGCTGCCCGGGCCCGCGGTTCCACCAGTGGGTGATGATCTGGTTGCCGTGGCTGGTGTAGCGTTCGATCGGGAAGCTCCAGCCCTCCCAGCCCACCATCATGTCGCGGCCGTAGTGGGTGGCGCGGATCTCGTCGCGGCTGCGTGCGTGCACGCGCATGGTGCCGGCGTATTCGCAGAGGTACTCGCAGTGTGGTGCGTAGAAGGCGTCGGCGATCCAGGCCCACTCGTTGCGCCTGGCGGCCTCGACGAAGGCCTCCTGCAGCGCGCGGGCACGCGCCTCCACCTGTTGCGGGCTGATCGCCATGCTTTCCTCTCCGGTCGTTGCGCCGATCCTGCGCCCCGCGCGCTGGCGCCGGCCTCACCCGATCGGGCGAACCCGGTAGGCTGGCGCCCCCGGATTCCATCTCCCCGCCATGACCCTCTTCGACCGCATCATCGCCGGCCAGCTGCCGGCCAGCTTCGTTCACCAGGACCCGGTCTGTGTCGCCTTCATGGACATCAACCCGATCACCCGCGGTCATGTGCTGGTGGTGCCGCGGCAGTCGGTGGCGCGGCTGGATGGACTCGACGCCGCGACCCGGACCCACCTGTGGGAGACCGCGCAGCGCATCGGCCACGCGCAGCGCCAGGGCCTGGGCAGCCGTGCCCAGCACCTGCTGGTCAACGACGGCCGCGAGGCCAGCCAGAGCGTGCCGCATGTGCACCTGCACGTGATCCCGCGCTACGGCCACGACACCCTGCGCACCCTCGGCCAGATGTTCTGGCACGTCACCACGCTGACCCTGCCGCGGCCGGAGACCGCCGCGCGCCGGCGCCGGCTGGACCAGGCCGCCGCGGCGATCCGCGGCGCGCTGGAAGCCGCTGTTTGAATATCTGGGTCGATGCCGACGCCTGCCCCCGGCCGGTCAAGGAGATGCTGTTCCGCGCCGCCCAGCGCAAGCAGGTCGAGGTCGTACTGGTGGCCAACCAGCTGCTGGCGGTGCCCAGCACGCCGCATGTGCGCGCGGTGACGGTGCCGCGCGGCTTCGATGTCGCCGACCGCTCGATCGTGGAATGGGCGCAAGCCGGCGATCTGGTGGTGACCGCGGATATCCCGCTGGCCGCGGCAGCGGTGGAGAAGGGGGTGCTGGCGATCAACCCGCGCGGCGAACTCTATACCGCCGACAACGTGCGCCAGCGCCTTGGCATGCGCAACCTGATGGAAGAACTGCGCGGCGCCGGTGTCCCGCTGTCCGGCCCGGACGCCTTCGGCCCTCGCGACCGGCAGGCCTTCGCCAACCAGCTGGATCGCCTGCTGCTGCGGGTTGCGGGCCGTTCCGGAACCGGCTGAACGCCCGGTTCTGACCCTTGGGCTTTGAAAAAATTCGACAAATGCCGCTGGGCCGCGTACCGTGCGTACCGCAGTCGCTTCAAGCAGTGTTATCAGAGTGGGCAGCCGGTGCAGTACAGACGGCATCATTTCACCTCGATGCGTTCCTTGAGCGAGCAACCTGCGGGCGGTTTGCCCGTACCTTAAGTCTTTAAATTTGTAAAGGAATGTATTCATGAGCAATGTTTCCACCGGCACGGTGAAGTGGTTCAACGAAACCAAGGGTTTTGGCTTCATCACCCCCTCGGAAGGCGGCGAAGATCTCTTCGCGCACTTCAAAGAAATCCAGGGCACGGGTTTCAAGACCCTGACCGAAGGCCAGCGCGTTGAGTACAAGGCGCAGCGCGGCCCGAAGGGCATGCAGGCGACGCAGATCCGCCCGCTGTAATCGCCTCCAAGGCGTTTACAAAGAACCGCGGCCCAGGCCGCGGTTTTTTTTCGTCCGCAGTTCAGGATTCCTTGATCGAGACCTGCAATTGCTGGCGCAGCGCCGCGGCCATGCCGGCGGCGCCGGGATCGGCATCCAGCACGCGCAGCACGTCGGCGACGTGCTCGCGCGCCATCGCATGGATGAACTCGGGCTCGCGGCTCTGTGCCAGCAGGCCCATGACGAGGCCCTCCAGCACGGTCAGGCGGGCGTGAAGCTGGTCGGCGAGCATGGCGGTATTCCCTATAGGTTTTATCGGTTGTAGGCATCAGACCGGCGGTCGTCCGCGCGGTTCCGGAGCTTGGCCTCAGGGTTCTGCGTCTTCCGGCGACGGCTCGCGCCGCAG
>DATILC010000051.1:0-2786 GCA_035476855.1 Solimonas sp. | reverse complement strand
GTGCCCTTGGCGGTATCGACCGGCGACAGCAGGGTCGGCAGGCCGGCGGCCTTCAGCTTGCTCTCGGCGGTACGGGCGTTGGCGATCTCGGCGTAGCTGCCGACCTGCACGGTCCAGCGAACCTTGCCGGCGGGCGGCGGGGTGACGGCCACGGCCGCTGGCGCCTGCGGCGCCGGCTTTGCCGGCTCGGGCTTGGGCGGCGGCACCGGTTTCGGCTCCACCGGCCTGGGCACAGCAGGCTTCGGCAGTGGCGGCGCTTGGGCGGCGACGACGGGCTTCGGCGGCAAGGGGCTGGGGGCTGCGGGCTTCGGCGGTTCGGGCGGAACCTGGGCCAGCTGCAGCTGCGGCCGGGGCTGCAGGTCGTGCAGCATTTCGCTCTGGCGCAGCTGCACCGGCGCATTCTGCGGCTGGGCCGGCGGCGGGGTGACGCGATTCAGCGCCTGCTGCGCCAGCGAGTCCGAGGGCTTGATATTGACCGGCGGCAGGTTGCGGGGGGTAGCGGGCGCCGGCTCGTCGATCTCGATCTGCGGCTCGGCGGTCTCCAGCGCGGCAGTTTCCAGTTCCGTCGGTGGCGTGGCCGGTGCCGGGGCGACAATGGTCGGCGGCGTCATCGGCATGCCCTGCGGCGCCTGGCTGGCGGCACCGGGATTGCGCAGGTCGATGGTCACGCGCCGCACGCCGTCGTCGATCCTCGGTCGATCGGGATCAGGCAACAGGAAGGCCAGCACCAAGGCCACCAGCAGCAGGATCAGGGCGCCGACCAGGCGGCGCTTCATCACGTCATTCATCAACAGGCCCCAGCGCATCGAGCGCGGCACTGACGGTCAGGAAGGAACCGGCGACCACGATCAGGTCCTCCGGCATGGCAGCGGCCTGCGCGCGCGACAGCGCATCGGCGATATCGGGGCAAACCTCGGTTTCCATGCCGAGGGCGCGGATTCGCGCGCCCAGCGCATGTCCACCCAGGCCGCGCGGGCCCGGCAGGCCGCCAAGATAGGTCTGTGCCACCACCGGTGCCAGCGCTGCGCAGTAGGCCTCCACCGGCTTGTCGGCCAGCATGCCCAGCACCAGCAACACCCGGCCCGGCACCCGCAGCGCCTGCAGGTGCTCTGCCAGCACCTGCGCCGCCTCGGCATTGTGGCCGACATCGAACAGCAGCTGGCCGCGACGCTGCAGGCGTCCGGGCAGGCCCAGGCTGCGCAACGCCTGGTGGACCGCCGCCTCGTCCACCGGCAGCAGCGGCTGCAGCGCGACCACGGCCGCCAGCACGCCGGCAGCGTTCTGCAGCTGCATCGCGCCCGGCAGGGCCGGCCGCGGCAGGCGCCCCAGCTTCGCCGCCTGGCCATGCCACTGCCAGTCGTGTTCGTGCGGGGCGTAGTCGTAGTCCTGTCCCAGCTGCAGCAGCGGGGCATGCAGGCGGCGAGCCTCGGCCAGCACCGACTCCGGTGGATGCCGCTCGGCAACGATCACCGGTTTGCCGGCCCGCAGCACCCCCGCCTTCTCGCGGCCGATGCTGTCACGGTCCGGGCCCAGCCAGTCGGTGTGGTCGAGACCGATGTTGGTCACCAGCGCGGCATCGGCATCGACGATATTGGTCGCGTCGAGGCGGCCACCGAGGCCGACTTCGAGCACCTGCAACTGCACGCCGGCCTCGCGGAACAGCCACAGCGCAGCCAGGGTGCCGAACTCGAAGTAGGTCAGCGACGTCGCGCCTCTGACCTGCTCGATGGCGTGGAAGGCGCGGCACAGCGCCGCATCATCGGCCGGCTGGCCGTCGATGGCGACACGCTCGTTGTACTGCTGCAGGTGCGGCGAGGTATAGAGGCCGGTGCGATAGCCGGCGGCGCGATAGATCGCCGCCGCCAGCGTCGCGCTGGAGCCCTTGCCGTTGGTGCCGGCGACGATCAGCGTGCGGGCAGCGCAGGGCAACAGGCCCAGCCGTTCGGCAACGCTGCGGACCCGCTCCAGCCCCAGTTCGATGGTCCGCGGATTCAGGCGCTCCTGCCAGCCCAGCCACTCGGCGAGGGTCCACGCCGGGGTCGGGATGGCAGGCGCGGACATCTGGCTCAGTTCGGCTGTCCCACGACCGTCGGCGAGAAATGCGTCAGCATCGCCAGCAGGCGGTAGAGCTTGTCGCGCATTTCGCGACGGTCGATGATCATGTCGATCGCGCCCTTCTCGAGCAGGAACTCGGCGCGCTGGAAGCCTTCCGGCAGCTTCTGGCGCACGGTCTGCTCGATCACGCGCGGACCGGCGAAGCCGATCAGCGCCCTGGGCTCGGCGACGTTGATGTCGCCCAGCATCGCCAGGCTGGCCGAGACGCCGCCCATGGTCGGGTGCGTCAGCACAGAAATGAACGGCAGGCCGCGTTCCGACAGCCGTGCCAGCGCCGCCGAAGTCTTGGCCATCTGCATCAGCGAGAACAGCGATTCCTGCATGCGCGCACCGCCGGTGGCGGCGAAGCAGACCATCGGCGTGCCGTACTCCAGCGCCGCGTCGACGCCCTTGACGAACTTCTCGCCGACCACGCTGCCCATCGAGCCGCCCATGAAGCTGAACTCGAAGGAGGCCGCGACCAGCGGCAGGCCCATCAGCTGGCCGCGCATCACGATCAGCGCGTCCTTCTCCTGGGTCTCGGCCTGGGCTTCCTTGAGGCGCTCGGTGTACTTGCGGCTGTCCTTGAACTTCAGCGGATCGGTCGGGATCACGTTGTTGGCGATCTCGATCCGCGGTTCCGGGTCAAGGAAGTGGTTGAGACGCTGCCGCGCGTCGATCGGCCGGTGGGT
>DATILC010000050.1:0-3215 GCA_035476855.1 Solimonas sp. | reverse complement strand
CAGCTGCGCGTGGTCGCGGTGGTCGAGAGCGAGCCCGACCGCGGCAACGGCTTTTCCGACCTGGCGCCGCGGCTGATGATCCACGTCGACGACCTCGCCGCCAGCGGCCTGCTGGGCCCCGGTGCACGCGCCCAGTACGCGCTGATGCTGCGCGGCAACGAAACCCAGCTGGCGCAGCTGCAGGCGCAGCTGCGCCCGGCCGGCGTCCGTCTCGTCACCCCGCGGGAGGCACGCCCGGAGATCCGTCGCGCGCTGGACCGCTCCGGCCAGTTCCTCGACATCGCGGTGCTGGCAGCGACCCTGCTGGCGGCGGCGGCAGTGGCACTGTGCGCGCACCAGCACGGCCTGCGGCTGCGCGACGAAGTCGCCCTGCTCAAGTGCCTGGGCGCCAGCCGCGGCTTCATCGCCCGTGCCCTGCTGCTGAACCTGCTGCTGCTCGGGCTGGGCGGCGGGCTCGCCGGCGCGGCACTCGGGCTCGGCGCGCAGGAGATGGTGGTGCGCCTGCTCGGCGAGCTGCTGCAGATCGAACTGCCTGCGCCCTCGCTGCAGCCCTTGCTGCTGGGCTGGGGCCTGGGCCTGCTGATGCTGCTGGGCTTCGCCGCGCCGCCGATCCTGCAGGCCGCCTCGGTGCCGCCGCTGCGCGTGTTCCAGCGCGCCGCCGGCGGCAGCGCGCTGACCGGGCTGATCTGGCTGGCCGCCACCGGCACGGTGCTGGTCCTGCTGTGGCTGCAGACCGGCGACCCGAAGCTGGCCACGGCGGTGCTGCTGGGCGCGGTGATCGCACTGGCCCTGCTGACGGCGCTGGCCTGGATGCTGGTGCTGGCGCTGTCGCCGCTGAAGCGCGCGGTCGGCACGTCCTGGCGCTTCGGTCTCGGCAACATCGCACGCCGGCGCGGCGCGACCGTGGCCCAGGTGGTGGCGCTGGGCCTGGCGCTGCTGGCGTTGCTGCTGGTATCGGTGGTGCGGCAGGACCTGCTGGCCGCCTGGCAGCAGCGGCTGCCGCCGGACACGCCGAACCAGTTCCTGATCAACATCCAGCCGGCGCAGCGCGAGGCCCTGCAGGCCTTCTTCACCGAGCGAGGCTATCCGGATGTGCGCCTGTGGCCGATGGCGCGGGCGCGCCTGACCGCGCTCAACGGCCGGCCGGTGACGGCGGACTCCTTTGCCGATCCCGAGACCCAGGGCTGGATCAATCGCGACTTCAACCTGTCCTGGACCACCACGCTGGGCGACGACAACCGCATCACCCAGGGCCGGTGGTGGGGCGAGGCCGGCCGCGGCCAGCCCTGGCTGTCGGCCGACGAGTACGCGATCAAGCGCCTGGGCCTGAAACTCGGCGACCGCATGACCCTGGACTTCGCCGGCACGCCGCTGGAGCTGACGGTGAAAAGCTTCCGCACGGTCGACTGGGGCAGCTTCCGCCCGAACTTCTTCCTGCTGGTGCCGCCGGAGGTGGTCAGCGACGTCAACGGCCAGTACATCGGCAGCTTCTTCCTGCCGCCGCAGAAGCGTGCGCTGCTGCGCGAGCTGGTGACCGCTTTCCCCAATGTCACCGTGCTCGACATCGAGGCGGCGATGACCCAGGTGCGCGGCATGATCGACCGCGTGGTGCGTGCGGTGGAGTTCATCTTCCTGTTCACCCTGCTGGCCGGGCTGACGGTGCTGCTCGCCGCGATCGAGGGCACCCGCGCCGAGCGCGTGCGCGAGACCGCGCTGCTGCGCACCCTCGGCGCGCGCAGCGGCACCATCGCCCGCGGCCTGCTGGCCGAGTACGCCGTGCTGGGCCTGCTGGCCGGCACGGTCGCCGCGATCGTCGCCCAGGCCGTGGCCTGGGCACTGGCAGCGCAGGTCTTCGACATCCCCTACGGCCTGCGTCCGGCACTGTGGGGGATCGGCGCCGGCAGCGGCATGCTGCTGGTGGCGGCGATGGGCTGGATCTCGTTGCGCGGCGTGCTGCAGACGCCGCCGCGGCAGGTGCTGGCAGGAGGCTGAACCTCGATCCAGGACCGGGCTGCGCAAAAACTGCGCATTGACGGCGTCATGGGGTTAAAATTGCCGCCCCTTTGACCCCGCCCGTTGCGGCCCGAACCCAATCCCCAGGGAGTGTCCCCCATGAAAAAGCCCGTCAAGGTCGCCATCACCGGCGCCGCAGGCCAGATTGCCTACTCGCTTATCTTCCGCGTCGCCTCCGGCTCCCTGCTGGGCCCGGACCAGCCGGTCATCCTGCAGCTGCTCGAAGTGCCGGTCCCGGAAGTCCTCGAGAAGCTCAAGGGCACGGTGATGGAGGTCGATGACTGCGCCTTCCCGCTGGTGCACAGCATCGAAATCCACTCCGACCCGATGTCGGGCTTCGAAGGCACCGACTACGCGCTGCTGGTCGGCGCCCGTCCGCGCGGCCCTGGCATGGAGCGCAAGGACCTGCTGACCGCCAACGGCAGCATCTTCGGCCCGCAGGGCAAGGCCCTCGCCGCCAAGGCCTCGAAGGACGTGCGCGCGCTGGTCGTCGGCAACCCGGCCAACACCAATGCCCTGATCGCGGCCACCGCCGCTGCCAAGGGCGGCCTCGATCCGAAGCAGATCCACGCCATGGTGCGCCTCGACCACAACCGTGCTGTTTCGCAGCTCGCCACCAAGACCGGCGTGCACGGCAACAACATCGAGAAGGTCATCATCTGGGGCAACCACAGCTCGACGCAGTACCCGGACATCAGCCACACCCTGATCGGCGGCAAGCCGGCCAAGTCGCTGGTCGACCAGGCCTGGGTCGAGAAGGACTTCATCCCGGTCGTGCAGCAGCGCGGCGCCGCCATCATCAAGGCGCGCGGCCTGTCGTCCGCCGCCTCGGCCGCCTCGGCCGCCGTCGACCACATGCATGACTGGGCGCTGGGCTCCAACGGCAAGTGGGTGTCGATGGGCGTTCCGTCCGACGGCAGCTACGGCATCAAGCCGGGCATCGTCTACGGCTACCCCTGCATCTGCAAGAACGGCCAGTACGAGATCGTGCAGGGCCTGAGCGTGGATGAGTTCTCGCGCAGCCGCATGACGCTCACCGAGAACGAGCTGCGCGAAGAGCGTGCCGCGATCGAGGAGCTGCTGGCTTAAGAGCTTTCGGCGTCTCGCACGCCGAGAACAACCCGCCGACTTCGGTCGGCGGGTTTTTTTGTGCCCGCCTTGCGGCGCGCCGCGGTTGCGCCGCAAGCTGCAATGGCAGGCAA
>DATILC010000049.1:0-4012 GCA_035476855.1 Solimonas sp. | reverse complement strand
GCCGAGGACACGCTGTACGAGGTGGTGATGGAGGCCGGCGACGGCAGCTGCAGCGGTTATTTCCTGCAGCAGTCGATCAGCGACGCCGGGGTGCTGCGGCGCGAGCGCCTGAGCCCCGAGGAAGCCGCGGACTGCGCCCGCGAGGCGCAGCCATGAAGCCGCTGAGCCGCTGGCCGCATGCCATTGCCGTCGCCGCGCACCTGACGCTGATCGCCGGCCTGCTGTGGAGCAGCCGCAGCACCCTGGGCATGATGCTGGCACTGCTGTTGTTCCTGCCGCTGCCGGGCCTGCTGCGCGGCAATGCGCGCACCCATGCCTGGGTCAGCATGCTGATCGCGTTCTACTGCGCGGGCTTGCTGTCGAATGCCTATTCCAGCGCCGCCGGTCGCGGCCTCAGCTTCGGCCTGGCGGCAGTGGCGGCGATCGAATTCTGCGCGGTGATGATGTACGTGCGCTTCGACGCCCGCGAGCGTCGCGCGGCGGCGGGCTAGGACACCAGCACCGACTGCACGAAGGGCAGGGTCAGCCGCCGCTTGGCGCTGAGCGCGGCGCGGTCGAGGCGTTCCAGCGCTGCCAGCAGGCTGGCGGTATCACGCTCGCAGCGATGCAGCAGCCAGCGGCTGACTTCCTCCGGCATCTCCAGGCCGCGCGCGCGCGCGCGCTCACGCAGCAGCTGGCGGCGATCCTCGTCGTCCAGCGGCCGCAGGCCGAACAGGCTGCAGGCGCCGAGCCGCGTGCGCAGGTCGGGCAGGGCAATGTCGAGCCGCTCCGGCGGTGCGCCGGCAGCCAGCGCATGGGGAGCACGGCGGGTGCGCAGCTGGTCGATCAGGCGCAGCAGCGCCAGGCACCAGTCGCGCTGCGGCAGCACCGCGTCGAGATCGTCGAGGCAGACCGCCGGCGCTACCTCGAGGCCGGCCAGCACTTCCGGGCCATGTGCGAGCACGTCCGCCAGCGGCAGGTAGGCGGCGCGATGGCGCCGCGCTGCCGCCTGCAGCAGATGGGTGCGGCCGCTGCCGGCAGGGCCGTAGAGCAGCACCGGTTGCGCCAGCGCCTGCAGCGCTGCGACCGGCTCGGCGTTGGGCCCGGCGTAATAACTGTCGAAGCTGGCCGATTCGCGTAGCTGCACGGCCAGCGGGAGCTGCGCACCGATCACGGTGTACCTGTCGGCGCCGGGTTGTCGTCGGCCGGTGGTGGTTCGGGCGGCCCGGGTGGCGCTGGCATGCCGAGCTTGTACAGCGGGCTGCGCAGCCATTCCTGCTTGGTATGGCGCATCATCACTGCCAGGACCGCGGCCACCGGCAGCGCCAGCAGCACGCCGAGGAAGCCGAACAGCTGGCCGCCGGCCATGATCGCGAAGATCACCGCGACCGGGTGCAGGCCGATGCGGTCGCCGACCAGCCAGGGCGTCAACACATTGCCCTCGAGGAACTGGCCGATGCCGAAGACCGCGGCGATCCAGAGCAGTGACGAAGGATCCTGGGTCTGTACCAGCATCGCGATCACCGCGATCAGCACGCCGACGATGCTGCCGAGGTAGGGGATGAAGCTGATCAGGCCGACGATGAGGCCGACCACCAGTGCCAGGTCGAGGCCGGCGATCCACAGCGCGATCGCGTAGTACAGCGCCAACACCGCCATCACCGACAGCTGGCCGCGGATGAAGGCGCCGAGCACCTCGTCGGCTTCGCCGGCGAGCTGGCTGACGCGCGGCAGGTAGCGCGGCGGGACCATGCCGCGGATCCAGGCGACCAGGTCGTCCCAGTCGCGCAGGAGGTAGAAGCTCACCACCGGGATCAGCAGCAGGTTGGCGAAACTGATCAGCAGCAGCTTGCCGGACTGCGAAATCCGCTCCCACAGGGCCTGCGCCACGCCGCCGGCTTCGGACCAGTGCGCGGTGACGATGTTCTTGAGACCCGTGGCGTCCAGTGCCAGTCCGGGCGGCAGGGTGACGCCCATGCGCGGCAGGGCGGTGTTCTGCAGCCAGGCCAGCCATTCCGGGATGTTGCGCATCAGCGCCAGGAACTGGTGGTAGACCATCGGCGCCAGCAGCAGCGTCGCGGCCAGGCCCAGCAGCGTCAACACGGTGAACACCACGCAGACCGCGGCAGTGCGCGACAGGCGCAGGCGCTGCAGGCGGTCGACCACCGGATCGCCAAGGTAGGCCAGGCCGGCACCGACGACGAAGGGGGTCAGGATCGGCGCCAGCAGCACCATCAGAGTCAGCAGGAGGGCGCCGACCAGCAACCAGGGCCAGTGCTCGCGCAGCTGGAAGCGGACGTAGTCGTCGGCGTCGACGATGGTTTGCTCGTCGGTCATTGTCTACTGGGCCGGCGTTGGTGCCGCGAGGGTGTAGGACAGTCCGGCCGCATCGTCGGACTGCCGGACCAGCGTGGCGCTGGGTACCGCGGCCAGCGCCGCCGCGCCGCCCTCGACCCTCGCACGCAGCTGGATGCGGTCGCCGTCGGCGGCCAGCACGGTGACGCCGCGTACCCCCGGCAGGGCGCGGACCGCCGCCAGCGTGCGCACATAGTCGGCAATGCCCTTGAGCCCGGCGACGCTCAGCGTCAGGTCCTCGACCGGTACCGCCACCTGGCCCCAGACCGGCAGGCCCAGGCCGCGCACGGCGGCATCGACCCCGCGCGGATCGAAGCCGGCCAGCAGCATGAGCTGGCTGGTGGCGGGGTCCTTTTCATAGCTGTAGCGCTGCAGCAGCCGCGGCGCGCGGCCGTGCAGGCCCTGCAGGCGCGGATCGGTGCCCAGCTGGCCGCTGACCCGCTCGAGCACCTGGCCCAGCGCGGCGCCGAGGGCAGCCGTACGGGTGGCCGGCAGCTGGTCGGTGACCGGCACGCGGCCGAGGTAGCCGTCGGCCTGGGCCAGCGCAAAGGGAGAGAACAGCAGCAGCAGCGTCAGCAGGAGGGGGCGCATAAGCGGATCGCGATGTTCGTAAAAGGTAGAATAGCAGTCGTTTTTGCTCTCTTCAGGGAATTCATGGCTGCCAAGACCCCGCTGACCTACCGCGACGCCGGTGTGGACATCGACGCCGGCGATGCGCTGGTGGACGACATCAAGAAAATCGTCAAATCCACCCGACGCCCCGAGGTGCTGGCCGGCGTCGGCGGCTTCGGCGCGCTGGTGTCGATCCCCAAGAAATACAAGAACCCGATCCTGGTCAGCGGCACCGACGGTGTCGGCACCAAGCTCAAGCTCGGCATCGAGACCGGCCGCGTGCAGGGCCTGGGCCAGGACCTGGTCGGCATGTGCGTCAACGACGTGCTGGTCAACGGCGCCGAGCCGCTGTTCTTCCTCGACTACTACGCCACCGGCAAGCTCGACAACCGCGTCGCCGCCCAGGTGATCAAGGGTATCGCCCAGGGCTGCAAGCTGGCCGGCTGCGCGCTGGTCGGCGGCGAGACCGCCGAGATGCCTGGCCTGTACAGCGGCGGCGACTTCGACCTGGCCGGCTTCACCGTCGCCGTGGTCGAGAAGAAGAAGATCATCGACGGCAGCAAGATCAAGCCCGGCGACGTGCTGATCGGCCTGCCGTCCTCCGGCCCGCATTCCAACGGCTACTCGCTGGTGCGCAAGATCCTGGCCGTCAGCAAGGCCAAGCTGGACCAGCCCTTCGCCGGCTCGACCCTGGCCGAGACGCTGATGGCGCCGACCAGCATCTACGTCAAGCCGGTGCTGAAGCTGCTCGCCGCGGGCATCGACGTGCGCGGCATGGGACATATCACCGGTGGCGGCATCACCGGCAACCTGACCCGCTGCTTCCCGAAGAAGACCGCCGCGGTGGTCGACACCCAGAGCTGGACCCGCCCCGAAATATTCGACTGGCTGCAGAAGCAGGGCAAGGTCGAGCAGGACGAGATGTGGCGCGTGTTCAACTGCGGCGTCGGCTTCGTCATGGTGGTGCCGCGCCTGCAGGCCGACAAGGCGCTGGCGCAGTTGCGCAAGGCTAAGCAGAAGCCGTTCCTGATGGGCGAGGTGGTCAAGAGCAAGGGCGAGCCGGACG
>DATILC010000048.1:0-2269 GCA_035476855.1 Solimonas sp. | reverse complement strand
ACTGCCCAGCCGCCTGCCACCCTGCCTGCTCCCCAGGAACTCGAAACCCGCGTGCGCGTGGCACTGGAGCGTGCCGGCGCCTTTGGCGCCTCGGCCGCCGAGGCCAGCGTCTCCGCCAGCCGCGGCCTGTCGGTGAGCGTGCGCAAGGGCGAGGTCGAGAGCCTGGAGTTCCAGCACGACCGCGAAATGGGCGTTACCGTCTACTTCGGCCAGCGCAAGGGCAATGCCACCACCGGCGACCTGTCCGATGCCGGCATCGCCGGCGCCGTGCGCGCCGCCTGCGACATCGCCCAGGCCACCGGCGAGGATCCCTGCAACGGCCTGGCCGATCCGGCGCGGATGGCGCGCAACTTTCCGGAACTGGACCTCGACCATCCCTGGGCGCTGTCGCCGGAGCATGCGATCGAGCTGGCGCAGCGCTGCGAGGCCGCCGCCTTCGCGGTCGACGCCCGCGTCACCCAGAGCGAGGGCGCCTCGATATCGAGCCATCGCGGTGTCTCGGTCTATGCCAACAGCCATGGGTTCACCGGCCATCGCCAGGGCACGCAGCACAGCCTCAGTTGCGCCGTGGTGGCGGGCTCGGGCGACGGCATGCAGCGCGACTACTGGTATTCCAGCGCGCGCCGCCACGCCGACCTGCTCGACGGCGAACTGATCGGCCGACGTGCCGGCGAGCGCGCGGTGGCGCGCCTCGACGCACGCAAGCTGTCGACGCGGCAGGCACCGGTGCTGTTCCCGCCGGAACTGGCGCGCGGGTTCTGGGGCCACTTCATCGGCGCCATCTCCGGCGGCGCGCTGTACCGCAAGGCCAGCTTCCTGCTCGACAAGCTGGGCCAGCCGGTGTTCTCGCCACGGGTGACCCTGCAGCAGCGGCCCTTCATCGGCGCCGGTGCCGCCAGCGCCGCCTGGGATGGCGAGGGCGTTGCCACCGAGGAGCGCACCCTGGTCGAGGACGGCGTGCTGCAGGGTTGGCTGCTCGGCAGCTACTCGGCGCGCAAGCTCGGCCTGCAGTCCACCGGCAATGCCGGCGGCGTCTACAACCTGGTGGTGAAGCCGGGCGACAAGGATTTCGACGCGCTGGTGCGTGACATGCACGAGGGCCTGATCGTCACCGAGCTGCTCGGCCACGGCGTCAACGGCGTCACCGGCGACTACTCGCGCGGCGCCGCCGGCTTCTGGGTCGAGAACGGCGCGATCGCCTATCCGGTGGAGGAGCTGACCATCGCCGGCAACCTGGTCGACATGTATCTCGATGTCGCCGCCATCGGCAGCGATGTCGATACGCTGGCCGGAACGCGGACCGGATCGGTGCTGATCGGGCGGATGACGCTGGCCGGCGGCAGCTGAGGCCGAAGGGCTTGTTGCGTGGGGCTCCCTGCAATCCCGGCAGGACATGCCGACTCCGCGGCTGTCCAAGGATTCTCAACCCTGCCCGAGACTCGCGTCATGACCATTCACCTCGAAATCATCCCGATCCTGTCCATCATCGCCGGCATCCTGATCCTGGCGATGCCGAGGCTGCTGAACTATGTCGTCGCCATCTACCTGATCGTGATCGGCGCGCTGGGCCTCCTCCGCTGATGGCCGCCCGCTGATGGCCGAGGGTTGCCGGTAAGACCGAAAATCCCCATATGGCCCTGCGCATTCCGCTGTACCAACTCGACGTCTTCGCCGAGCGCCTGTTCACGGGCAATCCTGCGGCGGTCTGCCCGCTGCAGGCCTGGTTGCCGGACGCGACGATGCAGGCCATCGCCGCCGAGAACAATCTCTCCGAAACCGCGTTCTTCGTCGCCGACGAAACCGGCGAAGCCGATTTCCTGCTGCGCTGGTTCACGCCGACGGTCGAGGTCGAGCTTTGCGGGCATGCGACGCTGGCCAGCGGCCACGTGGTACTCGAAGCGCTGGCCTGGCCGCGCGACCGCGTGTGCTTCCGCACGCTCAAGGCCGGTGTGCTGCAGGTCGAGCGTGGCGCCTTGGGGCTGTGGCTGGACCTGCCGGCGCGACCGCCGCAGGCGCTGGAGCAGATTCCGGCCGGCCTGCCCGAGGCACTGGGCGCGCAGCCGGTGCAGGTGCTGCAGCAGGGCGGCTACTGGCTGGTGGTCTACGACTCGGCGCGCACCATCGAGGGCCTGCGGCCCGACATCGCGGCGCTGCGCCGGCTGCCGGCACAGGCGATCTGCGTCACCGCGCCCGGGCGTCGGCGCAGCGAGGATTTCGTCTCGCGCTTCTTCGCGCCGGCGCTGGGGGTCGACGAAGACCCGGTGACCGG
>DATILC010000047.1:0-11669 GCA_035476855.1 Solimonas sp. | reverse complement strand
CAGCGCCTGGCACAGCTGCGTGTTGTTCAGCCCTTCCCAGCCCATGCTCAGTGGCGCCAGGTGCCAGTGCGGTGCGCCCGGCACGCCGGCGTGATCGATGTTGGTTTCCTGGTGGCAGGCGGCACAGTGCAGCACGGCGCTGCCATGCCCGTCCTCGCCGCGCATCACCAGCTGCGCATGGCGGCGACGCTCGTCGCCCTGGCGCGGGAAGTCGGTGATGGTGTGGCAGTTCATGCAGCGCGGGTGGGTCAGCACCTCGGCGATGGGGTCGAACAATACCGTTTGCGCGAGGGCGGCAGCCGGCAGCAGTCCGAGTAGCAGAAGCAGACCGTAGAACTTCCCTCTCCCTCCGGGAGAGGGATTGAGGGTGAGGGGCGCCGCTTGAATCGAAGCACTGTGGTTCATGTGGGCGCGCCCCTCATCCCTAACCCTTCTCCCGAAGGGAGAAGGGAATTGGTGCCGGTGTTTCATTCGATCACCAGCCGCTTGCGCAGCGGCAGCTCGCGGATGCGTTCGCCGGTCGCCGCGAAGATCGCATTGGCCAGCGCCGCGCCCACCGCCGGCACGCCCAGTTCGCCGACACCGCCGGGTTCGCCGCCGCTATTCACCAGCACGGTGTCGATGCGCGGCGTCTGGTACATGCGCAGCATCGGGTAGTCGTGGAAGTTGCCCTGCTGTGGCACGCCATCCTCCAGCCTGATCTCGCCGAACATCACCGAGCTGAGCGAGAACACCACGGCCGATTCGATCTGCGCGACCAGCAGGTCCGGGTTGATGGCGGTGCCGCAGTCCACCGCGCTGACCACTCGGTGCAGCTTGAGGCCGCTGGCGACATCGACGCTGGCCTCCACCACCTGCGCGATATGGCTGCCGTAGGCGCTGAACACTGCCACGCCCTGATGGCGGCAGGGCGCCGGCGCACCCCAGCCGGCGGTGGCAGCCGCGGCATCGAGCACCGCGAGCAGGCGCGGCTCGGCCTGCAGCAGGCTGCGCCGGTACTGCAGCGGATCCTGGCCGGCCGCGTGGGCCAGCTCGTCGATGAAGCACTCGCGGGCGTGGACGTTGAAGCCGGCGCTGACCGAGCGCATCCACAGCACCGGCACCGGGTCGTAGCTGTTGTGCGCATCCACCAGTTGGTTGGGCACGGCATAGGGCAGATCGCTGAGGCCCTGCGCGGAATTGCTCTCCGCGCCGCCGAACGAGGCGAGTTCGTCGAGGCCGATGTTGCCCACCAGCGACTGCACCACCACGCGCGCGGCCAGCGACGAGGGCAGGCCCTCCGCGCCCAGCGTGGCGCTGAGACGGCAGGAGGCGGACGGGCGGTAGTAGCCGCCGCGGATGTCGTCCTCGCGCGTCCACATCACTTTCACCGGCTTCTGCAGGACCTTTGCCACCTGCGCGGCCTCGTCGACGAAGTCGTGTGCGCTGTTGGCGCGGCGACCGAAGCTGCCGCCGGAGGGCAGGTTGTTGAAGCGGATCTGCTCGGCCTGCAGGCCCAGCACGCGGGCGGCAACGCGGCGGTCGCCATCCGGCCACTGGGTACCGGTCCAGATCTCGCAGCGGTCGGGCGCGTAGTCGATCACGACATTGAGCGGCTCCATCGGCGCGTGCGCGAGATAGGGAAAGTGGTAGTCGGCGCTGATCACGCCGTCGCCAAGGAGCTGCAGCAGCGCACCGCTGCCCTTGCGACGCAGCACCAGGCCGAGGCGATCGAGCTTTTCGGTGTAGCGCTGGCGCTGCTCGTCGCTGCTGATGTGCGGCCGCGAAGAACGCTGCCATTGCACGTCTAGCCGCTCGCGGCCCTGCTGCGCGGCCCAGAAGTCCTGCGCCACCACCACCACGCCGGCGTCGACCGCGAATACGTCCACCATCCCGGGCACGGCCATCGCGGCTTCGCGGTTCCAGCTCTGCGGCGTGTCGGCGCCGAAGCCGAGGCGACCGATCGGCGCCGGCGGCCGCGCGATCAGCGCCGTCAGCAGATCGGGAATGTGGAAGTCACTGCCGAAGACTGTGCTGCCGTTGGCCTTCTGCGCGCCGTCGAGGCGACGCTTGGCCTTGCCGATGATGCGGAAGTCCCCCGGGTTCTTCAGTGCGGGATTGGTCGGCGCGCGCTGCTGCGCCGCCTCCAGCGCCAGTTCGCCGTAGCTGGCGCTGCGAGCGCCGGCGTCGTCGATCACCTGGCTGGCCTCGGTACGCAGGCGGTCCTCGCTCACACCCCAGCGCCGGGCAGCGGCGCGCACCAGCATGGCGCGGATCGCGGCGCCGGCGCGGCGCTGCGGCATATACAGGCCGGCGATGGTGGCACTGCCGGCGGTGAGCTGGCTGAAAGTGCGGGGATTGGCGTAGTCGCGCGCCGTCGGCGACTGCTCCCAGCTGACCTGGCTCCAGTCGGCGTCCAGCTCCTCGGCCAGCATCATCGGCACCGCGGTGCTGGCGCCCTGGCCGATCTCGGCGGCACCGACGAGGATGGTGATGCGGTTGTCCGGCGCGATGCGGACGAAGGCATTGGCCTGCCAGGCCTCGCCGGGCGCGGGCGGCGGCGGTGCCTGGGTCCCGTCCGTGCCCACCGTCCCGGATTCCTGCTGGAAGCTGCAGGCCGCCAGCAGGCCGCCGCCGGCGATCGCGGAAACGCGCAGGAATTCGCGCCGGCTCCAGCCTTCCTGCTGCGCCATCTCAGAGTTCTCCGGCGACGCGATGGATCGCGGCGCGGATGCGCGTGTACATGCCGCAGCGGCAGAGGTTGCCGGACAGGGCCTCGTCGATGTCGCGATCCGTCGGATGCGGGATGCGCGTCAGCAGCGCCGTGGCCGCCATCACCTGGCCGGACTGGCAGTAGCCGCATTGCGGCACGTTCATCTCCGCCCATGCCTGCTGCACGCGGCGGCCGATCTCGCTGGCGCCGATGCCTTCGATCGTGGTGACCTCGCGTTCGCCCAGCGTGCCGGCCGGCAGCACGCAGGCGCGCGTCGGCTGGCCGTCGACATGCACGGTGCAGGCGCCACATAGCGCGCGGCCGCAGCCGTACTTGGTGCCGGTGAGGCGCAGGTCGTCGCGCAGCACCCACAGCAAGGGCTTGTCGGCTACGGCTTCGACCGCGCGTGCGGTGCCGTTGATGCTCAGCGTGTACACGGTTCCTTCCCTGGATTCACTGGAGCAGTAGCGGATGGTGTCTGACTATCCGCGGACGCGCATCATTCGCCCATGGCCGATGCTGCCAATCTTGATGTCAGAACGGGCCATTCCACGTATTCCATGTGGGAGCGACGCGAGTCGCGATCTTCTGGCGTGAAAAGATCGCGACTTGCGTCGCTCCCACGGGAAAGCGCGGGGCTACGGCGCCTTGTGCCGAAACACCGACAGCGCGTTGCCGTTGTCCGACTGGCCCTCGCCGAGCAGGCCGCGTTCGGCGATGACGATGTCGGTGGGCGCGAACATCGGCGGGCGGCCCCAGGTCAGCGCGGCGGGGCCGTCGAAGATCGGGCCGGAGTCGGCCAGCAGCTTGCCTTCGAGATCGAACATCAGCAGCGAGTTGAGGAAGTTGTTGGCGATCAGCACGCGGTCGCCGATCACTTCGATGTCGTCGTAGGTGCCGTTGCTGCTGGCGACGCGGCGCAGTTCGCCGACCGTGCCGTCGGCGCTGACGTCGAAGGCATGCACCGCCGACAGCTGCAGGCCGCTGCTGAGGTAGCCGACGATGTAGAAGGTGTTGCCGCGCAGCAGCAGGCCGTTGGCGCCCGGCAGTTCCAGCAGGCCGTTGGGGCCCAGCAGGCGCGTGCCGAAGACCTTCTCCTCGTCCAGCACCTTGAACGGGTCCTGCGGATCGATGTGGGTGCGCACCACCGAGGTCAGCGTCGCCAGGTCCGGCGTCGGCCCGCTGGTGGAATAGAGCGCGCCATCGGGGCCGAAGGCCAGGCCATTGGGCGTCGGAAAGCCGCTGTACTGGTGGATCTTGCTCAGCCGCATGCTCGCGGTGGGCCCGAGGCGCGCCGCCCACAGGCCGCGGCCGGTCTCGTCGTTCATGTAAAGCACGCCGTCGCGGATCGCCAGGCCGCCCAGCGACTGGCTGTGCTCGCCGTCGGCCGGGATCACCACGGCTTCGAATGTGCCGTCGGCATGCTTGATGATCTCGTACAACTCCCAGCCGGTGACGAACAAACGGCCGTCATCCGTGAAGATCAGGTTCTCTGCCTCGGGCACATGCGCCAGCACGGTCTTGTCGCCGCAGTCGGCAGTGATGCAGATCGTCTTCGGATCGGGTTCCGCCGTTGCGCCAGCGCGGGCACTGTCGCCGCCACCGCCGGAGCTGCAGGCGGCGAGCATGAGCAAGGCGAGGCAGGACAGTACGACAGCGGGGCGAATCGGGTTCATGGGGCTCAGCGTTTGATCGGGCGGAAGCTGTCGTCGTACTGCGCGAGATCCGGCAGGCGCAGCGGCTCGGCCTGTTCGAAACCCGGCGCCAGGTGTTCGCGCCAGCGCTGCATCAGCGCCTCGCGCTGCTCGGGCTTGAGGTAGGGCACGTGGTAGGCCGTGAAGGTCGGCAGCACTTCCATGCCGACGTAGCCCAGCGTGCCCTGGGTCAGCGGCCGCAGCATGGTGGCGAGGTCGCCGTGGATGCCGCCCTCGCTGAGCATGTCCTCGCGGCCGCCGAGGGTGATCGAGAGCATCGCCTTCTTGCCCTTCATGCCGCCGCCGCCGTAGATGCGCTTGCCGCCGTAGAAGATGCCGGAGATGAACACGCGGTCGATCCAGCCCTTCATGATCGCGGGCGTCGAGAACCAGAAGATCGGGAAGTTGAGGATCAGCAGGTCGCAGGCTTTCACCTTCTCGATCTCGCTGCGGATCTGCGGATCGATGCTGCCGGCCTCGTAGCTCTGGCGCTGCTCCAGCGCGTAGGTCAGGTACTCCGGGTTCTTGCGCGTGCCGAAGTCGGCGGCGCTGGCCACCGGGTTGAAGCCCTGGGCATAGAGGTCCGACACCACCACGCTGTGCCCCTGGGCCTGCAGGGTCTCGGCCGCGGTACGGCACATCGAGGCGCTGAAGGACTGCGATTCGGGATGGGCGTGGACGATCAGGACGTTCATGGCGGAGACCGGTGGCAAAAAGGGGAGGCGCGATTCTGTCAGATCATTTCCCGTGCAGGAGTCGCCAAGGCGCCGCCGGCTGCGTCAACCTGGCCAGTTCCAGCACCGCTGGATGAGGGGCGATCGGGCCAATCGCGAGGCATTTGGGGCCAGCACGGCAGTGGCTGCGTATTTGCTGTTCATTGCGCCGCGAGGCCGCTGGCCGTTCAATACGGGCATGGCCAGCCTCGACATGAACAAACCCGTGTTCCCCATGATCTACGCCCAGATCATGATCCGCATGGCGATGGAGCGCGGGCTTGATCGCCGGACCATCCTGGAGGGCCTCAACCTGCCCTCCGGCCTGTTCAGCGGCGCGCTGTCGCGTATCTCCATGAACCAGCTGGAGGCGCTGGTGCGCCGGCTGGTACTGCTTGGCGGCAACGATCCGGCGCTGGGCTACGAGCTGGGCCTGCGCATGGGTGTGTCCACCGCCGGGGTCCTCGGCGCGGCCGCCATGACCCGTGCCACCGTACGCAGTGCCATCGAGTTCCTGATGTTGTTCCGCAGGCTCGCCACCGGCGTCATGGAGTACCGCTTCTTCGAGGAGGACGGCATGGCGGTGGTGGATGTGCGCCCGCCGGTGATCGTGCCGCCGGACCTCAACCGCTACCTGTTCGACTGGGTGCTGGTCGGCCTCTGGCGTTTCTCGATCCCGTTTGCCGGCGATGCCTGGCGCGACATCGAGCTGTGGTTCGCCTATCCCGAGCCCGAGTACTACTCCCGCTATCGCGAGCGCCTGCCGCGCTGCCGCTTCGACATGGGCGTGAACCAGATCTGCGGTCCGGCAGCGTGGCTCGACCGCCCGCTGGCGCACGGCGACCCGGTGACCGCCGAATTGCTGGAGGAACAATGCCACAAGGAACTGGCCCTGCTCGGTCCCGAACGCGACGTGGTGGCGCAGGTGAAAGCCTTCATGACCAGCGATCGTGGCTATCCGCCGCTGGAGCCGGTGGCGGAGCGCCTGTTCATGTCCAGCCGTACGCTCAAGCGCAAGCTGCAGCAGCGCGGCACCACCTACCAGCAACTGCTAGATGACGCCCGCCGCGAGGAAGCCTGCACGCTGCTCTCCTCCACGCCGCTGCCGGTGGAGAAGATCGGCGAACGCCTCGGTTACCAGAACCCTTCCGGTTTCTCCACCGCATTCCGCAAGTGGACCGGGATGTCGCCGGGGGCCTGGCGGTCGCAGTCGGATTCCTGATCCGGCCGCGCTGTCGCCGAAAACAAAAAGAAACCCGCCGCAGCGTCGTCGTTCGACGCGCCGCGGCGGGTTCAGCGGAGACCGGACTACAGCGTCTTCAGGTACTCGACCAGCGCCTTGCGCTCCTGGTCGGTCAGCACCTTGGTGAAGGCGTGGCCCTGGTTGCTCTTGCTGTAGGCGTGGGTGTTGTAGATCGAGCGGTTTTCGACCTCGCCTTCACCCGGCGCCGCGATGTACGGCGGCGTGATGTAGTCGGTAAACACCGTGTAGGGCAGCAGCAGCATGTCCAGCGCGGTCGGGATCGACTGGCTCAACTGGCAGCTGCTCGCCGAGGCGCCGCTGCGCGCATCGCAGGGCAGGCGCTCGTATTTCCAGCCGAGCTTGTCGTAGTCATAGGCGCGGGTCAGGTTGGTGTCGAAGCCGCGGTCGCCCCTGATCGGCGAGGCCTCGATCAGCGGTACCTGCTGGCGCAGCCAGACGTCGGGACGATCCTCGGGCTTCAGCACGTCCCATACCGTCGGCACGCTGCCGTTGTGGAAGTAGGGGCCGCTGGCCCAGACGCCATGCAGCGGCTGCGCGGTATAGCCGCCCTTGGTGCCGAGTCCGCATTTGCCGGGCGTGCCCGCCAGGCCGCGCAGGTCGTCGATCTGCTCTTCGAAGGGCAGTTTCTCTTCCGGCAGGCGATAACCTTCCTGCGCGTCGGGATAGGCGAACCAGCCGAGGTTCAGTACGCCGAGGTTCTGCTCCGGCAAGCCGGCCTGGTCGCGGAAACTGCCGCCCAGCGTGAACAGGTTCGACTGCGCCGCGTCGGTACCGAGGATGCTCAGCGGCACGGTCGCCCCGCTCATGCCGGCCAGGCTCGGATCGGGCAGGAAGCCGGGCTGGTGGATGTAGCGCGGCGAGTAGGCGCCGTGGCAGCTGGCGCAGGAGCCGTTGCCGATCGGCGGGCGCGGGATGTCGGCATTGCCTTCATCGGCCCACAGGTCCTTGGCGTGGAACAGGATCGCGCCCTGCTCGGCCAGTTTCGTGTTCACCGACGGGCCGACGAACTTCGGCGCCTCGACCGCGTTGAGCCACATGTCGAGATCCTGGTAGTCGCCCTCGCGCGCCTTGCTCCAGTGGCCGTTCTCGGGATTGGTCGTGGACGGGAAGTAGTTGCCGCGCGAACTGCCCGCGCTGCCGAAGCCCACCCAGAGATAGCGCGTCTTGTTGTGGGTCCACCACCAGGTCGGCATGTCCTGGTCGCCGCCGGTGTAGGGCACCGAGGGAAGCAGCTTGCCGAAGAAGTCCGGGCCCAGCAGCGGGTTGCGGAAGTCGAGGCTGTCGAGGTCGCGACCCGCGATGACGTTGACGATCTCCTGGTCGGCGGCATTGCTGCCGCGCGTGCGGTTGGCCATGTAGCCGGGGGTGTTGAGGTTGGCGCGGAAGGTATTCGGATTGGCCGCGACGGGGGTGAAGCCGAACATGCCGACGCCGCCGTTGGCGCGGTCGATGTCGTAGAGCGCCAGGCCAGTGTCGGTATTGCTGCCGTTGACGCTGACGAACATGCCGGTCTTGGAGCCGCCATAGAGCTCGGGATGGCCGTCGCGCTGTGCGCTGTTGCCGATCACTTCGCCGGTGCCGATCTGGCCGACGTGGCAGGCGAAGCAGGTGACGCCGATCTTGCCGGTCCACTTGCCGCTGTCGTCCTTGGTCTGCACCAGGGCGATCGGCAGTTGAATGCTGCCGCCGCCGGTGGTGTTGGGATCCTCGCCCGGCATCGGGAAGGGATTGGGGTAGGGATGCGCCGGCCAGCCATAGCGCTGCTGCACGATCTTGGAGATCTGCTCGTTGGCGAGCTTCGGATCGCTCGGGATCGGGAATCCGCCGTAATCGGCGAGCTTGTACAGCGACTCCCGGGTCAGCACGGTACTGGTGATCGCGTTGTGCATGATGTACTTGCGACCCTTTTCCACCGCGGTCTTCCATTCGCCGCAGGTCTGGGGCCGCGGCTTGGCCGAGTAGATCGGCTTCTTGCCCTGCGCGACCAGCAGCTCGTTCTGGCGCTTCTGGTTCTCGAACAGCGCCGGCGTCTCGCAGAGCTCGAAGGCGTCGTTGTACCAGACCGCGTAGTCGGGATTTTCCAGGTTGTCGCCGGCGATCAGCTCGCGCGGATCCGGCGGCAGCGCCGTGGCATCGGCCTTGTCCTCGCAGAACACGGCGGCGTAGTTGCGGCCGCCGTTGGCCTCGAGGTCGCCCAGCAGCGGCAGTTCGGTGATGGCGCCGCCGCCGAGGGCGGCGAGGATGCCGGCGCAGCCGGCCGGGTTGGCCCAGCAGCCGAACAGCGCCTTGACGTTGTTGTAGCCGGCGCCGTCCTTCGCCCAGGGCGCGCCGCCGGTGTGTGGCTCGGGATCGGTGTTGGAGGCCTTCAGCAGGATGCGGTTTGTCTCGACGCCGCCGCCCAGCGTGGTCCAGGCGGCCTTCAGGTGGTCGTAGTCCTGTCCGCGATTGGAGGACAGCATGAAGCGCTGGCCCTCCGGCACATCGGCCGAGGCGCCCGGCACGTGGCAGGTGCGGCAGTTGTCGAGCTGGTTCTGCACGCGCTGGCTGAACAGCTCCTGCTCGCTGCCGACCTTGGCGCTGCTGCCGCTGCCGCTGCCCTGGCTGCTGCCGGCGGAGCCGCCGCTGTAGCTGCCGCCACAGGCGGTGAGCAGCAGGGCCGTTCCGGCAATCAGCAGCTGTTTGATCCTCGCACCACGCATCTGTCTCTCCCTGCACACACGGCTGACGGCCCGGCGGGTCGTCTGGCTATGCGCACTATGGGTTTTCAGGATGGGACACCACCATGTTTATGGGTGACGAGGTATCTGTCATTTCGGGCCATGGCGGGGGCCTAATCAGTTGCTGCCGGAAAGGGTGGCAGGGATCGCGCCCGTTTCTTGCCGGCGCGACAACGACGGCGTAGCGTGTTCTGCGCGAACGGCACCGGCCATCGGCGCAGCTTTTGCGGATGGCGGGCGTACAGCGCTTGGCGCACCAGGCAGGAAGCGAAGGGAGTACGTGATGGGCAATCGGCTTTACGTAGGCAATCTGTCGTTCAACACCACGCGCGAGGCCCTCGAGGCGGCGTTCGCCCCGGCGGGCCAGGTCCGCGAAGTCGCGATGCCGACCGACCGGGAGACGGGGCAGCCGCGCGGCTTTGCATTCGTGACCATGGACTCCGACGAGGCCGCGGCCAGCGCCATTGCCCAGCTCAACGGCACCATGCTGGACGGCCGTTCGCTCAAGGTTAACGAGGCGCAGGAGCGGCCGCCGGGTGGTGGCGGCGGTGGTGGTGGCGGCGGTGGTCGTGGTGCTCGTGGTGGCTTCGGCGGTGGTCGTGGTGGTGGCGGTGGCGGTGGTGGCGGCGGCGGCGGCCGTGGCGGTGGAGGCGGGCGCAGTCGCTACTGAGGGGTAGCGGCAGTGTGGATTCCATGCCCGGCTTCGCGGCCTGCAGCAAGGCGGGTGCCTGAGGCTTCCCCTGCAGTTCTCTCTGGCACTTTTGTGTGTTTGTAAATACACATAATTAGTAAAAAGTTATATTTTATTAAACTGAAAATAGAGAGCCGGCGGCCTTCCGCCGGCTTTTTTCTGCAAACGGCGCCTTGGAAGCGAGTGAGCCGCTTGGCCTATCGAGCCAACCTGCGTTTCCGATCGGGCCAAATGCCGCCCAGCCATTGAGTGGCGCCGGGGCGGGGTCTATGGTCGATCCATGAAGCCCGAAGAACTGACCCGGCCCGCCGTCGCCATCAGCTATGTCCAGCTGTCGCTGGAACTGGGCGCCGAGCGCGGCATCGCCCGCGAGAGCCTGCTGGAAGACCTCGGCATCAGCGAGGCGCAGCTGGCCCAGGCCGATGCCCGCGTGCCCTTCCTGCAGTACGGCCGGCTCTGCGCCCGCCTGCTGCGTCTCAGCGGCGATCCGGGGCTGGGCTATGAGTTCGGCCTGCGCAGCACGCTGACCCTGCACGGCCTGCTCGGCTACGGCGTGATGGCCCAGGGCACGGTGCGCGAGGCGCTGCAGTTCTTCATCGACTTCGCGCCCAAGGTGCGCTCGCCGGGCTTCGGCCTGCGCTTCGTCCTCGACGGCGATGCGGCGGTGGTCGACCTGACCGAGACCGTGCAGTACGGCCCGCTGCACCAGTACGCGGTCGACATGCAGCTGGTCTCCGGCGTCGCGATCATGCGCGAGGGCCTGGCCGACGCCGAGATGGAACTGTGGTTCAAGTGCCCGGAGCCGGAGTACTACGCGCGCTACCGCCATCGCCTGCCGCCGGCGCGCTTTTCGATGGGGGCCAACCAGATCCGCTTTCCGGCCGCGCTGCTGGATCGCTTGCGCGGCACACCCAACAAGGCCACGGCGCAGCTGGTGCGCGAGTACTGCGAGCGCGAGTCGGCGCTGGTGGGGGTGGGCGAGGATTTCGTCAGCCGCGTGCGAGCGCTGCTGACCAACGACGACTGCCGCTATCCCGACCTTGAGGCGGTGGCGCAGCGCCTGTGCATTTCCACGCGCACGCTGAAGCGGCGCCTGCACGACCATGGCTTCAGCTTCAACCGCCTGCTCAACGAGGCACGCCAGCGCGACGCCATTCGTCTCCTCAAGGACACCGGTCTGACGGTGGAGCAGATCGCCGAGCGCCTCGGTTATTCCGACGCCGCCAACTTCACCCGCGCCTTCCGCCGGCTGACCGGCGGCGTGCCCAGCGCGCTGCGTGCGCCGGGGCGGCGGCGCGCTTCTGCGGCACGCTGAGTCCAGCCGCCGAAGTCCCGTAGCCCGGACGCAGTCCGGGAAGCACAGGTCGCCCAAGGCCCCGGACTGCGTCCGGGCTACCTCTGCTTCACGCCGTATTGCTGCTGCGCTGATGGGGCAGCCCCGGACTGCGTCCGGGCTACCTCCCCGGCGCAGGCGGCGAAGGACAAAAAAAGAAGTCGGCCTGACGCAGCGGGAGCGTCGTTGGCCGACCCAATCCCCTTACTCAGTCCTTGCGGTCGCGCAGACCCGGCGACAGCCGCGACAGTGCCGTGCTCATCGTGCTCTCGCCGTCGATGATGCGCAGGCACAGCTGTCCGGTAGCGTCGATCATCTCGGCGTCGTAGCGCAGCGCCGCCGCGTGCGGCGAAGGCTTCAGGCGCCAGCGCAGCTGCAGCGGCGCATCGCCGGCAACGCTGGCGTAGCGCTGCACCCGTCCCAGGCGCGAGGGCAGGGCGCCCATACGCCGCTGCAGCTGCGCCCAGATGAAGGCCAGTTGTGGCGGCAGGTCCAGCAGGCCGGGATCGAACAGCGCGGACGCCACGGCTGCATGCAGCTGCGCATTGGCACCGCATTCGTCCAG
>DATILC010000046.1:0-9866 GCA_035476855.1 Solimonas sp. | reverse complement strand
GGCCAGCTGCGGCAGACCTCCCCGAACACTTTTGGCGTGGCGCGTTTCTGAGGAGCTGCCGATGAACTTCCCTGAGTGCAAGAACCTGCTGCTGAAGCTCGAGCGCGGCGTGCTGTGGCTGACCATCAACCGTCCGGAGTCGCGCAATGCGATGACGCCGGAACTGCTGGGCGAGATCGGCGCCGTATTCGACAGCATCCGCGATGCGAGCGAGGTGCGCGCCGTGGTGTTGCGTGGCGCCGGCGGTCATTTCTGCGCCGGTGCGGACCTCAAGGGCATGATGGCCGGTGGCATCAAGCCGCTGGCACTCGGCGAGCCGGATCCGATCGCGGCGATGAATCGTTCCTTCGGCGTGATGCTGCGCCAGGTAACCAATGCGCCGCAGGTGGTGATTGCGGTCTGCGAGGGCGCGGTGCTGGGTGGTGGCTTCGGCCTGGCCTGCGTATCGGACATCGCCTTCGCGCACGCCGATGCAAAGTTCGGCATGCCGGAGACCACGCGCGGCCTGCCACCGGCGCAGATCGCGCCCTTCGTGGTCGAGCGCATCGGCCTGACGCAGGCGCGCCGCCTGTGTCTCACCGGCGCGCAGTTCCGCGGCGCCGAGGCGCTGCGCCTGGGCCTGGTGCATGAGGGCTACGCGACCGAAGAGGAACTGCAGGCAAAGCTCGGCGACACGCTGGCGCAGGTGATGAACTGTGCGCCGCAGGCCAATGCACTGACCAAGCAGATCCTGATGAATGTCGGCCGCCTCGAGATGGACGCGGTGCTGGACGACGCTGCGCAGAAGTTCGCTTCCTGCGTGCGCGGGCCGGAGGCGCCCGAGGGGATCGCGGCGTTCATGCAGAAGCGCGCGCCGAAATGGGCGCAGCCGGGATAGCCGGGCCGCGGGTAGTTGAGATCACTGCTGTCGCGCCATGGATGGCGGCACTGAAGCAAACGAGATCATGAGAATGACGAACAAAAGATTCACCAAGGTGCTCGTTGCCAACCGCGGCGAGATCGCCGTCCGCGTGATCCGCGGTGCGAAGAAGCTCGGCTACCAGACGGTCGCGGTTTACAGCGATGCCGACCACGACGCGATGCATGTGCTGGAGGCCGACGAGGCCGTATGCATCGGTCCGTCGCCGGCGAAGGACTCCTACCTCGTCATCGACAACATCATCGCCGCGGCGAAGCAGAGCGGCGCGCAGGCGATCCATCCGGGCTACGGCTTTCTCTCGGAGCGCGAAGCTTTTGCGCAGGCGGTGCAGGACGCGGGACTGGTCTTCATCGGCCCCGATCCGGCGTCGATCGAGGCGATGGGCAACAAGTCGGCCTCGAAGATCCGCATGATCGCGGCCAAGGTGCCCTGCGTGCCGGGCTACCAGGGCGACGACCAGTCGGACGAGGTGCTGGTGGCTGAGGCGAAGAAGGTCGGCCTGCCGGTGATGGTCAAGGCGGCGGCCGGCGGCGGCGGGCGTGGCATGCGCCTGGTGCACGAGGCGCAGGAGCTGCTGGCCGGCATCCAGTCGGCGCGTTCGGAGGCGGCCAATGCCTTCGGCAGCGGGCAGCTGCTGATCGAGAAGGCAGTGGTCGATGCACGGCACGTCGAGATCCAAGTGTTCGGCGATCGCCACGGCAACGTGGTCTATCTCGGCGAGCGTGACTGCTCGGTGCAGCGCCGCAACCAGAAGGTGATCGAGGAGGCGCTGTCGCCGGCGGTGGACGATGAATTGCGTCGTCGCATGGGCGAGGCGGCGGTGGCGGCGGCGAAGGCGGTGAACTACGTCGGTGCCGGCACCGTGGAGTTCATGCTGGCGCGCGATCGCCAGTTCTACTTCCTGGAAATGAACACGCGCCTGCAGGTCGAGCATCCGGTGACCGAGATGGTGTTCGGCATCGACCTGGTCGACTGGCAGCTGCGTGTGGCACAGGGCGACAAGCTGCCGCTGACGCAGGACGAGATCCTGCGGCGCCGCAACGGCTGGGCCATCGAGGTGCGCCTCTGCGCGGAGGACGCGCAGCAGAACTACCTGCCGCAGACCGGCAAGGTATTGAGCTGGCGCGCGCCGCAGGGCGAGGGCATCCGCGTCGATACCTGGCTGCGCGACGGCCAGGTGATCAGCCCGTTCTACGATTCGATGCAGGCCAAGATCATCGCCTGGGGCGAGGACCGCGAAACCGCGCGCCTGCGCCTGCTCAAGGCGTTGCAGGACACCAGCCTGCTCGGCGTGGTCAGCAACCGCGACTATCTCGCCGGACTGGTCGCGCACGAGGCCTTTGCCTCGGGTGACTTCAGCACGTCCTTCATCAGCCAGTATTTCCCGGTGGAGGAAGTGGCGAAACGTCGCCCCTCGCAGCGCCATCTGGCGCTGGCCGCGGTGGCCTTGTATCTGGACGATGCCTGCCGGTTGGCCGGTGAGCATGGGCTGGCGCCCGAATTCGTCGGCTGGCACAGCTCGCATGCATCGCCGACGCGTTACAAACTGCGCTGGCGCGAGCAGTCTTTTGATATCGACATGCTGGTCCATGAGGGGCATGTGTTCACGATACGCAGCGGCGATACGCAGCTGGTGATCGATGTCACGCGCAAGCTTGGAGATGAGTTCCACTATCTCTGCGAGGGCGTGCAGGGCAAGGCGCGCATCGCGCGCGACGGCGACAGCATCTGGCTCGACGCCGAGTCGGCGATCCATTGCTATGCCGACGCGTCGCTGGCGCCGGCGCAGTCCGTTGCGGCCGGTTCGGATGGGCGGCTGCTGGCGCACTCCGACGGCAAGATCGTCGCCGTGCACGTGAAGCCGGGCGATGCCGTCGAGAAAGGGCAGGTGCTGGCAGTGCTGGAGGCGATGAAGATGGAGTTCCAGCTGCAGCTGCCGATTGCCGGCGTGGTCGAGTCGGTCAGCGTGATCGCGGGGCAGCAGGTCAAGAACCGCCAGCCGCTGGTGGTGGTGAAGCCCCGCGCAGAGTAGCTTCATCCCGGACACAAAAAAGCCCGCGCATTGCGCGGGCTTTTTTGTGTCCGTCAGCTGATCCCGTCAGACAAAGAAAAACCCCGCTGGATTGCGCCAGCGGGGTTTTTCAATTCACTGCGTTTCGCCTACTCGATGACCTTGAGTTCGACGCGACGGTTCTCTTCGCGACCTTCCTCGGTCTCGTTGGTCTGGATCGGGCGGGATTCGCCGTAGCCGACCGGGTTCATGCGGGCCGACGGGATGCCACGGCCGCTGAGGTAGGCCTTCACCGAGTTGGCGCGACGTTCCGACAGGCCCAGGTTGTAGGCATCGGTGCCGACCGCGTCGGTGTGGCCTTCCAGGTCCACCTTGATGTTCGGGTAGGCCTTCAGCGTCTCGCCGACTTCGTTGAGGATCAGCTTGGCCGGCTCGGTCAGGCGATCCGAATCGAACTCGAACTTGACGCCGCGCAGGATGAAGTTCTTGTCCAGCGCGCAGCCATTGGCATCGACCGCTTCACCCGGACGCGGACGGCGGCAGTCGCCGGTCAGCGCGCAGCCGTTCGGCAGTACCTTGGCGCCCGGCGGGCTCTTCGGGCACTCGTCGAGGTAGTCGGGGATGCCGTCGCCGTCGGAATCCAGCGGGCAGCCATCCGGACCGGTCGGGATGCCCTTCGGCGTATCCGGGCACTTGTCCATGAAGTCCGGCACGCCGTCGCCATCCGCATCACCGGCCGGGCAGCCGTCCGGACCGACGATGGTGCCCTTCGGGGTGTTGGGGCACTTGTCGTAGGCATCCGGGATGCCGTCGCCATCGCTGTCGATCGGGCAGCCATCCGGGCCGACCATCACGCCACGCGGCGTGTTGGGGCACTTGTCGAGATCGTTCGGCACGCCGTCGCCGTCGGCATCGGCCGGGCAACCGGCAGCATCGACCACCGTACCCTTCGGGGTGCCGGGGCACTTGTCGAGGTAGTCGGGCACGCCGTCGCCGTCGAGGTCGGTCGGGCAGCCGTCGGAGTACACCGAGACGCCCTTGGGCGTGTTGGGGCACTTGTCGAGGTTGTCCGGCACGCCGTCGCCGTCGGAGTCATTCGGATCGGCGCCGAACTTCACGCGGACGCCCACGCCGACATCCCACAGGTAGAAGGTGTCGTCCTGGACGATGCCTTCCTGGCTGATGAAGTCGAGGTTGTAGCGGGCCTGCAGGCGCAGGTCCCACCAGGGCGACAGCTGCACCATCGCACCGCCGCCGAGGCCGACGCCTGCACCGGTCAGCTTCTCGCCGAGGAAGTCGATGTTGTGGCCGTTGACCGAGCCCATCAGGAAGGGGCGGACCGACGACTTGTCGCTGGCCAGGAACTGCAGCAGGTTGACGCCGATCGTGAGGCGCTCGTAATCGCCGTCCTGGGGCAGGTTGCTGACCCCGAGGCTGCTGTAATGCCCCTCGAGTTCGAAGGCGTTGTAGCGGCCAATGGCGCGGCCGACGGCAATTGAGCCAGCGACGCCGTTGTCGAGATCCTCCTGGTCGGCAAACACGCCGCCGATGGAGGGCGACAGGTACCAGCGCTCATCGTATTTGTTGTTCTGTGCGGAGGCGGCGGCGGTCCAGAGCAGCCCCGCGGCGGCCAACCATGCAAATTTCGACATTCCCGAATCTCCCATCCCTGAGTGGGCGGCCGCGCGGCCGGAGCCGACGACGAGCGCTGCAGACTGTGTTTGCGGCCGCATCCGTGATCATGATCAATCCCGGCGAAGCGGATTTACCAGACTTCTTCTCAAATGCGGTCTGGGATGGATTATGATTGCTCAAAGAGTCGCCGTAAACCATCGAAACAGCACAAGCTTTCCCTTATTAAAGCTGAGCAGGGAGTCTCATGATGAAAGGATTTCGTTCATTCTTGGCGCTATGTGCGCTGACCGTTGCCGGGTGCAGCGGCGGAGGCCCTGAGAGTCCGGACTTCGCGCCGGTTACCACGGTCGAGGCCCTCAGGATTTTCAGCGGCGCAACGGACGTCACCAATGTGACCCAGGCTGCGGTCGCAGCAGGAACCACGGTTCAGCTGACCGCCGCCGCGACCACCAGCACCACCGTGCCGCCGGGGACCAACGGCACCGAGACCGAGTGCCCGACCGGTACGCCCAAGGAATCACCGGTCATTTGCAACCGGAACGAGAACGTCAGCAGCAGGGCCACCTGGTCCAGCAGCGATGTCAACGTCGCCACGGTTGACGGGACCGGCCTCGTCACCACCAAGAAAGTGGGCAGCAGTGTGATCACTGCGGCTTTCGGTGGACTGACGGCACAAACCACGGTCACCGTCAGTCCTGCGACGCTGGTTGGCGTCCAGGTTGTTCCCGATACCGCCAGCATTCCTGCCGGCAATACCCAGCTGTTCCGGCTGCGCGGCGTGTTCTCGGACCAAGTGGTCCGCGACATTACCGCCAGCGACGGCACGGTCACCTGGGCCTCGGCCAATCCCACCGTGGCAACGGTCGATCCGGCGACGGGTATCACCACGACGGCGACCGGCCAATCCGTGGGTACGGTCGCCATCACGGGTACCCTGGCTCGCAGCACCGGCTCGTCGCTCAGCGATTCCGGCTTCCTGACGGTCACCAATGCGGTGCTGACCAGTGTCCTGCGCATCGAGCCGGCCAGCCCGCTGGTCATTGTCGGAGGCACGGTGCAGCTCGTTGCGATCGGCCGCTACAGCGACAACAGCGAGGCCCAGATTCCGCAGTCCTCGGTGGCCTGGACCAGCGGCACGCCGGCAGTAGCGACCATCACCAATGGCAGCAGCGGTGGCGTTGCGACCGGCGTTGCCCAGGGTGAGAGCACGATCACTGCGACAGTGGCGGGAGCCGGGTCGGCCACGACGGTGCTGACCGTGACCGACAGCCTCTGCACCGGTCCTCTGCTGGCAAGCGCAGGAGCCACGACGGTCACTGCAAGCAACGTCGCCTGCCTCGGCTGCACGGTGACCCAGCCTGAGAACGCCATCGACAATGACCTGGCGACCTCTGCAACCCTGAGCCAGCCGCTGGGCCTGCTGGCCGGAGAGGTCAGCATCGCGGCCGTTCAGTCGGCTGCACTGCCGCTGATTGCTGGTGGTCGTCCCGCCGGGTTCCTGATCAGCCGGCCGGCGGCGCTGCCCTTGTCGCTGGAAGTGCTGAACCAGCTCCGCATTGCGACGGTGGTGCGTGGTGCCGGCGACACGCTGATCGAGGTCGAGAGCTTCACGCAGGGGCCTGACACGATCCCCGGTGTGCTGCGGCTGACGCTGCTCGGTGCGATCGGCGGTGTCGAAACCGCACTGGTCACGGTGAATACGACTGCAGGTAATGACTACGCGGGTGTGCGTGCTGCCTTCACCTCAGGGGTTGCAACCCTGCTGGGTTCGGTGAACGTCAACTCCAGCTGTGCAACGGCGACCTTGCCCGTCACGCCCTGATTCCGGGCGGAGTGTTCATGGAAGGCGCCTTCGGGCGCCTTCTTTTTTGGTCGTGATGCTGCATTGCCACGGCCCGGGATGTGGATGATCTTGGAGAGTTGCCCTGCAGCTGCGCTCCAGGGGATTTCCGGTGCGGGTGGCGTGCTGCCCGTATTCAGGAATTCAGGGCATTCGTCCGGGCAAAGCTACCTGGCGAGGCACACCGCCCCGCGACGACGCCTGGCGGGATCGCTCGACGCCGCGGAGAAAGCGCTCGGCTGCATGCGCGACGCTGCGCAGGGGTAAGCCGTACAGCGTAAGGCTCAGGCGGGACTGCTCTCCTGTTGGGATTCCCCGCTGACTGGAAAAGAACCTCTTTATTGCCCTGATGTGCACGGGGAAGCCCTGCGCAAGCGCGGGGACGTTGCCAGCGACGCACCCGTCCTCAAGGGCTGCCTGAACAGCGGCCCAATGTTGTTGTCGCCGCGCATGGAAGCCGGCGGCTCAGGGCGGGACCAAATCGATGCGTATCCGCATCAAACCCACTGATGCCGGGAAGCATTGCCGGCCGCGGGCGCAACGAGTGCCGCGTGCTCTGTCTTGAAGGCAGCTCAGTCAGCGGCCCGCTTTTGCCTGCGCCTACTGGAATCCCTTGCAGGAACCTGGCGTTCTGGGGCCGCGGGCCGGCGCGCTGCAACTCGCGTAGGAAGGGCCGCGCGAACCTGCCTCGATACGCACGCTTGCTGTGTGCTCACGAGGCTATTCGGCATGAGCGCCGCTGGCATCCCCTCGGGTTGGCGAAAAGCCATAAAAAAGGGCCGCCTGAATGGCGGCCCTCAATGTCGAACGCGTCACTCGCTGCGCCGGGATTCCCCGGCGCAGCTCGTTGCTTTACTCAATCACCTTCAACTCGACGCGGCGGTTTTCCTCGCGACCTTCTTCGGTCTCGTTGGTCTGGATCGGGCGGGATTCGCCGTAGCCGACCGGGTTCATGCGCTTGGCGTCGATGCTGCGGCCGGTCAGGTAGGCCTTCACCGAGTTGGCGCGGCGTTCCGACAGGCCCAGGTTGTAGGCGTCGGTGCCGACGTTGTCGGTATGGCCTTCGAGGTCGACGTTGACGGTCGGGTAGGCCTTCAGCGTCTCGCCGACTTCGTTGAGGATCAGCTTGGCCGGCTCGGTCAGGCGGTCCGAATCGAACTCGAACTTGACGCCGCGCAGGATGAAGTTCTTGTCCAGCGCGCAGCCATTGGCGTCCACCGCCTCACCCGGACGCGGCGTACGGCAGTCGCCGGTCAGCGCGCAGCCGTTCGGCAGCACCTTGGCGCCCGGCGGGCTCTTCGGGCACTCGTCCATGTAGTCGGGGATGCCATCGCCGTCGGAATCCAGCGGGCAGCCATCCGGACCGGTGGCGACACCCTTCGGGGTGTTCGGGCACTTGTCCATGAAGTCAGGCACGCCGTCGCCGTCGGCATCCGCAGCCGGGCAGCCGTCCGGACCGACAATGACGCCCTTCGGAGTGTTGGGGCACTTGTCGTAGGCATCCGGGATGCCGTCGCCGTCGCTGTCGATCGGGCAGCCATCCGGGCCGACCATCACGCCACGCGGGGTGGAGGGGCACTTGTCGAGCGTGTCGGGCACGCCGTCGCCGTCGGAATCCGCCGGGCAACCCTTGGCGTCGACCGAGGTACCCTTCGGGGTGCCGGGGCACTTGTCGAGGTAGTCGGGCACGCCGTCGCCGTCGAGGTCGGTCGGGCAGCCGTTGGAGTACACCTGCACGCCCTTCGGGGTGTTGGGGCACTTGTCGTTGCGATCCGGCACGCCGTCGCCATCGCTGTCGACGGGGTTGCCGCCGAAGGTGTAGCGCAGGCTCAGGCCGATGTTCTGGGCCTTGTATTCGCCGGTACGCGAGATGCTGGTCGAGCCATCCGGGGCGACCGGGGTGGTGCTGGTGCCGCTCTCGATGTCGTCGCCGACGATGTAGCGGTAGTCCACCGACAGGGTGGTCTTGTCGTTGACCAGGAAGCCGAGGCCGGCGCCGGCCTGGTAGACGAAGCCGGAGCTTTCGCCGGAGCTGTCGGCGATGTCGAGCTTGGCCTTCTGGAAGCCTGCGCCTGCACCGATGTAGGGCACGAAGGCGCTGCCGAAGTCCATGTCGAACCAGGCATTGGCCATCGCGCGGTAGCTCATCAGCTTGCCGTCAGGGCTGCTGCTGGCGGTGCCGCTGTTGGTCTGGACGCTGATTTCGTCGATGTCGCTTTCGGCGTAGGACAGTGCCAGTTCGGGGCGGAAACCGCCGTCGAACAGGTAGCCGATGGCACCTTCGACGCCGAGGCCACCGTCAAAGGTGATCTGCGACGGATTGGTCAGGGTAGTCGTGGCGCCCGGAACCGGGGTGCCCGGATCTCCCGGAGTGCCGGGGCCGAGCAGGAACAACAGGCAACCCTGGTTGACGCCGAGGGCGCCGACCACGCCGTTGAGCGCGGGGCCCAGGCCCGGGATCGCGCCCAGGATGCAGGTCTGCGGATCGGCCGGGGTGCCCGGGGTGCTCGGCGCAACCGAAACCGTGGTCTGCGTGCCATCGGAATCATCGACACCGACGTAGGCGCCGCTGAGGCCGAAGTACCAGCCCGGCTCGTACGCGCTTGCTGCCGCAGAGAACAGCGCCGCGGCGGCTGTTCCGATTACTGCGGCGCCCTTGAGCGCGCGCTCCCAACGCTTGTTCCGCATGTTTTCCCCCGATTCGATGGCGCAACGTCCGGATTCTAGCCCATTTCGAGCATGAGATATCAAAGCTATGACCATGCCAACAGTGGGAATTTTGCACCCCGATGATTACCGGATTTCGGGTCAGTTACAGGGTTTGGCGCTCGATTCCCGCCCGGATGGGGGCTTGCAAGGGCCAGTCGCGGTAGTTGAACACCTGCCCGGTGCTGCGCACCTGCACCAGTTCGGCCGGATCAACCGCATGCCAGACCCAGCAAGGCTGGTCGAGCGGGCCGCTGGCGAGGACGCCGTCGTCGGGGAAGCCGCGGTCCACCGGCGTATAGATGCCGGCGGCGCCGGTGTTGACGTCGATCGCCGGCGACCAGGGCGCAGCGCCGACCAGCGGGGCCTGCACCACGTAGCACTGGTTTTCCAGCGCACGTGCCTGCGCGCCGATGCGCACGCGGTGATAACCGGCGAGGGTGTCTGTACAACTGGGGGCCAGTAGCAGGCTGGCACCGGCCTCGGCCATGGCCCGCGCGATCAGCGGAAACTCGATGTCGTAGCAAATGCAGATGCCCAGCGTGCCCAGCGCGGTGTCGAAAACCCGCAGCGGTCCGGCCGAGCTGATGCCCCAGTGCTCGGTCTCGAAGCGCGTCATCATGCGCTTCTCCTGGAAGGCCGATCCGCCGTCCGGCGCGAACAGCGTCGCGCGGTTGTGGAAACGGCCATCGGCGGTGCGCACCGGGAAGCTACCGGCGAGCAGATAGACACCCAGCTCCCGCGCGAGGCGGCCA
>DATILC010000045.1:0-2485 GCA_035476855.1 Solimonas sp. | reverse complement strand
GCGCCACTGCTGATCAGGAAGAACCGCCACGGCATGAATGTCCCGGGTTTGTACCGGCAACAACATGGTACAAAAACGCCGAAAAATCAGGAGGACCCTCCCTTACCTGAGGGGAGCTGGCATTGCAAACTTGGTTCCAATGCAGAGGCACTCCATGGATGGCTCCATGGCCCTCTTGCAAGTCGACCCATTAACAACAACGAATCGAGGTTGCTGCAATGCAGATCATGCTGCTTGTCGCGTGTGGCCAGGAACACTCGGCACTTGCCCTGTGTACTCAGGTCGTCCAGGGATTCGCCGGGCGCATTGCTGCCGAGGCCGTGGTCATCGGTGGCGTGCTGCACAGGGCAGCGGCCACGCAGCCGGACGTCCTGCTGCTGGAGCACACGGACGGTGAGGAGGAGAACTCGTGGCGCCTGCTCTCGGAGCTGGGCCGGGTCAGCGCAAGCACGCGCGTGCTGCTGCTATGCGATGCCTACACCCATCTCACGATCATCGGCTTCATACAACGCGGCGTGAGCGGCTGCCTGCTCAAATCGAATGACGTGTCACTCTACGCCAAGGCGGTGAGCACGGTGCACCGGGGCGAAACATGGTTCGGACGCAATGAGCTTCTGCAGGCCATTCGCAGCCAGATCATTGCCGAACCCGCCGTCACCGCCGCCGTCCTCGACAACCAGGAGCTGCTGACCGCGCGCGAGCGCGAAATCCTGGCTTTGATCGGCAATGCGCTGACCAACAAGGAAATCGCGCGGGAACTGAAGATCAGCGACCACACAGTGAAGACACACCTTCACCGCATTTACGTCAAGCTGCACAGGAGCGGGCGCTACAAGGCCTTCCTGTCGGAGGCCCTCGGCTCGCCTGCGCCCGGTTGGGCGATTTCCCGCGAAATTCAGCTGGGCGACGCGGGCCGCGCCTAGCCCCCCAGTCTCCGGCAAATGTCGACGGTCGCCTTCGCCTGGTTCATCGTGTAGAAGTGCAGCCCCGGCACGCCGCCGGCGATCAGCTGTTCGCACAGGCCCGTGACCACATCGAGCCCGAAGGCGCGGATCGATTCCACGTCGTCGCCGAAGCTTTGCAGCCGCAGCCGGATCCAGCGCGGAATTTCGGCGCCGCAGGCATCCGAGAAACGCATCAACTGGGTCGAGCTGGTGATGGGCATGATGCCGGCCACCACCGGCAGCGTGACGCCGCGGCGGCCCAGTTCGTCCATGAAACGGAAATAGGCGTCGGGGTTGAAGAAGTACTGCGTGATGCCCGAATCGGCACCGGCTTCCACCTTGGCGATGAAGGCGTCGATGTCGGCCTGCGGCGACTTCGCCTGCGGATGCACTTCGGGATAGGCCGCCACCTCCACCTGGAAGCGGCGCCCGGTCTCGCTGCGCACGAAGGCCACCAGGTCGCTGGCATAGCGGAACTCGCCGCCCAGGCCATAGCCGCTGGGCAGGTCGCCGCGCAAAGCGACGATGCGCTCGATGCCGGCCGCGCCATAGGCGGCCAGCCGCTCGCGGATGCTGTCCCTGGTCTGGCCGATGCAACTGAGGTGCGGCGCGGCCGGCATGCCTTCGGCCAGGATCTCGGTGACCGTGGCCAGGGTGCCTTCCTGCGTGGAGCCGCCGGCGCCGAAAGTGACCGAGCAGAACTCGGGCTTCAATGCATACAGCTGCTGGCGCGCCGCGCGCAACTTGCCCGCGCCTTCGGGCGTCTTGGGAGGAAAAAATTCGAGACTGATCGGCAGGTTCATAGGGCCTCCTCAGGCCTTGCTTGCATGAATGAAGAATTCGCGGTTGCCATCGCCGCCGACAATCGGGCTGGCATGCCAGCCACGCACCTGCAGTCCGGCCGCTTCGCACGCGTCGCGGATGCGCTGTTCGACCTGCGCGTAAAGTGACGCATCGCGCACGATGCCGCCCTTGCCCAGCTGGCCGGGCTGCAGCTCGAACTGCGGCTTGACCAGCATCAGCAGGTCGGCGCCCGGCGCCATGAGGGGCACCAGCGCCGGCAGCACCAGCGTGAGCGAGATGAAGGACAGGTCGCCGGTGACGAGGCCGAAGTCGCGGCCCACCACGGCGCCATCGAGTTCGCGGGCGTTGAGTTTCTCGAACACCCGCACGCGCGCATCGGCGCGCAGCGCGGGATGGAGCTGGCCATGGCCGACGTCGACGCCGGTCACGCGCGCCGCACCCTGGCGCAGCAGGCAGTCGGTGAAGCCGCCGGTGGACTGGCCCACGTCGAGGCAATCGCGACCGGCCACCGCGACGCCGGCATCACGCAGGGCGCCTTCGATCTTGAGGCCGCCGCGCGAGACATAGCGGGTCTCGGCGTCGTCCAGCAGCTGCAGTTCGGCCGCGGCGGGCAGCTCGTCGCCGTTCTTGGTCACGGCTTTCCACTGCGCCCCCTCGCGCCAGCGCACGCCCGCGGCGATCAGCCGCTGGGCCTGCGAGCGGGTCGCGGCCAGGCCGCGTTCGACGAGAAGCTGGTC
>DATILC010000044.1:0-23752 GCA_035476855.1 Solimonas sp. | reverse complement strand
CAGGCTTCGGTGTCGCGGCCGAAGCCGTCGTCGTAGCGGGCGTCGAGCATACGGGTGTCGAAGCGCGTGGCGCCGAGCGTTGCCTGCAGGTGCGTGGCCAGGCCGGCGGCGATGAAGCCGCCGAGATGGTTGCCTTGGGCGTCGACCGCGTCGTAGGTCAGCGCGGTGCCGGCGCCGGCCACGCCGAAGGCCGCGCCGGTTTCGCACCACAGCGCCAGCATCATCAGCCAGCGATCGACGCCGAGGCGTTCCGGCTGCGCGTATGCCACCTGCAGGCCGGCACACTGCGCCTGCGTACGCGCAATCCGCGGTGCCCGGCCGTAGCGGGCCTGCAGCGCCTCCATCAGTCTCAGTTCGTGCGTGGCGCCGGTGACATTGGCGACGGCAATGGCCCGCGGCGTCGCCGCCGGCAGCAGGGCGACGGCGGCGGCCGGGTCGCCGTCATGCGACAGCGCGCTGACCTCGCCGATGCGCCCCTCGTGCGCCAGCGCGGCCTTGAGGCGGCTGTTGCCGATGTCGAGCAGCAGGATCATTCGAGCCGCAGGCTGATTTCGCCCGAATGCAGCGTGTGGTACTGGCCCAGGGCCTCGACGATCAGCGCGCCCTGAGCATCGACACCGCGACCGATGCCCTGCAGCTCACGATCGCCCTGCAGCACGCGCACCGCGCGGCCATGGGCGAGATCATGCGCAGCCCAGTCGGCGCTGAAGGCATCGAAGCCCTCGCGCTGGAAGCGCGCCACGCCCCCTGCGAGCCGACCCAGCAGCGCGGCTGCCAGCGCATTGCGCGAGGCGTGACGGCCCTCGCCGAGGGCTTCGTCGACGGTGATCCAGGCCTGCTCGATGCCGGCGGCTTGCGCCGCGCTCATGGCGACGTTGATGCCGATGCCGATCACCACGCGGCAACTGCCGCCGGCTTCGCCGCGATGCTCGATCAGGATGCCGCCGAGCTTGCGGCCACGGACGTAGAGATCATTGGGCCATTTGAGGCCGATGTCGCCGACGCCGGTTTCACGCAGCGCCTGCGCGCAGAGCACACCCACCACCAGCGGCAGCGCGCTGAGCCCCGGCGGCCAGGCCGGGAAGGACCAGGCCAGCGACAGGTAGAGGTTGGCGGCAAAGGGCGAGCGCCAGTCGCGGCCGCGCCGGCCGCGGCCGGCGGTCTGGTACTCGGCCAGCAGTGCCTGCGGATCCTGCGCGGCGTCGCTGTCGAGCAGGCGCGTGTTGGTGGAATCGGTGGCGGTGAGGAGGTCGAAGCGCAGGGGTGCTTCCAGCAGTGCACGAATGCGCTGTGCGTCGAGCCGCTCCAGCGGCTGCGGCAGGCGATAGCCCAGCCCCTGCCGCGCCTCCACATCCAGGCCCCAGTCACGCAGCTTCTCAACGCGCTTGGCCAGCGCGGCGCGGCTGATGCCGCTGGCCTCGGCCAGGGTCTCGCCGGAATGCCAGGCGCCGTCGGCCAGGGCATCGACCAGCTTGAGCCGCTCGGTCTCGATCAGCGGCTGAGCCATCGATGCAGCAGCCGGGCTTTGTCGAAACGGTGTTCCTCGCCGCGCGCCAGGCGCAGGAGGTTCTCGCGGTGCTTCCAGATCACCAGCAGCATCATCGCCAGCGTAAACGCGCCGGTCGCCGACAGCGCGCCTCGCGCATCGATGCAGGCGACGTAGAACAGTGCCATCACCGCCGCGCTGACCGAGGCCAGAGCGACGTAGCCGCTGAGGATGGTGACGAGGATGAAGGCACCGAGAATCCAGGGCAGGGCGACCGGCAGCAGCGCGCCGAACACGCCGGCCAGCGTCGCCACGCCCTTGCCGCCCTGGAAGCGATACCAGATCGGATAGCAGTGGCCCAGCGCCACCGCGACGCCGCAGGCATAGGACTGCCACTCCAGCGGCCATGCCGAGGCCTGCGCCCAGGGCCAGGCGATCAGCGGCACCAGCAGCGCCGCGGCCACGCCTTTGCCGACGTCGATCAGCAGCACCGCCAGGGCGAAGGCCTTGCCCTGCGTGCGCAGTGCATTGGTGGCCCCGACGTTGCCGCTGCCGAACTTGCGCAGATCGATGCCGCCCTTGAGCAGGCCGACGATCTGGCCGCCCATCAGGGTGCCGACGAGATAGGCGATCAGGAATTTGACGAAGACTTCCAGCATTACAGCCCCAGCCAGGCCACACGCCGCGCCAGTGTCTCGCCTTCCGCCGCGGCCAGCGTGAAGGTCCAGGTATCCAGCGGCGCTGCCGCCGGTGTCAGTGTAACGGCCAGCAGCTCATCGCCGCGGAACAGGTGCAGCGGCAGCGGCTGGCCCGGCGTGACCTGCGACAGCAGCGTCGGCCAGTTGGTCGGACCGATGCGCAGGCCGTCCAGCGCCACCAGCTGGTCGCCGGCGGAAACGCCGGCCTGCGCCGCCGGACTGCCGCTGGCGACATAGGCCACGCGGGCTTCACCCGGCCGCAGCTTCAGGCCGCTCCAGCCGCCCATCGCTTCGCCGCTGACGCGGCCGCCGGGATCGACCTCCGACACTGCAGGGCGCAGGCGTCCTTCGACGCCAAAGGCGGCCAGCAATTCCACCAGCGGCAATTCCTCGGTCGAGCGCAGCAGGCGATCGAGGAAGGGCCGCAGATCCAGGCCCGAGAGTTCCAGTGCCAGCTGTTCCAGCCCGCCCTCCGGCACGCCGAGGCCGACGCTGGCGTAGTGCTGCCACAGCGCGCGCAGCACATCGTCCAGCGTCGTTGACGAATGCAGGCGCAGCTGCAGGTCCAGGCACAGCGCAGCGAGGCCGCCCTTGACGTAGTAGCTGACAGCGGCGTTGGGCGTGTTCTCGTCCGGCTGGTAGTACTTGATCCAGGCCTCGAAGCTGGCGTCGGCCAGCGTCTGCACCAGGCGCCCGGGGCCGCGCTGCAGGCGCGTGGCGTTCTCGGCGACCAGGTCGAGGTAGGCCGCGGCATCGAGCACGCCGGCGCGCAGCAGGAACAGGTCGTCGTAGTAGGAGGTGACGCCCTCGTAGTGCCAGAGGTCGCGGGTGTAGGCCTCGCTGCCGAGGTCCGAATCGAGGAAGCGCTGCGCGGTGATGCGCTTGACGTTCCACAGGTGGAAGTACTCGTGGCTGCACAGCCCGAGGAAGCCGCGATAGTCCTTGGTGAAACGCGCATCACCCGGCGCCGGCAGATCCTTGCGCGCGCAGATCAGCGCGGTGGAGGCGCGGTGCTCGAGGCCGCCGTAGCCGGCGCCGGTGACATAGGTCAGGAACAGGTACTCGCGCAGCGCCGGCTGCTGGCCGAACATCTCGCGCTGCACGTGGCAGATGCGCGTGAGGTCGTGGCTGACGCGCTCGCGGTCGATCGTGTGGCGGCCCGACAGCACCAGCGCATGCGGGATGCCGTCGACGGCGAAGTCGAGCCGCTGGTAGCGGCCCATCTCCGCCGGGTGATCGATCAGCTCCTCGTAGTCGGCGGCGGCGTAGCGGCCGAAGCCCTGCGCATCGACCTGCAGCGGATCCAGCGTGGTTGCCAGCGACCAGCCAGCGCAGTCCGCATCACGCGGCGGCAGGATTTCTATCTCGATCGGCTCGCGGCCGCGCCCTTCAGGCAGGTAGCACAGCGAACTGGCGTTGAAGAAGCCGCGGCGAGTATCGAGGAAGGCCTTGCGCACCGATTCGTCGAAGGCATAGACGCGGTACTCCAGCAGCAGCGGGCCGCTGCAGGGCGCGCAGCGGAAGCTGCGCTTGTCGAGGCGTTCGATCGCCAGCGGCTCGCCGCCGGCCGAGGCGCGCAGCTCCTGCACGTGCTTGGCGAAATCGCGCACCAGGTAGCTGCCGCGGATCCATGAGGGCAGGCGGAACACCTGGCCCTGCGGATCGGGCTGGTCGAGGGCGCACTGCACCGTGAACAGGTGCTCGCGCGGGGCGTCGGGCTGGATGCGATAACGGATGGATGTCATGGCGTCCGCATTATGGCAGCGCCCTCAACGGGCGCGCAGGAACACCGGGTTGCCGATGGTGGTCCGGGCCTGGGCATCGCGCGTCTCGATGCGCCAGAACGTGCCCAGCGGGCCTTCGCTGCCCGGCTGGCGCTGCACCGCCATTTCGTGGACGAAGGGATCGGTGGTGATGGCCGCGCTGCCGGCCGGCTGGCCGTTGCGGTAGTACAGCAGCAGTTGCCCGCTGCCGCCGCTGACCACGGTGCGCAGTTGTACGGTCTCGCCGGCATCGACCTGCAGGCTGTCGCCGAACATGCCCTGCTGGCCGTCGGTCGTGCGCGCCTCGAACTCCAGCGCCGGGCTGGCGGCGACGCCACGGGTACGGATATACGCGTGGCCGGCCCGGATCGCCTGCGTCAGTGCCGTGCGCGACAGCTCCTCGGCGTGGACCGCGGTGGCCGAGCTGCCGTAGCCCTTGCGCGTGCGCTCCTCCGGCGCGTCGACACCCTTGGAGTCGGAGCCGCTGACGCCGGTAACGCGGTAGCCCTCGCCGAGCTTGCGCTCCCACAGCGCGATCGCGGTGCCAATGAACGGGTTCTCGATGCCCACCGGCAGGGGCAGTGGCACGCCGAGGTCGCCGGCCTGGGCGATCAGCGGGCCGTTGAGCAGCTCGATGGTGTCGACCTGGTGCCAGTCGATGGCGTCCTCCAGCTCGAAGGCGCAGCCGCGGCAGAAATTGGCGAACAGCGGGCCGGGGAAGCTGGTCGGGTGGTTGATCTGGAACAGCGCGCCTTCCTGCTTCGCCAGCCGCTGGATCTCGCCGAGGCTGACGTCCTCGAAGCCATGGCGGTACTCCAGCACCCCCGGTGTCTCGCCATGGGTCATGGCGTGGCCGTAGTAGGTGATGATCTCGCGGCCCGGCCACACCAGAAGGTCGGGGTTGGCGCGCTGCATCGCGCCCAGCGTGCGCCAGTGCTGCCCGGTGACGTACTCGGTGACCATCAGGAAATCCAGCTGCGCCGCGCGGGCCTGTTCGACGAAACCGGCGTCGTCCGGCGCGTTCGGGTTGGAGTGGTAGGCGTGCATGTGGAAGTCGCCGTGGTACCAGCCGGCGCCGCGGCGCGCGACATGCGTGCGGTCCACCGGATCGTCGACCGGCGTGCCGCCGGCCGCGGCCTTGCACTCGATCTTCACGGTCCAGTCGGCGCCGCCCGGTCCGACCGCGGCAATGCCGAGATCGGCATGCCAGGTGCCCGGCTCGATCGCGCCGGGCACGTAGCCGCGATCGGCCTTGGCAGCCTCGACGAATACCGGCGGCTTCTGCTGGTCGATGCGGCCCTGGCGCGAGCCCGACCAGCCGCGGAAGCCGGCGGCACTGCGGTAGCCGTGCTGGTCCCAGAGCCCGAGGTCCAGGGTGGTCGCGGTCAGCGGTGTCGACGGCAACGGCGACCCCTCGCTCCAGCCGTAGGACAGCTCGACGCGCCCGGTGCCGGCGCCGACCACGAAGGGCAGCTCGCGGTAGCTCTTCGCATCGGCGGTGCCGACGCTGCCGCCCAGCTCCAGCGGCGGCAGGCCGGGGGCGCAGTTGGCGGCCGGAGTCGACGGCGGCGGGGGCGTGGTCGAACTGCTGCCGCTGCCGCAGGCGGCAAGCACCAGGGCGCTGGCGAGGATCAGGGATTGGCGGATCATGGCGGTAAAAGCGTCACGGGACAGGGCGCATTCTGTGACATCGCGCCGCACGCGTGTGAACATATATTCCCCACCAGGAACACTCCGATGATCATTCGAGCCGCACAGCAAGTCGGCCTGCTGAAGGACCTCAAGGTCCGCATTCCTGCCGACCTGTCCAGCGTCACGCAGATCGATCACGCACGGGAAGTGGCGCCGGAACGCGGCGGCATGGGCGATGCCGACATCGAGGCGATCTGGCAGGACGTGCAGGGCCTCTACCGCAGTCGTGCCTATCCCGGCGTCGCCATCTGCCTGCGCCGTGGCGGGGAGGTGCTGATGCACCGCACGCTGGGCCACGCGAGCGGCAACGGCCCCGCCGACCTGCGCAATGCGCCGAAGCTGCCGATGCGCCTCGACACGCCGATCTGCCTGTTCTCCGCGTCCAAGGCAGTGACCGCGATCCTGGTGCACAAGCTCGCCGAGGAAGGCGGCATCGACCTCGACCAGCGCGTCAGCCACTACCTGACGGCCTTCGGCCAGCACGACAAGAAAGACACTACCGTCGCCGAGGTGCTGGCGCATCGCGGTGGGTTTCCGTCGATCCTGGTGCCGAAGGAAGAACGGCGCGTCGAGGTGTTGCTCGACTGGGATGGGGTGATCGACCGCATCTGCCGCGCGCCGCCGACGCATCCGCGGCGCATGGCCTATCACGCGATCAGCGGCGGCTTCATCCTCGCCGAGTTGATCCAGCGCATTACTGGCGCCTCCGTGCAGTCCTACCTCGACACGCGCTTCCGCCAGCCGCTGGGCCTGCAGCACTTCACCTACGGCCTGCCGCAGGAACATCGCGCCGCGGCGGCGCTGAACTACGCCGCTGGCACCGCGGTGCGCTTCCCGATCGCGGCGCTGCTGGAGAAGGCGCTGATCGTGCCCTTCGGCCAGGTCGTGGAGTCCTCCAATTCCGAAGCCTTCATGGATGCGGTGATTCCGGCCGGCAACCTCTACGCCACCGCCGAGGAGTTGTCGCGCTTCTTCCAGATGCTGCTCGACGACGGCGTCTGGCAGGGGCAGCGCCTGCTCAAGCGCGAGACCATCGAGCGCGCGGTCAAGCCGAAGTGGCGCATCAGCCTCGACGGCACGCTGATGCTGCCGATGCGCTACAGCGAGGGCATGATGCTCGGCGCCAATCCGGTCGGCCTCTACGGTCCCGGTACCGGCAGTGCCTATGGCCACCTCGGCTTCATGAGCATCCTTGGCTGGGCCGATCCGAAGCGCCAGCTGTCGGCGGCGCTGCTGACCACCGGCAAGGCGGTGCTGGGCACGCACCTGGTGGCGCTGGGCAAGCTGCTCGCCAGCATCGGCGATCGTTGCTCGAAGCGCTGAGCGCCGTACGGCAGGCATGAAAAAACCCGCCGGCGAATAGCGCCGGCGGGTTTCGGTACAGCGAATTACTTGACGTGCTTGTTGACCAGCTTGGTCATCTCGAACATCGACACCTGCGCCTTGCCGCCGAAGATCACCTTCAGCTTGGCATCCGCGTTGATGTTGCGACGGTTCTTCTGATCCTGCAGTCCGTTCTTCTTGATGTAGTCCCAGATGCGCTTGGTCAGCTCACCGCGGCTCAGCGAGGTGGCACCGACGATCGCGGACAGCTCCGCGCTCAGCGCTACCGGCTGGGCGATACCGCCGCCAGCAACACGTGCCTTCTTCGGCTTCGCAGCCTTCTTCACGGCGGCCTTCTTGGCGGGCGCCTTGGTTGCAGCAGCCTTCTTCACCGGCGCTTTCTTGGCGGCGGCTTTCTTCGCCGGCGCCTTCTTGGCGGCGGGCTTCTTGGTTGCCTTCTTAACGGCCATTGCTCCTTACTCCTCTTCTTCCTGGACGAAGTCGCCCTGCGATTGCTGAGCGTACGGGGCGGAGATTTACACGAAATTCACGCTGTACGCGAGTGCCTCGCGCAGCAGGCGCCGCGCAGCATGCGCCCGGAGCAGTGTGAAGAGCGCCATCGAGAGCCTCGCGCCGGGCAGCCGACGAGCCCGGCGGAGCGGCTCAGTGCTGCTGGCGTTCGCGGCTGCGGCGCTCGTCTGCCTCGATTGCCGCGAGCAGTTCCGGCGTCACTTCCAGTGGCGCGCTGCGCCCCAGTTCGTGGACGTGCAGCACGCTGCCGCCATGGCCATCGGGCCTGCGTTCGTAGATCGTCGGGATGCCGCGCCAGGCGATGACCGCGACCGGACACTTGAGCGAAGGGCTCATGCTTCAAGCCTGCGTGGCCAGGGGAGCGAAGGGCATTGCGAACTCCGGTTCGCCGGGCATCCAGTCTGCCGCAAGCGCTCCGGCCGGGTGCGGACATATCAACAACGCCTGTGCATAAGCCTGTTGAAGACACGCTGCAGCCTCGCTGCCATCGCAGTTTTTCCGGAGCTGGCGGTTTTTTGGTCGGGCGTGCCAGTCCGGGTCCACGCGGGGCCCGGACTGGCATCGAGGTTCAGTGCTTGCGCTTGCTGCTGGTGGATGGCGTCGGCCCGGCGCGGGTCGGCGAGGAATGGCCCGGCGGGTCGGAGGCCGGGAAGGAGTCGTCCAGCGCTTCGTCCATCGCGTCCTGGGTGTGCTTCTGGTGGGGATCGCGCTTGCCGTCGGCCAGGGATGGCGGCTGCGGGTCCTTGCTCTCGGGTTTGCGGGCTTGCGGCATGACTTCCTCCTTGAAATCGCTGCACGTGCTTGTGTCCCGTTTGGACCATGCCTGGCCCCCGGGGTTTCGCCATCCTGTCCGCTCCGGCACCCCTGCATGGCCGCAACAGACCTTCCGGGCGGCAGGCTTGTTGCAGGAGACTGCCGGCACATTGCGGTGCTTGCGGACTTCGGGGGAAGTGGGATGGGTGCGATGCAGTTGATGCCTGACCAGGCCTTGCCGGCCTACCGTGATTTCCTGCGCCAGGTGCTGTCGGAGGTCATCGGCCAGATCAACGGCGAACCCAGCCTGACCCGCCTGACCCGCGCCATGCAGGTCTACTGGGACGCTTGCCTCGCGCGCCGCAGCCAGCGCGCCGCAGCTGCCGACGCGGCCGCCGGCACGCCCTACGAAACGCAGTTCGAGCCGCTGGGCCAGCCCTTCCTCAAGCTGCTGCGCAGCGAGCTGGTGCAGATCGGCTGCAGCAATCCCGAGCAGCTCAGCCGTGACGTCTACCTCTGCGCCCGCAACATCACGCTGGAAGAGGCGCGCAGCGGTCGCCGCGAGACCCAGCACCGCCAGAGCCTGCTGCACTGCCTGCAGCAAGCGGCGCTCGACTAGCTTCGCTGCGGTAGCCGCCCCCGCCTGAGGCTTCGCGCCGGGGGCAACCAGGCGATCCTGTGTGTGCCGCGCCGCCAGGCGCCGGACCGGGCTACCGCCTGGGGGAATCCGTCCCTGGGTTCGACAAGCCCGCAGCCGGCTGCAAAGATTCGCCTCGCAAGCATACGAACGAGGAGAAAACGACATGCAGTTCTCGTACAAGCAGACCTTTCCGAAAGACGCCGCCACCGTGCTGAAGATGTTCTGCGACCCGGCCTACCACAAGGACCTGCAGACCGCGCTGGGCGCGATGAGCTTCCGCCAGGTCGAGCACAGCGACGACGGCACGCGCTTCTACATCAAGATGGTCTACGAGGTGAAGTCGGAGGCGCCGCTGCCGGCCTTCGCCAAGAAGATCCTCGGCGAGACCACCACGGTCACCCAGACCGAGCGCTGGGACCGCAGCACGCGCAAGGGCGAAGTGATCGTCGAGCCCAAGGGCCTGCCGGGCAAGATCCGCTGTGCCACCTCGCTGAGCGAATCCGGCGGCAGTGCCACCAAGAATTTCGACTGGGATGTCAGCGTCAAGATCCCGCTGGTCGGCGGCAAGCTGGAAGACCTGATCTCCGGCGACATCAAGAACAAGGATCCGGTCGACGCGGCCGCCAGCCGCAAGCTGCTTGAGCGTTACTGAGATGAGCGAGCTGGTCCGCTACGAACTCGAGGGCGGCATCGCCACCCTCACCATGGACGACGGCAAGGCCAACGCCCTGTCGCCGCAGATGCAGGCCGCGATCAACGCCGCGCTGGACCGTGCCGAGGCCGACAAGGCCACGGTGATCCTCACCGGCCGTCCGGGAAAGTTCTGCGCCGGCTTCGACCTCGGCATCATCAGCGCCGCCGGCGCGCCGGCGCGCGACATGCTGATGGGCGGCTTCACCCTGGCAGCACGGTTGCTGGCGTATCCCCGGCCGGTGGTGATCGCCTGCAGCGGCCACGGCCTGGCGATGGGCGCCTTCCTGCTGCTCTCCGGCGACTACCGCATCGGTGTCGCCGGCGACTTCAAGATCGGTGCCAACGAAGTCGCGATCGGCATGACCATGCCTTGGACCGCCATCGAGATCTGCCGTCCGCGCATCGCCAACGAATACCTCAACCGCGTGGTGATCAACGCCGAGATCTTCAACCCGGAAGGCGCCGTGGCCGCCGGCTTCCTCGACCGCGTGGTGCCGCCGGAGCAACTGGCCGCTGCGGCGCGCGAGACCGCGCTGGCGATGGGCAAGCTCAACATGGCCGCGTTTGCGGCGACCAAGCAGCGGTTGCGTGCGGAGAGTCTAGAGGCGGTGAAGGCGGGGATGGAGAGGGATGACGTGGGGTTTAGGGAGTGGCTGGGGTAGCCAGCGTTAGATTGCTCATGAGACCAATTCACCAAGTTCAACTGGCCATGGTGGTATTGGTCGAGGTCGCCGGTTTACTACTGACTGGCTGCGCTGCTTGGCTGGTGCTTCTTTCCTGCATGGCTACCGATGGACGCGGTGAGTACGGCCTCGGAGCGTGGTGGAGCCTGTTCGCAGGTTTTGCCCTTTTGCTCGCAGGTGCGTTTCTAGCCATCAGGGCTAAGCCCACCATCTCCAAACAACAATTTCGGATGCTGACCCTTCCCGCTCTGGTCGTTGGGGTGGTCCTTTTGATCTGGTACTTCTGCTCAGCGCTGCTCTACCTTGTGGCGAGAGCAACCTAACAACCAGCATCGTGGGGCGGTAGCAACCGCGCCTTCCGCGGCAGGCAGAATGTTCCTGCCCTACGGTGCCGGTCGGATCAGGCCAGGTAGCACGGCCCCGTCTCGCGCAACTCCACCGTCGCCCACTCCGCCGCCGGGCATTCACCGGCGATCGCTTCCGCCTGCTGTCGCGTGGCAACGTCAATCAGGAAGAAGCCGCCGACCAGTTCCCGCGCCTCGGCAAACGGTCCGTCGACCAGCCGTGCCTTGCCCGCACTGCGTTCGACCCGGCTGCGTTCCGTGCGCAGCGATTCCACCGCGCGCAGCACGCCGCGTGACTGCAGCGACTCTGTGAACTGCATCATGCGGTCGTAGCAGGCCTGGCCGGTGGCTTCCGGGCGTGAGCGGCGGTCATCGGGGGCTTCCAGGATCAGCAGCACGTAGGCGGTCATGCGGAGTCTCGCGGAGAAAAAGGCGGCTTACTGTAGCCGCGACGGCGTCTCGCTGCAGGCGGCGGCGCGGCCCAGCAGGAAGCGCTGCTCGCGGGCATTGCGGGTCATTGCGGCGGCACGTTCGAACTCGGTGCGCGCCTCGTCGAGGCGGCCGAGCTTGAACAGCAGGTCGCCGCGCACGCTGGGCAGCAGGTGGTAGTTCTTCAGCTGCGCTTCCGACTGCAGAGTGTCGACCAGCTCCAGGCCGGCGGCCGGCCCGTAGGCCATCGCCAGCGCCACCGCGCGGTTCAGTTCCACCACCGGTGACTGCGTCAGCTGCGCCAGTGCATCGTAGAGCGCGGCGATGCGCTCCCAGTCGGTGTCTCCGGCGTGCGCCGCGCGTGCATGGCAGGCCGCGATCGCGGCCTGCAGCGCATAGGGCCCCAGTGTGCCGCCGAGCTGCTCGGCGTGCTGCAGCGCCGCCAGGCCGCGGCGGATCAGCAGCTGGTCCCAGCGCGCGCGGTTCTGCTCCAGCAGCAGGATCGGCGTGCCGTCCGCCGCGGTGCGCGCATGGGTGCGCGAGGCCTGGATTTCCATCAGCGCGACCAGGCCGTGCACTTCGGGCTCGCGTGGCGCGAGGCCCGTGAGGACGCGGCCCAGGCGCAGGGCTTCCTCGCACAGCGCCGGGCGCATCCAGTCGTCGCCGGCGGTGGCGGCGTAGCCCTCGTTGAACACCAGGTAGACCACCTCCAGCACCGAGCCGAGGCGTTCGCCCAGTTCGGTGGCGGGTGGCAGATCGAAGGGCACGCGCGCCTCCGACAGGGTGCGCTTGGCGCGGACGATGCGCTGCGCCACGGCAGCCTCGGACACCAGGAAGGCGCGTGCGATCTCGTCGGTGGTGAGGCCGCCGAGCAGGCGCAGGGTCAGGGCGACGCGGGCCTCGGTGCTCAGCACCGGGTGGCAGGAGATGAACAGCAGCCGCAGCAGGTCGTCGCCGATGTCGTCATCGAGTCCCGCATCGAAGTCCGGCATGGCCCTCTCCAGTTCCTCCAGCTCGCGGCCGATCTCCTCGTGCTTGCGTGCCTGCATCTGCAGCCGTCGCAGGCGGTCGATGGCGCGATGCTTGGCGGCAGCCATCAGCCAGGCCGCCGGGTTGTCCGGCACGCCTTGCTGCGGCCACTGCTCCAGCGCCGTCACCAGTGCGTCCTGCGCCAGTTCCTCGGCGATGCCGACGTCGCGGGTGACGCGCGTCAGTGCGGCGATCAGCTTCGCCGACTCGATGCGCCAGACCGCCTCGATGCTGCGCCGGACGGCGTCGTGGCTCACGCGGCGGCAGCCTGTTCCAGCGCACGGCAGTACTCGATCGGCCGGATCTCCACGGCCCAGCCGACTGTCTCGCCGAGCTGCGCCGCCGGGTGCTTGGAGGCGATGGCGATGGCCTCGGCGATGTCGGCGGCCTCGATGATGAAGAAGCTGCCCAGCACTTCCTTGGCCTCGGCGTAGGGGCCGTCGATGACTTGGGTGCGGCCGCCACGGGGGCGCAGGCTCACCGAGTCGCGCGAGGCGGCCAGCGAGGCCACCATCTGCAGACGCCCGGTGGCGCGCAGCTCGGCATCGAGCGGCGGGCACTGGCTGACCAGTGCCTGCAGCTCTGCCTTGTCCATGGCTTCGAACTTGGCTTCGTCGTAGTAGCCCAGGCAGAGGTACCGGTTCATTTCTGCGTCTCCGCGGCGGTCTTGAGGCTGGCCAGGCCGGCCTCGAAGTCCTTGCCGATCATCTTGTCCATGTTGAACAGCAGGCCCATCACTTTCGAGAGGTAGTTGGCCGGCCCGAACATGGCCCAACCCACCCGCGTGCTGTTGCCTTCCGGCACCAGCGTGAACTCGGCGGTGTTGTGGCCTTCGAACGGCGTGATGAAATCCAGCTTGATCACGATCTTCTGCGGCGTCGACTCGAGGATTTCCATGCGGCCGGAGCCGACCTCGCTGTTGCCCTCCCAGGCGTAGGCGGCGCCGATGCCGCGTTCCGCGCCGCTGTAGGTCCGCTTCATGGCAGGGTCGCGGTGCTCCCAGGGCGACCATGCGGTCCAGCGGTGGAAGTCCTCGATCAGCGGCTGGATCGCTGCCGGCGGTGCCTGCACCAGCGTGCTGCGTTCGACGCGGAAGGAGTCGGGCCGCGTCGCGGCGAACAGCAGCAGCGCCACGATTGAGGAGAGGACGGCAACGAGCATGTACCGGATCATCGTCTTCTCCTCAGCGGCTGGTCTGGCCGACCTGCTGCTGCATCTCGGCGAAGCCGGCGGCGGCCTGCTGCACGTCGGCCGGGAAGTCCTCCATCTCCTGCACCTGCCGCACCTCGATCACCTCGTTGTCGCCGCCCGGGCAGCGCCGGGCCCACTCGATGGCCTCCTCGCGCGACTTCACCTGGATCATCCAGTAGCCGCCCAGTACTTCTTTCGCTTCGGCGAAGGGGCCATCACTGACCCTGGGCTTGCCGCCCTTGAAGGACACGCGCGCGCCCATCGACGGCGGATGCAGTCCGTCCAGCGCCAGCAGCACGCCGGCCCGCTGCAGTTCTTCGTTGTACTTCATCATCGCCTCGACCGCCTTGGCGTCGGGCATCGTGCCGGGGGCTGCGCTCTCGTAGCCACCGGGGATCATCAGCATCATGAAACGCATATCTCTGTCTCCGTGTAACGCGGGCCGTTGGAGTTGCCGTTCGCCCTGAGCTTGTCGAAGGGTGGGCGGCGACTCGTTGACCATTCGGTGGGGTGTTCGTACTTCGACAAGCTCAGTACGAACGGGGCGGGCTTGGTTCGTGAATCTCAGGCGACGACGTGGATCATCCAGCCCATGCCGAACTTGTCGGTGAGCATGCCGAAGCGCGGCGAGAAGAAGGTCTGGATCAGCGGCTGGGTCACGCTGCCGCCGGCGGACAGCGCGGCAAAGGCCTTGTCGGCTTCCGCCCCGGTCTTGAGATTCAGCGACAACGCGAAGCCCTGGAAGCCCGGCCTGCCGTTGCATGCACCGTCGGAAGCCATGAGGGTGCTGTCGCCGATGCGGAAGGAGCAATGCATCACCTTGTTCTCCGAGCCCGCGGGCGTGTCGGGATGCGGCGGCTCGGGGCTGTCCTTGTAGCGCATCAGCATGCCGATCTCGGCGCCGATCGCCTGCTTGTAGAACTCCAGGGCCTCTTCACAGCGGCCTTCGAAGAACAGATAGGGTTCGATGTTCATGGGGGAAACTCCGTAGGGTCTATTGGGGGGTTACTTCAGCAACAGCAGGGTGATGGCGATCATCAGCGCGATCAGCGCCAGCCCGCTGACCACGAAACTGATCGTGCGCCAGGGTTGTTGCGCCTTCAGGTAGGTCCAGGAATGCACATAGCGCGCGGCGACGAATACCGCGCCGATGGTGCACAGCACTGCGTTGCCGCCGCCGGCCAGCACATACACCAGCCCCAGCAACAGGAAGGGGTGGATCACCGACTCGGCGTTGCGGTGCGCGCGCAGCACCCGCGCCACCTCCGGCGGATCGGACTCGCCGAGCCGGGCGTGGAAGCGCTCGGCATCCTCGGGATTGACCGCGGTCTTCGTGCGGCCACGGGTGGCGCCGCTATAGCCCCAGAGGAACAGCAGGTTCAGCACCAGCAGCAGGCTGAGGACGGCGTAGGTGGCGAAGGCCGGGGACTGTGCCAGCGTGTGCATGCAGGGCTTCCTGGTTGGGTGGGTGAGTGGGGTGGCCCGGCGCGATCAGTGCCGCGCCGTGATCTGGTCGCGCAGCCGCGTTTCCTGCTCGCGCAGCTCCGGCGTCAGTTCGGTGCCGAAGTCTTCCATCTCGAACACCGGGCGGATCTCGACCTCGCACTCGGTGCCCATCGGGTTGGGGCAGCGCTTGACCCATTCGATCGCCTCATCCATCGAGCGCACCTGCCACAGCCAGAAGCCGGCGAGCAGCTCCCTGGTTTCCGCGAAAGGGCCGTCGATCACCGAGCGCTGCCTGCCGGAGAAGCGCACGCGCGCGCCCTTCGCGCTGGGGTGCAGGCCTTCGCCGGCCAGCATGATGCCGGCCTTGACCAACTCCTCGTTGTACTGGCCCATCTCCGTCAGCAGTTGCTCGTCCGGCATCACGCCGGCCTCGGAGTTCTGGTCTGCCTTGATCAGCACCATGACGCGCATCGTTGTCTCTCCTGTGTGGGCGGGGAGCGCCGCGGTTTTGCAGGCGCTCTTGTCTAGACGTCGAAGCAGCGACGGTGAATTCGACAGCGTTTTCGTGGAAATCGCAAAAATTTCATCAAGCATCTGATCGGCTTCGATTTTTTTCACGTCGATCCTGATGCCTGTGGCGTGGATGCTGCCCAGGGACGCATTTCGCCCGGCCGCATGGCCGCAGTTTCATCGCGGGACCGACGGATGCTAGCTTTCAGGCTCCGAACCGCGCCCGCGTCCGGAGGTCACAGATGTCTGCGCTGTTCCAACTGCCCAGGAGGAGTCATGGCTTACGTCGATGGTTTCGTGTTGCCGGTACCGAAGAAGAATCTCGAGGCCTACCGCCGCATGGCGCGCAAGGCCGGCAAGGTGTGGAAGGACCATGGTGCGCTGGAGTACGTCGAATCCGTCGCCGACGACGTCAAGCCCGGCAAGCACACCTCGTTCCCGCAGGCGGTGAAGCTCAAGCCGGACGAGGTCGTGGTGTTCTCCTGGGCGATCTACAAGTCGCGCAAGCACCGCGACAAGGTGCTCGAGAAGGTGATGAAGGATCCGCGCCTGGCGGCGTTCATGGATCCCAAGAAGATGGTCTTCGATGGCAAGCGCATGTTCTGGGGCGGCTTCAAGCCGATCGTCAGTCTCTGATCCGGGAGCATTGCGATGCAGGCAGAAGTACTCCCGCAGCACCAGTGGCTGCAGAAACTCGTCGGTGAATGGACCTGCGAGATGGACTGTTCGATGGGCCCGGACCAGTCACGGCAGAAATTCACGGGCACCGAGAGCGTGCGCTCGATCGGCGGCGTGTGGATCCAGACCGAGGGTCACAGCCAGATGCCTGATGGCAACATGGGCACCACGGTGATGACCCTGGGCTACAACCCGCTGAAACAGCGCTTCGTCGGCAGCTTCGTCGGCTCGATGATGACCTGGTTCTGGCTCTATGACGGCCAACTCGATGCCGGCGGCAAGGTGCTGACGCTGGACAGCGAAGGCCCCAGCTTCTCCGGCGACGGCAGCCTCTCGAAGTACCAGGACATCATCGAGTGGCGCAGCGACGACCACCGACTGCTGGTCTCGCAGATTCCCGGCCCCGACGGGCGCTGGCAGGAATTCATGACCGCCCACTACCGGCGCCGCAAGTGACATGAAGCAGACCTATCGCGGCAGCTGCCACTGCGGCGCGGTACGCTTCGAGGCCGACATCGACCTGAGCCAGCCGACCTACCGCTGCAACTGCAGCATCTGCCGGCGCAACCGCTTCTGGCCGGCAATCGTGCTGCCCGAGGATTTCCGCCTGCTGGCCGGCGAGGGCGCGATGACGCAGTACCTGTTCAACAGCATGCGCAACCAGCACTGGTTCTGCCGCCGCTGCGGTGTACGTCCCTATGGCATTGGCCACACGCCGGAGGGCCAGCGCATCTACGGCGTCAACCTCGGCTGCCTCGATGATGTCAGCGATGCCGAACTGGCAGCGGCACCGGTCACCTATGTCGACGGTCGTGACGACCGCTGGCACATGGCGCCGGCCGAAACCCGGCACCTGTGATGTCCGACCCTGCAAGCTTGAGCCGAGGTTCCCCATGCAGACACGTTCCCCCAGGCAGATCGCCGTCGAGTTCCTGCAGATGATCGTCGCCGGCGACATCCGCGAGGCCTATCGCCGCCACGTCGCGCCGGGCTTCCGTCACCACAATCCCTGGTTTCCCGGCGATGCCGACGCACTGATGCGCGGCATGGAGGAGAACCACGGCACCCATCCGCACAAGCAGTTCACCGTGCGGCATGCGCTGGAGGATGGCGACTTCGTCGCCGTGCATTCCGAACTGCACTTCGTCGCCGGCGACCGCGGCATGGGTGTGGTGCACCTGTTCCGCTTCGAGGGGCAGGGCATCGTCGAGTTCTGGGATCTCGGCCAGGAGGTTCCCGCGGACTCGCCCAACCAGTACGGTATGTTCTAGACCCTCAACAGGAGTTGCCCGATGTCGATTCGCCGCCTGCTGCCTGCCGCTCTCTGCGTCCTGCTTCCCGCCGTCGCCAGCGCCGACCAGTACGTCATCGAGACGCACCACACCTATCCGAGCCTGGAGATGTCCCACATGGGCATCTCGATCTGGCGCGGCAAGTTCAACAAGAGCAGCGGCAAGGTCACGCTGGACCGCAAGGCGAAGACCGGCACGGTCGACATCGCGGTGGAGACCGCCAGCGTCGACTTCGGCCACGACGAAATGAACAAGCACGCCGTCGCCGAGGACTGGCTCAACGCCGCCAGGTACCCGGTGATGAACTACAAGGGCCAGCTGAAGTTCAGTGGCGACACGCCCAGCACGATCGACGGCCAGCTGACGATGCGCGGCGTGACCCGGCCGGTGACGCTGAAGATCAACAGCTTCACCTGCATCGACCATCCCTTCTACAAGAAGGAAGTCTGCGGCGCCGATGCCGAAGGGCAGCTGGATCGCGCCGACTTCGGCATGACCCAGTACACCGACAACGGCGCCGGCAAGATCACCATCAAGGTGCAGGTGGAGGCGATCCGCGAGGGCTGAGCCATCGGGCAGAACTTCTGGTCTTCCCTCTCCCATCGGGAGAGGGAATGAGGGTGAGGGGCGCAGGTGCGATGACGTATCGCGGTTGTTTCCAGGCGCGCCCCTGATCCCCAATCCCCGCCGCCTCAGCCGTCGTCGATCACGCCCTCGCTGTACGGCGTGGTTTCGTCGTAGCTGCCGTCAAGCATCTGCTGCAGCAGCAGGAAGCCTTCGCGCATCACCGGGTGGGTGGCGTCGGCCTCGTCGGCGTGTCCGGCCAGGCGGAACAGCGTGAAGGGATCATCCTCGAGTCCGGCGAGGCCACCGATGGTGCCGGTGCCGGTGGTGCCCGGGTCCTGGCCCTCGGCATGGCGCAGCACGGTCAGCAGCCGCACCGGGATCTGGCTGGCGACCAGGCCCAGCGCCAGTTCGCGGCCCTGGTTGTAGGTCACCAGGCCATCGTTGACGCCGTGCACGATCGCCACCGCGCGCAGGCCGGCCGCGGCCATGTCCGCCGTGCGCAGCGCCGGCGAGCGGCGCTGGTAGGCCTCAGGCTGGGTCAGCGGCGTGCCGCCGGTTTCCTCCTCCAGCGCCGTGGCGACCTCCGGCAGCGCCGCGGCCGCCTCGGGATAGGCCTCGAAGGTGTTGCTCAGCGGCTCCAGCGCGACCCAGTAGTCGTACAGGCCCTTGCCGTCGCTGCCGACATGCACCGACTCGGTCAGCGCGGTGCCGGAGACGGCGCCGCCCAGCGACACGCCCAGCAGGTAGACCGTCTTGATGCTGGGGAAGCGCGCCTTGGCCATCAGCGTCGCGGCGATGGTGTCCTGCGCGCCGCGCAGGATCGGCAACTGGTCGTTGTCGCGGTAGTTGGTGGTGACCACGGCGATGTCGGGCCGTACCACGCGCAGCATGTACTGCAGCCAGTGCGCCTCGACGTTGTGGTGCAGGCCGTGGCAGAACACCACCAGCTTGTCCGGCGCCGCGCCACGGTAGTAGGCCAGAAGGCCGCTGGGCTGGCCGGCGTCGGCCTTGCCGGTGGTCGGCGGCGAGGCAGCCTGCACCGCGGAGGCATCGGTGCTGATCGGCTCGATCACCAGGCCGTCGCTGCTCCCCGAACCGGGGCCCCCGCTGCCACCGTTGCTGCAGCCGGCCAGCAACAGGCCCGCGGCCAGCAGCGCCGCGCCGATTGTTGTTCCCCTCATGAGCTGCTCCTTCAAGTCGATGGCCCAGTCTAGGCCCGCGGGGGCGTCGCCCGCGCCCCCGGATCAGGGGCGTCGCAAGCGCAGCAGGCTGATCTCCGGCCGCGTACCCAGCCGCACTGGCGGGCCCCAGCTGCCGGTGCCGACGCTGACATAGACCCATAGCCGCCCGCGCCGCGACAGCCCCGCTGCATGCGGCGCGTGGATGTGGCGTACCGCCAGCGTCCAGGGAAAGAACTGGCCGCCGTGGGTATGGCCGGAGAGTTGCAGGTCGAAGCCGGCAGCTTCCGCATCGACCGCCAGCTTCGGGTGATGCGCCAGCAGCAGGCGGAAGGCCGGCCCGGCCTGCGGGGCCGCTGTGCGCGCTGCATCGGGAGCGAGGCTTTGGTGCAGCGCCACCATCGACGGATCGGTCACGCCGCCGACCAGCAGGCGTGCGCCCCGGTGTTCCAGCAGCGCATGCTCGTTCATCAGCACCTGCATCCCGAGATCGCGGAAATGTGCGGTCCACTGGCGCAGGCCGGCGTAGACCTCGTGGTTGCCCGGCACGAAGTAGACGCGACCCTGCGGCTGCAGTTGCGCCAGCGAGGCGGCGGCCTCGGCGAGCCGGCCGACCGGGCCGTCGACGATGTCGCCGGTCAGCGCCACCAGGTCCGGCTGCCGGGCATTGGCGCGCCGGACCACGTCCTCGACGTAGCGACGGCCGATGGTTGGGCCGATGTGCAGGTCGGAGATCTGCAGGATGCGGAAATCCTGCAGGCCCGGTGGCAGGTCGTCGACGAGGATGTCGACCTGCTTCACCCGCGGCCCGCGCAGCGCCACCAGCGCACCGCAGGCCAGCGCCGCCAGCGAGCCGCCCAGTACCAACGTGGCGCCATGATCCTGCAGCAGCAGGACACTGCCGAACATCGACAGGCCGCGCGCCAGTACCAGCAGGCCGTCGCGCAGCAGCGACAGCAGCAGCGCGAAGTTGAGCCAGCCCATGGCCAGATAGCCGGCGTAGTGCAGCGCCTCGTCGAGGGTGCCGCGCTGCTCGCGGCGATCGCCCCAGTAGCGCAGCGGCACGATCCACAGCAGCAGGAAGGGCAGGGCCAGCAGCAGGCGCGCCGCCAGCGATTCCGTCAGTCGCGCGGCGAGGTAGCAGTAGAGCAGGGCGACGACGGCACTGAACAGCAGGGTGAAACGGTTGAGGAAGCGGCGCATGCGAGGCAGCCTAGCAGCGCACAGCAAAAGGCGGGAGCGGACCGTTGACGATCCGCCCCCGCCGGTCCCCCTCTCCTCTTATTGCAGCTGGAACACCTGCGCATTGCTCTGGTTGCAGGTGTACTGCTGCAGCAACGCACCGTTGCTCAGGCTCGCCCCGGGGACATCGAGGCATTTGTAGCTGTGCAGCGGCTTGACCAGGTAGCCGCCGCCGTAGGCGACGAAGGTGAACAGCTCGTTGTCGCCGCCGTGGGCTTCGTTCTGCAGCAGCGCCGCGTTGTCGCCGACCAGGAAGCTGGCGATGTGCAGGGACAGGCCGCTGCTGGCGTTGACGATGCGGTAATAGCCGTTGGCCATGTGGGAGACGCTGAAGCGCTGCGCCGTGCCGCCGTTGCAGCTGTATTGCTGGATCTGCACGCCGGCATTGCTGCTGGCGTTGGGCACGTCGAGGCACTTGCCGCTGTTGAGGTTCTTCAGCGAGTACGTGCCGTCGGCCACGGTCGGTGCGTAGACCACCGGGTTGAGCCACCAGCGCTGGTTGGCGCCCTGGCCGTTGCCCCAGATCCAGACGTTGGCACCGGAAGCGGTGGAGACGTTGGACACGTCCCAGACCTTGGTGCTGTCCACCGTCGACTTGAACTGCACCGAACCGTCGCCGATGCCGCTGATGAACCAGCGCTGCGCATTGGTCTGGTTGCAGTCGTACTGCTGCACGGCGGTGCCGTTGACGGTCCAGCCGCTGTAGAGGTCGACGCAGCGACCGCTGGTGACGTTGCGGACCTCGTAGCGACTGTTGCCGACGTAGTAGATGTCGTACTGCTGCGCGCCGGTGCCGTTGCAGGTGTACTGGCGCAGCTGCGTGCCGTTGGCGGTGCTGGAGTTGGGCACGTCGAGGCAGAGGTTGCTGTGCACCGCGCGGATGCTGTAGCGCCCCTCCGCGATCGGCGCACTGGCGCCGGCAGTGGCCTGCAGCACGAAAGTCTGGTTGCCGCCGCCGCTGCAGGTCAGCTGCTGCAGCAGGCCGCCGGCATCGCCGATCCAGTCCTTGAGATCGGCGCACTTGCCGGAGTGGCGCGCCTTCAGCACGTAGCCGCCGCCGTTCTTCAGGAACATGAACTGCTGCTGGTTGCTGCCGCCGTAGCCCGCGGTGTTCATCACCGCGTTCTCGGCGGTCGAGCCGCCGCTGACCTGCACGGCGTAGCCGCTGGAGGCGCTGCTGATCTTCGACCAGCCACCGTTGGTGGCGGCGATGTCGAACTGCTGTGCCGTGTTGTTGTCGCTGCAGGTCTTCTGCGCCAACTGGCCGCCGCCGTTGATGTCGAGGCAGAGGTTGCTGTGCGCGGGCTTGATCAGGTAGCGGCCGGCGGGGATGGCCACCGCCTGTGCCGCAGGCAGCATCAGCATCAGCGCGACTGCGGCCGTCATGTGTTGGATTTTCATGGTCTGGTCCTCGCTCAGTTCGACAGCGCCTTGAGGCGTGCGGCCTGGGGCAGGTAGAGGTTGTTCTTGAGGTAGCCGACGTCTTTCTCGGTGAGCACGCCGATGATGTCGGCGTGGTCCCAGTTGGCCCACAGGCCCATGTGGTTCCAGCTGCCGGCCTGCGGCGTACCGCTGTAGTTGACCGAGGGCGAGGCCGAACCCAGCGTCGGGTTGCGCATGCTGCGGGTATTGACCACGGCGTCGTTCGGCCACCAGCTGCCGTCGACGATCACTTTCGACGGATCGTTGCGTGTGTACCAGCCCATGAACAGTGTCTGCGGCTGGAACGGCAGGATGGTCTGCAGGATCGGGTAGTGGCGCCCGCTGAGGATGCCGCGGAAGGTGGTGTTGGTGGCGTACGAGTAGTAGTAGACGTCACTCATGTTCTGCACGCGCTGGTTGATCTCCTTCGCCCCATCGGGCGACAGATCCCACAGCGAGACGTCCTTCGAGGTGTTCCAGATCGCCGAGGCCGAGACGCGCGAGAAGTAGCTGCCGAAGCTCTCGCCGGCATTGCGCTTGAGGCCCCACTGGTCGAGCTTGAGGTCGAAGATGACGTTGTCGCCGCTGACCAGTCCCGCCAGCGCTGCAGCGCCGCCGACCAACTGCTGCACCATCGGCAGCAGCTGCGCGCCGGAGGCCAGGGTGGTGCCGTCATGCGGCGTCGACAGGGTGGTGATGCTCGACACCCAGTTCTTGCCGCCGGTGAACGGGTTCTTCTGCGTGGCCTCGTTGTACAGGCCGGTATCGGAGTTCAGGTCGTCCGGGGAGCCGTAGCGCAGCAGCTGCAGCAGCATGCGCGCGGTCTGGCCGCCCTGGCTGTGCGCGATGATGTGGATCTTCTTCGAGGGATCGTCGCCCCAGGCGGGGTACAGCGCCAGCGGATCGTTGTTGGGATTGTTCGCCGCATCCTTCGCCCAGCAGCGGCGTGCTGCGCCATTGCTGCCGTCGAGCTTGCGCGTGTGGGTGCGCGTGTCGATGCTGCCGTCGGTCTTCACCAGGTGCGTGCTGTGGAAGGGACCGTAGTCCACGCAGCCGCCCTTGATCTGGTAGAACAGTTCGATCGCGCGGTCCCAGTTGGAGCTGATCGGCCCGACCGCCGCGGTATAGGTGGGATAACCCGCCGCCTTCAGTTGCTCCTGCAGGTCGCGTGAACCGCCGACCTGGAAACCGCCGCCCCAGTACTGCATTCCGAACAGCTCGTTGCGTCCCCAGCCGGAAAAGCCGTGGACCAGAACGATCGGGTAGGAATTGGCCGCCTGCGCGGCCCACGAACACACGTACAGAACCATCGCGCACGCGACGGCCCATGCCTTTCTCGGCTGCATGACCCCTGTCTCCTCGTTTTACCGCTGCACTGGGAGCCGCCCGGCATTGCGCGGGGCGGCGGTCTCCTTCGGCCGTGCGGTCGGGCTCGGGGCTCGTCCTGCCGGCTTCATGGTTATTTAAAGACACGCATGTCTTTTGTTGGCCGGCATAATACGCGCATGTCTTCAAAGCGCAAGCCCCCCTTCAGCGGTGACCCCCTGCCGCGCGGGCGGCATGGCCTGCCGGCGCAGCACGTGAAGGCCTCGCAGCGCGAGCGCGTGGTCAAGGCGATGCTGGCCCTGGTCGCCGAGCACGGCTACGCCGCCACCACGGTGCCGGCGGTGGTCGCGGCCGCGCGCGTATCGCGCAATGCCTTCTACGAATTCTTCCGCGACAAGCAGGAATGTTTTCTCGCTGCCTGCGAAGAGGCGGCCGCCGACGTGTTCGCGACGATGGAGACCTTCGGCCTGGAAGCCGACTGGATCGAGGGCATCCATCGCGGCCTGCACACCTGGCTGCAGTGGTGGCAGGACCGCCCCGGCTTTGCGCGTGCCTACCTGATCGAGCTGCCGCTGGCCGGCCCCGAGGCGGCGGAGCAGCGCCGCCGCACGACCGAGCCCTACATCGAGATGTTCCGCCTGATCGGCGAGCGCATCCGCCGCGTGCAGCCGCAGTTGCCGCCGATGCCGGACTTCGTGCCGGGCTTCCTCGTTGCCAGTCTGCTCGCGCGCCTCGCCGACGAGGTGCGCAGCAACGGCGCGGGCAACCTGACGCGGCTGACCGCGCCCGGCGTGTTCATTGCCGTGAAGCTGCTCGCCGACGACCGGACCGCGCAG
>DATILC010000043.1:0-2393 GCA_035476855.1 Solimonas sp. | reverse complement strand
CGCAGGATGGCCAGCTCAGCCTGATCGCCGATCGCACGCTGCGGCTGTTCAACCTCTCCGGCGCGCTCAACAGCTTCGTCGGCCTGATCGATGCACCGCAGGTGCTGCTGCCCTCGGTCACCAACCCGATCTCCGGTGCCGGCGGACTGCGCGTCAGCTTCATCGACAGCGGTGCCAACTCCAGCTTCGAGCTGCACCTGCCGCAGGCGCTGCATGCGGATGACGGCGAACCGGTGCGCATCTACAGCCTCAGCGGCGACATCATCGATGGCAACGACGATCACCGCGGTGCGGTGATCGTCGCAGCGGACAAGCCGGCGCTGCTCAACGCCGGGCGCGACATCGTCAACCTCAGCTTCCGCGGCCAGAACCTGTACGACAGCGACGTCACCCAGATCAGTGCCGGGCGCGATGTCTATGATCCGCCGCTGGGCCTGCAGGGCAGCGTGCCCTTCATCGAACTGGGTGGCCCCGGTGCGCTGGTGGTGCGCGCCGGCCGCGACGTCGGCCCGATCACCTCGGCCAACGATGCGCTGGCGCTGGGTTACCTGCGCCCCAACGACGCCAGCTATCCGGGCATCCGCACCATCGGCAGCCAGAACAACGCCTACCTGCCGCGCGAGGGCGCGGACATCGTCGTCGGCTTCGGCACCGGCCCGGGCATCGAGCTGCAGGCCTTCGCGGCGAACTATCTGGATCCGTCGGTGCCGCACAACCCGTCGGATCCGGCGGACGAACTCGGCACGCCGGACTACAGCCAGCGCCTGATCAGCTTCGTTGCGCGCTACCAGACCGACCAGCGGCGCCGCGCCGGTGTCGACGGCGAGGCCAACACGCCGAGCGCCGCGGAGGCCTGGGACGCGTTCCGCCTGATGCCGGACTACCAGCAGCAGAGCCTGGTCTACTCGGTGTTCTTCGACATCCTCAATCGCACCGGCCTGGACTTCAACGATCCGGACAGCCGCTACTCGCAGCAGTACGCGCGCGGCTACCATGCGGTGGAGACCCTGTTCCCGGCGGCATTCGGCTACAGCGCCAACGATCTCGGCGGCAGCCGCAACGGCGCGCTCGAGCGTATCGCCACCGGCACCTTCGACATGCGCGGCTCCACCGTGCAGACGCAGCAGGGCGGCGACATCTCGGTGCTCGGTCCCGGCGGCAGCGTGCTGGTCGGCAGCGCCTCGGCGCCGCCGCTGGTGGCGTCGTCGAGTTCCAGCGCCGGCATCGGCCCGAACAACCAGGGCATCCTGACGCTGGAGCAGGGCGCGATCAGCATCTTCACCGACCGCGACGTGCTGCTGGCGCAGAGCCGCATCTTCACCGAGCAGGGCGGCGACCTGGTGATCTGGAGCTCCAACGGCGACATCAATGCCGGCAAGGGCGCCAAGACCAGTTCCGAGATTCCGCCGGCGCAGTTCCTCTGCGATCCGGATCACTTCTGCCTGGTCGATGCCAAGTCGCAGGTCAGCGGCGCCGGCATCGCGGTGCTGCAGACGCGGCCGGATTCGCCCAGCGGCACCGCCAACCTGGTCGCGCCCGCCGGCACCGTGGACGCCGGCGACGCCGGCATCCGTGTCTCCGGCAGCCTCAACGTGGCGGCACTGCGCGTGGCCAATGCCGACAACATCCAGGTCAGCGGCAACTCGGTGGGCGTTCCCAGCAGTGCGGTCAACAGCGGCGCGCTCAGTGCGGGCAACTCGGTCGCGGCCTCTGCCTCGCAGAACGCCGACCAGCTCGCGGCTTCGCGTCCGCAGGAGCAGGCGGCGCTGGCTATCACCGTCGAGGTGCTCGGCTTCGGTGGTGGCGGCGGCGGAGACGATTGCGCTCCGCCGCAGAAACGTCGCAAGGACGGCAGCTGCGAGGCCGCGCAGTGAGGCAGGGGCGGCACGCAGAATGCAGCGCTGTCGCAAATGCTTCACGAGCTTGACAACTCCGGCGTCTAAGGTGCGTGCGCTTCAGCTGTCTTGATTGGTTGTGCACACCACCGTAGTTCACCCAAGGGAGATGTCCATGGTTTTCAAGCTCAAGTCCGCCTCGCTGGCGGCCTTTGCCGCGGCCGCGATGCTCGCGCCGCTCACCTCCGGCGCTGCGCCGAAGGCAACGCTGTACGGCGCCGGCGCGACGCTGCCCGCGATCGCCTATTCCGGTAGCTCCTGGCTGGGCGGCAATCCGCCGGCCTGCTTCGACACCATCACCGGCAACGAGCCGGTCGGTGGCTGCTCCAACCCGGCCCCGAGCCCGGCGCTGCGCCTGACGGCCGCCGCTGATGCCGGCTCGCACTTCGGCGAGTGGACCGCTTCCACCCCGAGCACGCTGATGCCCGCCGTGTATCCGGCCTTCTTCGCCGGCTCCACCACCCGTCCGGTGCTGTCCTACTGCCAGACCGGTTCCGG
>DATILC010000042.1:0-37054 GCA_035476855.1 Solimonas sp. | reverse complement strand
CTCGGCGGAGGTCAGCGCCTCTGACTGCGAAAGTCATACTGTCTAGCTGCTAGCAGTTATGACCGCACCGGAGTTCGCCGAGGAGTATTCACCTTCTGAGCGCAAGCGCTTGCTCGCTCTGCTAGGTTTTGGCGCGTTACTTCTGGTTCTCGCCTGCGAGTTGTATCTGTTTCCATGGCTGCGCTGGTTTGCATCTACTTCGCATTGCCATCAAGTGATGGGCGTCCGTGGAACAACCATCTTGTGGTACGGCATATTCGTTGGCGTTCCTCTCCATGGCGCAATCCTCGCCGGGCTTGTCCTGCTGCCTTCGGCGTTGAGGTCAATTACGACACGTAGGTTTCCACCGCCCGGCACCAAGGTATTTCGGCGAACCCAAGTCATCATTGGGTGGCAGGCTGTCTGCAGAGGCTATGCGGCGTGCGTTATGGTTGCTGTCATGCTCGGCATAGCCGTTTGGGGGTACTTCCAAGCGAAGGATATGGACCAAACGTACCGAGAAACGAAAGCGGGCATGAGCGAGTGCGCAGCTAACAACATTCAAGGCCCGACGTCCCCGCCTTCGGCGGAGCCGCGCCCTTAACCTGAGCGTTGGGCACCATTTTCAAATTCACGAAGGAGTCAAAAACCGCATGAGCAGCAAAGCGCGAGCACTCGTTCGAACGGCATCGGTGTTGGTCTTCCTTATGGCGGCGCTTCAGTTCGTCTATGGGCTCTACGCTTACGTCGACCCTGCGGCGTTCTCGGTTACCAGAGGCACTGAACTATTCGCTGGTCAGGATGCAGACTGGGTGAGAATCTACGCATCAAGAACGCTTTTCATCGCCTTGCTCATTGGCTACTTGCTTTACGCACAACAGTTTCGGATCTTGGCGGTTGCATCGCTGCTTGGAGTAGTCATGCCCATTACTGACGCCGTGCTGGCATATCAAGCTTCGGCTACAGACGGCGTCGTACTCAAGCACGTCGCTACGGCAATGTTCTTAGTCGTAACATTCGTCGTGCTGTGCGTGATCGTACGGCGAGAGAATGGTGCCCAACCAGCGCTTCAAGTCGACGGCGGATATTGACCCGTTAAAGTAGACACTCCGGCCCAACTGAAATCAGCCGTCAGACCGCAGCGGATATCTACACACCTTCGACACATGAGGACAGAACCGTGCGCAAGGAAATATTCATCAACCTCCCGGTCGCCGACCTCCCGAGGTCAATTGCTTTCTTCGAGGCACTTGGTTTTCCACGGGATCCGCAGTTCAGCGATGACTCTGGCGCGTGCATCACCGTCAGTGAAACGATCCATGTCATGTTGGCAACTCACACCAAATTTCGTGAGTTCACGCCCAAGGCTGTCTGCGATACCAGCAAGGCCGTGGAAGTTTTGCTCAACCTCAAGTGTGAAAGTCGTGATGAGGTCGATGATCTCGTCGCCAAAGCCCTCGCTGCGGGTGGATCTACCTACGACAAACCGGAAGATTTAGGCTTCATGTATTCGCACAGTTTTGTCGACCCGGACGGCCATGGGTGGGGGCTTTTCCATATAAGCGACATTCCGGAACAGACGTGATTCTCCGGGTTCAAACACGGGATCATGCGGCCTGACTCAAGCGTTATCCGGCTCAGGAGGACGTAGTGCGACCCCTTCGATATTCCATCAACGTTACCTTGGACGGGTGCTGCGATCATCGTGCAATTCTCCCGGACGAAGAGTTGCATCGTCACGCGGTCGAGAACCTCAACCGGGCGGATGCCCTCCTCTTTGGTCGGGTGACTTACGAAATGATGGAGGCAGCGTTTCGGCCGGCGTGGACGGGAGAGATGCCCGCTTGGATGGAATCCTTCCGCAATACGATCGACGCGGCTAGGAAGTACGTCGTGTCGAGCACGTTGCAGCGGGCCGATTGGAACGCGGAACTCGTGCGCGGGGATCTCGGGGCGGCGGTTCAGCAGATCAAGCAGGGGGCGGGCAAGGGACTGTTCGTAGGTGGCGTAAAGCTCCCGCTGGCATTGGCAGAGCTGGGATTGATCGATGAATACGAGTTCGTCGTGCACCCCAGGCTAGCGGGCCACGGGCCGACGTTGTTTGCGGGGCTATCGAAATCGGTCGACTTGAAGCTCGTGAGCCGGCTGGAATTCGGCTCGGGGGCAGTGGCGATGCGGTATGAGCCGAGAAGGTAGCGTGTTGGGCTTGGCACGTGAATTCGCGCTGGTGCCAGGAAAAACGCCGAAGGTCGAAGGCATGGGAGCTTCCGCATGAGTTCTGTAGTGCAACCGGGCTCGTCGCCACGCGCACAGACGCTCCGTCGAACCATCGCATGGGCCGCATGGTTCCTTGCGGGCGCCATAGCATTCGGCCTTCCGGAGTTGGTGGGCACCAAGGGCGCCGTTATGGCGGCCTTCGAAGCAGCGTCCCCACAAATCAAGGCATGCATCGGAGCGTGGTTTGCGGGCTCGGTCGTGCTGCTCGGTCGTGTCTTCATGTCGCTACAGCGTGCGGCCCAGCCGGCGCTTCAAGCCGAAGATGTTGGCCCGAAAAAATAGACGCCCCGACCTGACGGGAGATGCGGCCGCATGATCGAAGCAGTTGGCACACTCATCGCCATCGTCTACTGGACAACGCCCCTGGCATTGCTCTGCTGGGTCTTGTTCGCTTCAACCGTGAGCGATCGGGCCAAGGCGGGAGCAGGTCTCGCACTGTGGACCATTCAGGCCATCCATCTTTTTTACTCCATCGCTCCGTTGCTGAGCGGTCACGGCTCCCTGCCCTCGCAGACACATGTCACCACCGGCCTGATGACTGGTGGAGCGTACCTGGCGATCGGCTATCTGGCTTTCAGCGCCTGGCGCAGATCAAGGGCTGCTGCCCAACCTGGGGTTCGAGCCGATAGCCCTTAGGCCTGGCCCTGGCGCCAGCCATTGAACCCTCCGCGGAAACGGGGTAGAACCCGTGGACTGACTCATATCGACAGGGGCAGATGATGCATTTGGCTCGCAGTGGAGACCTGCAGATCAGCTACGAGGACCTGGGCGCTGGCGAGCCCGCGCTCCTGTTCTTGCCGGGCTGGTGCGCCAGCCGCGCCATTCTCGGCGAGCTTGCGTCGCGCCTCGCCCCCGGCCACCGCATCCTGGCGATGGACTGGCGCAGCCACGGCAGCTCCGGTCCGGCCGCAGGCGACTTCGGGTCTGCAGAACTCGTTGACGATGCACTGGCGGTGATCGCGGCCAGCGGCGCCCGGCACATCATCCCCGTTGCCACGGCACATGCGGGATGGGTGGCCATCGAGTTGCGCCGCCGCCTGGCAGACCGCGTCCCCAAGCTCGTGCTGGTCGACTGGATCGTGACCGATCCGCCGCCGCCGTTCCTGGGCGCGCTGGCAGCGATGCAGGACCCTGCGCAGGCGCTCCAGGTTCGCGACGGACTTTTCGCCATGTGGACGGAGGGCGTCGAGCACGCGGGGGTACTGCGCTTCGTCCGCGAGGACATGGGCTCCTACCCCGCCGCCATGTGGTCGCGCGCCGCCCGCGAGATCGCCGCCGCGTACTCGCGGGAAGGCAGCCCGCTGCAGGCCCTCGCAGCACTCGCGCCGCCGCCACCCGTACTGCATCTCTATGCCCAGCCCGCCGATCCGGCGTATCTCGCCGCGCAGGAATCGTTCGCCGCCGAACACCGGTGGTTCGCTGTCCACAAGCTGGATGCCCGCTCGCACTTCCCGGCCATCGAAGTGCCGGGGCAGATGCAGGGCCCGATCGAGCGCTTCGTTGCGGCGACGGGCGCGAACCCGGACAGGTAAACAGGGGGCCACGATGACCGACCAGGCCATGTACCACGAGGGGATGCGGAGCCTTCAGGACATCCGTGAAACGCGGCCGTTGGCGGACCGACTGGAGCAGGTCACCGTCCGTGCTGCATTCACTCCGGAAGACCGGGCGTTCATCTCGAGCCGGCCGATGATGTTCGTTGCCACGGCCGATGCACAGGGTCATCCGGAGTGCTCGTACAAGGGCGGCATGCCCGGGTTTGTCCGCGTGCTGGACGATCGGACACTGGCCTTCCCTGACTACGACGGCAACGGCATGTACCGGTCCTGGGGCAACGTCCTGGTCAATCCATCCGTCGGCCTGTTGTTCCTGGATTTCGAGGCGCCCAAGCGGCTGCGGGTCAATGGCTCGGCACGGATCAGCATGGACGATCCGCTGCTCGCCGACTTTCCAGGGGCGGTCTTCATCGTTCGCGTGACGGCCGACAGGATCTTCCCGAACTGCCCTCGCTACATCCACAAGATGCAGCTGCTGGAATATTCGACGTACGCCCCCCGCCCCGATCACACGCCGCCGGTTCCGGCCTGGAAGACGTTCGAGACCTTCCGGGATGCCTTGCCCGCCCGGGACCGCGAGGAATGCAAGAAGGAATGAAGCCGTGCATGCTGCCGCACGCTGAGCGTCATGCGTCAATCGTGATTGTCCACCGCCCTCGACACACCACCGACAACCCCGGAAAGGAATCCCAGCCATGAATGCACTCTCTCCCGCCCGAATCATGGAGGTCGGAATGGCCTTCTGGCCCGCCAAGGTCCTGCTATCGGCAGTGGAACTGGGGCTGTTCACGGAGCTTGGCGATAAATCGATGACGGGGCGCGAGCTGCAGGCGATCCTGCACCTGCATCCGAGATCGAATCCCGATTTCTTCGATACCCTGGTGGCGCTGCGCTTCCTTGAACGCGACGGTGACGGCACCGAGGCGCGGTATCGCAATACCGGGGAGACCGCATTGTTCCTCAACAAGCGTGGCCCGCAGTACATCGGCGGAATCCTGGAAATGGCCAACGCCCGTCTTTACCGTTTCTGGGGCGATCTCACCGAAGCACTCCGCAGCGGCAGCCCGCAGAACGAGATCAAGCACACGGGCGCATCCATGTTTGCCGAGCTCTACAGCAAGCCGGAACGGCTTGAGCAATTCATGAACGCGATGAGCGGGATTTCCGCGGGCAACTTTCAGGCCTTCGCGGAGAAATTCGATTTCTCCCGTTATCAGACACTCTGTGACGTCGGTGGCGCGACCGGCCTATTGTCCATGATCGTCGCAAGGAAACATCCGCACCTGCGCTGCATCTCCGCCGATCTTCCGGTGGCCACGCAGATCGCGGAGCGAAGGATCAAGGAGGAGGGGCTCGCGGATCGAATCACTGCGAAGCCGCTCGATTTCTTCGCAGAACCGCTGCCAAAGGCCGATGTGATCACGATGGGGCTGATCCTCCACGACTGGAACCTGGAGAAGAAGATGCACCTGATCCGCGCAGCCTACGAGGCCTTGCCCAAGGGAGGCGCGTTCGTCGTCGTCGAGAACCTGATCGATGACGCCAGACGGGAGAACGCCTTCGGGCTGATGATGTCGCTCAACATGCTGATCGAGTTCGGCGATGCCTTCGACTACACCGGAGCGGACTTCGCGGGATGGTGCCGCGAGGTCGGCTTCAGCAGGACCGAGGTGATTCCGCTGGCAGGCCCGGCAAGCGCCGGCGTAGCTTACAAGTAACGGGCAGCAGGCCCGGCACGGCTGCATAGCGAGGAAGAAGCGACACCATGAAGGCCCAACCGTTTGTCCTGTCCCCCGGGGACCGGGACCCTGCACTGAATGTGCTGGGCACCCGCATCACCGTGCTCGCGTCGAACACGGCGACGCAGTCCTACGAAATCACCCTGCAGCAGGGCGACGAAGGCGCGGGCCCGCCGCCGCATGGCCACGACTGGGACGAGTCCTTCTATGTCCTGAAGGGCAGCGTCGAGTTCACCTGTGCAGGGCAGACCACCCTGTGCATGCCCGGCACGCTGGTCCACGTTCCCGCAGGCACGGTGCACAGCTTCCGCTACGGTGCGGGTGGCGGCGAGATGCTCGAATTCACCGGCCAGGGCGGGTCTGCGACGAAGATGTTCACGGCCATCGACCGGGAGATTCCGCCGGGGCCGCCCGACATTCCGAAGGTGGTCGAGTTGCTCCAGCGCAACGGGGTGACGGTCGCGGCCTGAGTTCGCTCAGTTCGCCGGGCGCGCCCACAGCGCCTGCGCCAGCGCCGTGCAGGCATCGGCCGCCAGGGCGGCCACGGCTTCGACATAGGGTTCGGGCGCGGCCTCGTCCAGGTGCCGGGTCTTCTCGAACTGCTGGCTCAGCAGCACCGCACCACTGCGGTCGCTGACCGTGAAGTCGATGGCCAGCAGCGCCCGCGGCTCGGCGGTGTCGGTCACCAGCTCCATGCGCCGCAGGCGGCTGCGGATCACCAGGTCACCGACGGTGCGCAGGTCTGCACTGCGCACCTGCGTGGCGCCGGCCCCGCGCAGTGCCTCCATCAGCGCGCCCTGCAGCGCCAGCGCCGGGGGTTCCGCCCAGAAATGATGGGCGTACTGCCGCAGGGTCGAGCCATTGGCGTACAGCAGGGGGCGCTCGGCGTAGACCCCCTGCGCCCGCACCGGCTCGACCACGATGCTGCGCTCCAGTGACCCCAGCCGCGCGACATCGGGCAGATCGAGCCGGTAGTAGACATCCGGCACCGGCGGCGTCGCGGCGCAGGCGGACAGCAGCAACGCCAGCGGCAGGGCCAGCTTGATGCGGGTCATGGACGCTTCTCCCTGGTGTCGGCGCCAGGCCCGTCGAGGCGCAGCGGCCCCTCGCTGCCGCGCAGCAGCACGCCGGGGTTGCGGCGGATCTGGTGGCTGAATTCCTGCAGGTTGCGCGCACTGCTGTCGAGGTTCTGGCTGATGCCGTCGGCACTGCGCGACAGGCTTTCCATCGACAGGCGGAATTCGCGCAGCGCCACGGTGACGTCGGGGCCGGCCTCGCGGCTGGCCTTCTCGACCTGATCGCTGGCCTGGCGCAGGTTGGCCATGGTCTTGTCGGTGTTGTCGACGATGCGCTCCATTGCGGCCACGCGCTGCGGCGACAGGAACTGCTCGGCGCGCCCGCTGACATTGCGCACGCTCTGCAGCACAGGTGGCACATCGCGCGCGACGACCAGCATCAGCTGGTTGGTGTTGCGGATCAGCGGCCGCATCTCCTCGTCGATCACCTTGCCGAGGAAGGTCACCTGGCGGTTGAGGTTGTCGACCAGCGGCAGCAGGCCCTGGTCGGTGAGCTGGTCGACATTGCCGGCCAGGCCCTGCACGGTGGAGAACAGGCCGCCCATGCCGCCGGAGATGATGTCATCGCCAGGCTTGAGGGCCTTCTGGCTCCTGCCGGCGACGATGACGATGGTCTGCGGCGCCAGCAGGCCGCTGGCCTCGGAGCGCGCCACGCTGTCCTCGGGAATCTTCCAGCCCTCCAGCACCGACAGGCTGACCTTGAACAGCATCTGGCCGTCCTTGACCACCGGCTCGATCTGCTCGACCTGCCCCACCGGGTAGCCTTCGAACAGCACCTGCGAGCCGAACTTGAGGCCGCTGACGTTGGCGTAGCGGGTGTAGTAGGTGTCGGTGTCGCCGGTGCGGCCGGCAAGGATGGCCAGTGCCAGCACCAGGCTGCCGACACCCAGCAGCACAAAGCCACCGACCAGCGTCAGGTTCCACTTGCTGTTGATCATGCCCTCGCTCCGTCGCTGACGGGACCGCCGGTCAGCCGCCTGATGTATTCCTCGGGATTCAGTTCCAGCGGCTGGATGCGGCGGTTCAGCAGCGCCTGCACGCGCTCGCTACCGCTGCTCTTCACTTCCGCCACCGTGCCGCAAACCAGGACATCACCATGATCGAGCACCGCGATGCGGTCGGCGATCTTGAAGGCGCTCTCCAGCTCGTGGGTGACCACGACGATGCTCATGCCGGTAGCATCGCGCAGCGTCAGGATCAGCTCGTCCAGCGAGGCGGCGACGACCGGGTCGAGGCCGGCGCTGGGTTCGTCGAGGAACAGCAGGCGCGGGTCCATGATGATCGCGCGGGCCATCGCCGCACGCTTGATCATGCCGCCGGAGAGCTGCGCCGGCATCAGGTTCTCGCAGCCGGCCATGTTCACGATGTCGAGCTTGAGCCGCATCATGATGCGCATGGTCTGCTCATCAAGCCTGGTGTGCTCGCGCAGCGGCAGCATCGCGTTCTCGCCGACCGTCATCGAACTGAACAGCGCGCCGCCCTGGAAGGCGACGCCCATCTTGCGACGCAGCTCGACCAGGCGCTGGGAAGTGATGCCGTAGATGTCCTCGCCGAGCAGACGGATCGTGCCCGAACTCGGTGCCTGCAGGCCCAGCAGGTGGCGCAGCAAGGTGCTCTTGCCGGACCCGGAGCCGCCCATGATCACCATGATCTCGCCAGCCTGGACATCGAGATCGATGCCCTTGAGCACGGTGCGCTCGCCGTAGCGCGCGACCAGCTTCTCGACCTCGATGACCGCGCTCATCGCGTCACCACGAACGTGGAGCACTGCTTCATTTTCACTCTCATCGTGTCACCACGAAAGTGAAAATCATGTCCGTGACCACGATCGCCGAGATCGCATGCACCACCGAGCGCGTGGTCACGCGGCCGACGCCTTCCGCGCCACCGGTGACGCTGATGCCGTTGACCACACCGACCAGGGTGATCAGCACCGCGAACAGCAGGCTCTTGCCGATGCCGTGGAGGATGTCGCCGACCTTGCAGAACTGCTGCAGCTCGCCGATGTAGGCGCTGAAGGAGATGCCCAGCTCCAGCGAGACGTAGATGCCGGCGCCGAGCAGGCCGACGACATCGGAGAACCAGGTCAGCAGCGGCACCATCAGCAGCATCGCCACCAGCGCCGGCGCCACCAGGTAGCGCACCGGGTTGATGCCGATCACGGTCAGCGCGCTGATCTCCTCGTTGATCTTCATCGTGCCCAGCCGCGCCGCCAGCGCCGAGCCGGAGCGGCCGGCGACCAGGATGCCGGTGATCAGCGGCGCGAACTCGCGCGTCACCGACAGCGCGATGCCCAGCGTCACCTGGCTTTCGGCGCCGAAGATGCTGAGCGTGTGGATGCCCTGGATCGCGACCATCGCGCCGATGGCGAAGCTCAGCACGGCGACGATCGGCAGCGCGCGGATGCCGATGTCGACGCACTGCGCCGCGATCGCCGACAGCCGTACCGGCTGGCGCTGGCGCGGACCGGTGACCAGCCAGACCAGGCTTTCGACGAACAGCACCGCAGCCAGGCCGATCTCGCTGAGGCCGGCCAGCGTATTGCGTCCGATCGTCTCCGCTGTGTTGCGCATCGCCTGTCCCCTCCCCCGGGGCCTGCGTCGCTTCAGTTGATCCGGAATACCTTGTCGAGCCGCGCCAGTGCCAGCACCTTGTGCACGGTGCCGCCGACACGGGTCAGCGAAAATTCGCGGCCGGCGGATTTCGCCTTCTGGAAGGCCTCGATCAGGCTGGCGATGCCGGAGGAGTCCATGTAGCTGACCTCGCCCATGTCGACCACCACCGGCAGGCCCATCTCGACCGCCGCCAGCAGGGTCTGGCGCGCGCGCGGCGAGTTCTCGAGATCGATGTCGCCGGTAAGGAACACCGTGGCGGCACCCTGTTCCTGGCTGATGCGAAAACTCATTCGCCTCCCCCCTTGCCCAGCTTCTTGACCAGCGCGAGCCGGTTGCCGGCACCGCGTGGCGGCCGCAGGTAACGCAGGCCGTCGGTGAGCGCCGACATGAAGTAGGTGCCCAGTCCGCCGGGCCGCACCTCGTCCAGCGGACGCCCCTTGCACTCATCCTGTTTGACCGGCGGCGCAAAGTCCACCAGTTCCACCGTCACCCGCCCGGTGCCGCGGCGCATGCTCAGCTCGATGCGCCCGCCCAGGCCCTTGTAGCCGTGGCGGATGATGTTCTGGCAGGCCTCGTCGACCGCCAGCACCAGGTCCGAGGCGGCCTCGGCGGCCATGCCGGCCCGGGCGGCGATGTCCCCGACCAGGTGGCGGATGACCTTGAGCTGGCTGGCCTCGGCCGGAAAGCTTTGCTGCAACAGCAGGTCGCGGCGCTGGCGTCGCGGCGCCCGGCCCTCGACCACCAGCAGGGTGATGTCGTCGCGCAGGTCGGCGCCGTCCGGGGCCAGGGCATCGGCCACGGCATGGACCCGCTCCGCCGGCGCCAGGCTGGCGTACTGGCTGATCAGCGTGTGCAGGCCCTCGGCGCCGCGCATGCGGCCATCCGGCAGGCGGCTTTCGGTGCAGCCGTCGGTGTAGAGGTAGAGGCTGCCGCCGTCGAGCTTCAGCGTGGTCTCGGGATACTGGCCGCCCGCCGGGGCAATGATGCCCAGCGGCGGCTCCTCGGCCTCGTAGGCGTGGAAGCGGCCCTCGCGGTCGCGCCACACCGGCGGCTCGTGGCCGGCGTTGGCAAAGCGCACGGTGTAGCCGCGCGGATCGAAGATGCCGACCACCATGGTCACGAACATGCCCTGGGCCATGGTTTCCATCAGCTCCTGGCCGATGCGCGCCAGCAGCTTGCCGGGCTTGCGCATCTCCTTGGCGTAGCTGCGGAACAGGGTTGCCGCCTTGACCGCCACCAGGGCCGCGTTCATGCCCTTGCCGGAGACATCGGCCAGGGCGAAGGCGATGCGCCCGCCGGCCAGCGGCAGCACGTCGAAGAAGTCGCCGGAAACGCCGCGCGCCGGCAGGTTGATGCCGCGGACATAGTCGTTGTCGGCGGATTCCCGCGGCAACAGGGCGCGCTGCACGCTGGCCGCCAGCTCCAGTTCGCGGCGGGTGCGCGCCTGCTGCACATGCTCCTGGGTCAGCCGGGCGTTGACCAGGGCCAGGGCCGCGGCATTGGCCAGCGTCGCCAGGGCCTCGCAGTCGCGCTGGTTGAACAGGTTGTCGCAGTCGCGGCGGTTGATCACCTCCACTGCGCCGAGACGCTGGCCCTTGACGCTCAGGGGCGCGCAGATGATCGAGCGCACGGTGTAGTTGAGCTGCGCCGAGGGCGGCACGAAATCGGGATCGGCGCGGGTGTCGGCGACCAGCTGGGCCTCGTCGCGCTGCACCGTGCGGCCGACGATGCCGCTGCCCACCGGCAGCGACAGGCCGGTAATGTCACTGGGACCGACGCAGGCCTGGCAGACCAGGCGTGCCTGCGGATCGTCCCAGACACCTTCCAGCAGGAACAGCGAGGCCGATTCGGCGTTCATCACCTCGGCGATGCGGGACAGCGCGCGCTGCACCATGCTGACTTCGATGTCGAGGCTGGCGAAATCCTCCAGCAGCTCGGCGAACAGCGAGAGATAGTCGGGACCGGCATGTGCGCCTGAGGGCGTGACCGGCAGCACCGGCTCTACTCCTTGCCGGCCTCGGGGGCCGCGGCATCCGCCGCAGCCGGGTCGACGGGCTCGTCCTTGGGCTTGGCCTTGAGCTCGTCCGGGTCGACCAGCTTGTTGACCTTCAGCTCCGGCGGCAGCATCCACTCGCCAAGATCATGGCCGGCGGCCCGCATGGCCTTGGCCATCTTGTACAGCTGGCGGTCGTTGCCGCGGGTGCCGACGAAGCTGCCGGGGCGCGCCACCATCACCTGGAACTGCTCGAAGAAGCGGCCGCGGTCGGTGACGATGTTGCCGCTGCTGACCCGGGATTGGGACCACTTCTGCGCCACCAGGTATTCGTCCGTGGCCACCACCATGGCGCCGCCGCCGTCGATCACGATCATCACGACATAGCCCTGCTTGGCGATGCGCGCGCGGCCGCTGAAGGATTCGAACAGCGTCTTGGTCTTGGCAACCACGTCAGTCCCTGCGCGAACGGCGCTTGCTGCGCCCACCCTCGGAGCTTGCCACGGCGGAGACCGTGCCGTCGCGGAAGCTGACCACGTGCCGGCCCCCGTCATCCCGCCGGTAGGTCCAGCGCTCGCTGCGGTCACCGCTGCTGACCTGGTCCGGCTCGCCAAGGGCATGGCGCACGTCCGCAGGGCTCATGCCTTCGACGGCCTCGCGGGCGATCCGCGCCGCGCGGATGCGCTCCTCGCGGGCGCGGCGCTCGTCGTGCTGCTCCAGCCAGGCCGCGTCGGCGGCATCCCGCTGGCCGCGCTCGCGGGCGATGCGGCGGTCGTAGTCGCGCGCCGCGTCGGCGGAAGGCGGCTCCACCACCACTGGCGCCCGCAACTCCAGCTTCTCGCCGTCGGCGCAGGGCCGGTCGGTATAGATGAGTTTTCCCGGTTCGCCGCACTGGTAGACCTCCGCGGCAGCGGGCAGACAGGCAAGCAGCAGGCTGCAAAGCAGCCCGGATCGGATCGAATGGCAGTTCATCGACCGATTATAGACAGCCGATCGGCTAGAATTGCCGCCCTTCCCCGCATTCCCGCCAGCATTCCGCCAACCATGTCCCAGTACGTCTACACCATGAACCGGGTCGGCAAGATCGTGCCGCCCAAGAAGGAAATCCTTCGCGACATCTCGCTGTCCTTCTTCCCCGGCGCCAAGATCGGCGTGCTGGGCCTGAACGGCTCGGGCAAGTCGACCCTGCTGAAGATCATGGCCGGCATCGACACGGACATCGTCGGCGAGGCGCGGCCGCAGCCGGGCCTGAAGGTCGGCTACCTGCCGCAGGAGCCGCAGCTGGACCCGGCCAAGAACGTGCGCGACAACGTCATGGAGGCGCTGTCCCACGTCACCGACGTGCAGGCCGAGCTGGACAAGGTCTACGCCGCCTACGCCGAGCCCGACGCCGATTTCGACAAGCTCTCCGCTCGCCAGCAGGAGTTGGAGTCGATGCTGCACACCACCCACGGCGACAGCCTCGACGTCACCCTCGACAAGGCCGCCGAAGCCCTCAACCTGCCGCCCTGGGACGCCGACGTCACCAAGCTCTCCGGTGGCGAACGCCGTCGCGTCGCGCTGTGCCGCCTGCTGCTGTCCAAGCCGGACATGATCCTGCTCGACGAGCCGACCAACCATCTCGATGCCGAGTCGGTGGCCTGGCTGGAGAAGTTCCTCAAGGACTTCCCGGGCACCATCATCGCGGTCACCCATGATCGCTACTTCCTCGACAACGTCGCCGGCTGGATCCTGGAACTGGACCGTGGCACGGGCATTCCCTGGCAGGGCAACTACTCGTCCTGGCTGGAGCAGAAGGACAACCGCCTGCAGACCGAGCAGAAGCAGGAAGACGCCCGCTCCAAGGCGATGAAGGAAGAACTCGAGTGGGTGCGCAAGAACCCCAAGGGTCGCCAGGCCAAGAGCAAGGCGCGCATCAAGGCCTTCGAGGAACTGGCTTCGCAGGAATACCAGAAGCGCTCCGAGACCAAGGAACTGTATATCCCGCCGGGACCGCGCCTGGGCGACATCGTGGTCGAGGTCAACAACCTGTCGAAGAAGTTCGGCGACCGCACGCTGTACGAAGGCGTCAGCTTCAACGTGCCGCGCGGTGCGATCGTCGGCATCATCGGCGCCAACGGTATGGGCAAGACCACCCTGTTCCGCATCCTCACCGGCCAGGACACGGAGTTCGGCGGCACGGTGAAGGTCGGCGAGACGGTGCAGTTCGCCTACGTCGACCAGAGCCGCGATGCGCTCAACGGCGACAACAGCGTGTTCAAGGAAATCTCCGGCGGCCTCGACATCCTCAAGGTCGGCAACTTCGAGATGCCCTCGCGCGCCTACATCGGCCGATTCAACTTCAAGGGCGAGTCGCAGCAGAAGCGGGTCAAGGAACTCTCGGGCGGCGAACGCAACCGCCTGCACCTGGCCAAGATGCTGCTGCAGGGCGGCAACGTGCTGCTGCTCGACGAACCGACCAACGACCTCGACGTCGAAACCCTGCGTGCACTGGAGGAAGCGGTGCTCGACTTCCCCGGCTGCGCCATGGTCATCTCGCATGACCGCTGGTTCCTCGATCGCGTCGCCACCCACATCCTCGCCTTCGAGGACTCGGGCGACGTGGTCTGGCACGAGGGCAACTACCGCGAGTACGAGGACGACTTCCGCCGCCGCACCGGCGCGGAGCCGGGCGTGAACCGTAAAGCGCGGCACAAGAAGCTGGCATAAGCCCGCAGCGCTGACGCCGGATACGGGGCCGCCCGAGAGCCTGTCCGCGGGTAAAACACGCATGCGACGGCGTGCCGTTTTCGTGTCCCGCTAACCCTATCGACGCGCGGCGTACTCGACGTACGTGAGTGGCGATAGGGAACGCGGGGCGCGAAAACGGCCCCGTCCCTTCGGGTTGCGCCGGAAATCGCGCCATGCGGCGCCGGCCGCCGCTTATTTGGAACCACCAAATCGCACGTCGGCCGACTTGCCTGGCGCGATTTCTGGCAGCAACGCATGCGTCTTTTACCCGCGGACAGGCTCTAACATGGCGGCCCCGTCTTTTTTTGTGCAGGCCTCATGACCAACGCCAACAGCCTCCCCCCCGCCCTGGCATACCGCTGGCGTCACGGCGCCCTGCAGCCGGTGGAATTCGTGCAGGCGGTGCCGCTCGACAGCCTGCTGGGCATCGCGCGCCAGAAGGAAGCCCTGCTGCGCAATACCGAGCGCTTCGTGCGCGGCGAACCGGCCAACCACGCCCTGCTGACCGGCGCCCGCGGCACCGGCAAGTCCTCGCTGGTCAAGGCCATGCTCCACGCCTACTCCGACCAGGGCCTGCGCCTGGTGGAAGTGCCGCCGCACGACCTGATCGACCTGCCGGAGATCGTCGCGCCCTTGCGCGACCGCAGCGAGCGCTACGTGCTCTATGTCGATGACTTCTCGGTTGCCTCCAGTGACCCGGCACTGACCGCGCTGAAGACCGCACTGGATGGCGGCGTCGAGGATCCGCCGGAGAACGTGCTGATCTACGCCACCAGCAACCGCCGCCACCTGATGCCGGAGATGAAGCGCGACAACCAGGAGTACCACTGGATCGACGACGAGCTGCACGCGGGCGAATCCACCGAGGAGAAGATTTCGCTGTCGGAGCGCTTCGGCCTGTGGCTGTCGTTCCAGGCCTTCGGCCAGGACCAGTACCTGGAACTGGTGCGCATGCACCTGCGCGCCCTGGGCCACGAAGGCTGGGACGAGGAGACGCAGAAGCTGGCGCTGCGCTGGGCCCTGAACCGCGCCTCGCGCTCGGGCCGTGTCGCGCGTCAGTTCGCGCGCGACTGGGCCGGCAAGGCCTGAACCCGGAAAACTCTTTTGCCACGGATTACACGGATGAACACGGATCAAGATCAATCGCTTGCGAATCCACCGTCCGTCACCCAAATGCTGCGCGCTTCAGCAGGAAACATCCTGTAGATCTGTGTTTCTATCCGTGTTGATCCGTGTAATCCGTGGCTCAACTGCTTTTTGCAGGCTGAATTACCAGTCGAGCCAGAGCCGGCCGTCGTCGTAAACGGCTTTTTTCTTCTTCAGGCCGGTATCGCCGTTCTCGATGCGGTCATGCACGTTCTTCACCGGCTGCAGCACGGGATCGCGTCCGAGGATGAAGGACTGCTCTCGAACCAGTGCGAGATAGGCCTTGTTCAATGCCAGCGCCCGCGCGCGGGAAGGCATCACCAGATGGCGCAGGTCCTGATCCCCGCCCTTGGCGGCGCGCAGCACCTCGTCGCGGCGCAGACCTTCCGGACCGAAGAAGCGGGCGACGATCTCGTCGTTGGCACGGAACTCGTCGCCACCACGCACGCGCTGCAGGTACAGCAGGGTCTCCGGCGTGCGGTGCCCGACCTGGGGCACGTCCGGCATGCCCACCAGCGACTGGTAGCCCCAGCCCGCCAGGCCCGGAGGCTTGCGCGGAAAGGCGAAGCTGCTGTCGACCGTCACGCCGATCGAGGTGTGGCAGCCCATGCAGTAGTAGGTCTCCTCGGTCGTCTGCAGGCGCAGGGCACCGTCGCGATCTTCGATGAAGCCCTGCAGCTTCCAGCCGTGTGAGTTGTAGAGGCCAGTCTCGGAATGACCCGAGTAGAGCGGGACGTTGCCACGCTCCTTTTCAAGACGCTCGGCTTGGTAGACATCGGCGGTTCCCGACGCAGTAGGCGCGGACAGCTTGATGGCGTAGCGCACTTCCTTCATGCGCCGGCTGATCATGCCGGACGCATCGGGATCGAGATAGCGCACCGTATGCAGGAACTCCGTACCCAGCGGGTATCGCCAGCGACGGACCTGCCTTGCTTCCGGCGACATCCCGGCCGGCGCATGCGGCGTGACATACCGCTCGGGCAGCTGCGATATCCGGGTGACCTTCCCGGAGATGCGGCCGTCGCCGTCGAGATCCCATCCGGCCAGTTCCTCGCTGACCGGCTCCACCTCGCGGTCTCGCCGGGCTGCCTGCCCGGAATCGGGGGTCGCCACCGCCACCTCGAGGATGGCCAGGTTCAGGCGGTACAGTTCGCGTGAAGGCTTGCCGCCCGCATCCAGGTACAACTCCCGCGGCAGGCGGATCATGACGTCGTCGGTGGCGCCGTTGGTGGGCCAGAACGTTCCCGGAAAGGGCTTGTAGCGGAAAGCCCGCCACCAGGAACCGTCCCGGGCGAAACCCTCCGCATCGAAGCCGGCATCGAAATCCAGGTCAGGGGTCCAGCCGAGGTAGTCCTTCGCCTGCAGCAACGCAGCACGCAGCGGCGCGTAGTTGTCCTGGCGAACGTACTGCAGGACCTGCCCGTCGGAAATCGCCCCCATCGCGGCGCGGCGGTCGGCGTAGAGATTGCGCCAGTGGTTGTCCTTGGCGACGTCGCTGAAAGCGTACTCGGTCTGCAGCTCGACATCGCCCATCAGATTGCCGCCGTTGCGGCGGGTATGACAGGTCCAGCAGGGATTGGATTCCCCGCCGGTGCGGGTGTAGCACTGCGGAGGAACGGTGGGCTCCGGATTCTGCCGCAGGTCGCGCTGGCGGTCCGCACGTGCGTAGGCCAGCGGGTCGTACCTGGGCGCCTGGGCCTGCACGGACGGCGTCGCCGCAGGGTCCGGATGACTGCAGGCAAGCAGCAACAGCGGCGCCATCAACAGCGCGATTCGCCATCTGTTGCCGGACCCAGGTCGCTCCCCTGACCTGGATCCGGCACCGGAAACTCTCATCGAAAGCCCGGCGTGGTGGCTCACCTCGTCCGCTGCACCCGCTTGTTCTGGGTCATCGCCGACTTGGCCTGGGCGGCGGCAATCAGCGAGAACTTGCGGACAATGACGTTATCGAACGGCGTCGAGCTCAGGCGATGCGCAGCATCGCCCTCGGGGCCTGCAGCTGCAGCATCCAGGAAAGCCTGCATGTCGATCATGAGGATGTCCTGGCCGGGATCGCCACTGAGCATGAAGCCGTAGCTGCGGTTGTTGGCCGAAGCCAGCACGGCACCCACCGCATGCGGATCGAAGGCCTGCCGATACTCGGTGGACGTCGCACGGTGCTGCTTCCAGTCGGCAAAACCCTTCCAGGCCGGGTTGGCCGGATCGTCGAGCTTTGCAACCAGGATGTCATTGGAGAAGCCCGCCATCAGCAAGGTCAGATGGTTGGTCGACTCCACGGCAGAACCGGCGTATTGCGGGAATCCCCCGCTCTCCACCGCGAAGGCGGTCGCCACGGACGGATCCTTGACGGCGAACTCGTGGCGCGCCGGGTCGGTCCCTGACGCCGGTATGCTGGTGAACTCGAACTTGCTCATGTCACCGAGCCGGATCAGCCCAACCCTGGGAGTGTCCTCGCCGGTCAGGATGCCCACCTTGTAGATGCTGTCCATCGAGCCGGCATCGACAATGCCGAAGGGAATGCCCGGACTTGTCGGGGTGGCTCCCACGGCAAAGGCTTTCTGGAAGTCGACGTCCTTCATCAGGTAGGCCCTGCCCTCATCGAGCTTGACCAGTTCGAGGGCGCCCGGGCCGTCACAGCCATCGGGGGACCCATAGTTGGGCGAGAACAGCAGGTTGGACGAAACATCACCGCCGATGTTCTCGGCGATGATGTCGCCCGGCGCCAGGGCAATCTTCTTGCTGACGTCGGGCGACAGCGTCGCAACGTCGTACGGCAGATAGCCATTGTTCGCCGCCAGCCAGATCACGCCACGGGTCGGATCGGGAATGCCGCCGGAGATGAAGGCCTGGCCACCGCTGAAGCAGGTCTGTTCGGCGTCCACCACCCCGGTGAGGTTGGTGTCCTTCTTGATGGTCTGGTCGCGCACGTCCGCGACGATCACACGGGCCTGGTCGTAGTCGAACAGCACCACCTGCGGTGTTGCCGCGCCCGGCACCGCCACCACGCCACCGATATTGGTAAACGGCGGCGACAACTTGCCCAGCGCATCATTGAGTGCCGGCAACAGATTGATCGTCGGATTGGCCGGATCGGTGATGTCCAGTGCCTTGATGCCCGAACCGCGCGCTGCGACGTAGACCACCTGCCTGCCGTCGAAGGACAGCGAGGCAACGGCACCGGAAGAACCCACCGACAGTCCTGCCGCAGGCGGCGCGGCAGCGACGACACCCTCGCGGACCGCCGCGGTGGCATCCGGATCGACCGGAGGCGGATCGTCGCCGCGGTCGGTGTTGTCGTTGTTGGGATCGGTGTAGGACGTGACCGAGGACAGGAAGTCCGCGGTGCCCAGCGTCGGCGGAATCGTTTCGGTCGTGCCCTCGAACCTCACCGGCGTTTCGTCCTGCTTGCCATCCGGCAGGCCGTCGCTGAGGTCCAGGGCCAGGGCGGTGACGATGTCGGCGCCCTCCTTGTCGTTCTTGATTGCCAGGTCTTCCAGCGCGCCCAGTACCACGGCGGCGGCGGCGACAGGCCCGGTGGCGTTGATATCCGGTACCAGCCTGGCCAGGGTCGGCGCATCGATGCCGAAGATCTCGCGGACGTTGGCATCGCCTGCATTGATCGCCGCACCCAGATTGGGGCTTTCACCGCGCAGCCTGCGGGCACGCGCGGCCGCAAAGGTCGTCAGGGGCGTGGCCACCAGGCCGGTCTCTTCGGTATCGCTGATCCGCGGCACCAGGGTCCGCAAGCGCACCTTGGTGCGCGTGATGCGCGTATCGGCCTCGCTGGTGTATTCGCCATCGAGGGCCTCCAGTTCGATCGGGCCGCTGGGCTTGCGCTTCAGCCTCATCCGGAACTTGCCGTCGGTGTCGGTGGTGGCGGAGCCGAGTTCCTCGTCGCGATCGCCGTTGTCCTTCAACGCGAATACCCGCACCGAGCCGCCGCGCACGCGGCCGGCAATGATGGCGCCCGAAACGCTGGGGCCGGCGCCCGGGGTCGGACCACCGGCAGGGGCTGCACGATCGTCGTCGTCCTGGCAGCCTGCGCTCAACAGCGACATGCCGGCAATCACCGCTGCGGTTGCGAGCAACCTGAATCCTTTCCCGACACCCAGCTTGCGTTCACTCATGGCTGTTCCCCCGATGGCTGCGTTCCGCTGAACCCTGGCTCTGTCTACGATAAACCTGTTCGTGGCCCGGTCGTAGCCCCCTGTTTTAGGGGCTGCGCCGGAAAACGTCTGCGTCCTGCGTCACGCCCCGCCGCCCCGCCCCGCGGACGGAGACGCCATCGACCGGAAAATTCAGCGAAAACATCTGTTCACATCCGCCGCACCCGCCTAGAATCGCGCCATCGGGCAGCGGTCGCGGATAAAAAAACAGCGACCCGTCACAAAAAGCCCTCGCTATCGCTTGATTTGATGAGGAGATTTCGAATGGATTCAGCCCCGTTCCGGCGCGCTGCCGCCCCCGCGTTGGCCGCAGCCGGCCTGCTGCTCTCGGCCCCCGCCATGGCCATCAACCTGAGCATCTGGGATGGCCAGGTCGAAGGCGTGCTCAACACCACCATCACCGCTGGCGGCGCCTGGCGCATGGAGGATCGATCGGAAGACCTGGTCGGCAAGGCCAACCTGAATCCCGATCTCTGCACCCGGCAGTACCAGTCCTGCCAGGGCCTGTTCAAGGACCAGACCTACCCGACGGAGCGCCTCGCGGCGGCTCCGGGCCAGTTCAGCATGCGTGCCGACGACGGCAACCTGAACTACGGCAAGGGCGACATCGTCCAGGGCGTCGCCAAGATCACCCAGGATCTCAACCTGACCTGGGGCGAGTTCGGCTTCTTCGCGCGCTGGCTCTATTTCTACGACTTCGTCAACAACGACTTCACCGAAACCCACCCCAACCTGATCACGCCGGACAACGTCGGCGAGGTCGGTTTCAGCAACGATCCGATCGCCAACCGCTACTTCAACGCCGCCGCCGGCCTGCGTACCTACGGCCCCGGCGCGCGCGTGCGCAAGAAGCGCAGCGATGGCGAGGTGCTGAAGCAGATCGGTACCGACCTGCAGTGGCTCGACGCCAACTTCTACGGCCGCTTCCCGATCGGCGAGAAGGACGTCACCTTCAAGATCGGCCGCCAGACCGTGAACTGGGGCGAATCGACCCTGCTGGTGATCAACTCGGTCAACCAGGCCCAGCCGGTCAACGCCAACAACCTCTACCGCGTCGGCTTCGCGGTGGAAGAAGTGTTCACGCCGGTGGGCTCGGTGTTCCTCAGCATGGAGCCGTTCGAGAACGCCACCGTCGAGGGCTACTACCAGCTGGAATGGAAGCCGGTGGAAGCGCCGGCACCGGGCAGCTACTTCGGCTTCGCCGACATCGGCACCAACAACGCCATCGACAACGTCAACCTCGGCTTCGGCGGCACCGGCGACGACCCGGACCGCGCCTACCGCGGCGACACTCCGGCAGAGCAGACCGGCTACCTCGACAACCCGCTGACCCTGGTCACCAACACCTCGGGCACCGTGCTGCGCAACAAGGACAACGAGGCGCGCGATTCCGGCCAGTACGGTATCGCCTTCAAGTACTACGCGGAGAACCTCGGCAGCGGCACCGAGCTGGGCTTCTACTTCATGAACTACCACTCGAAGCTGCCCTACGTGAGCTTCTACGCGTCGGACGCCTCCTGCGCCCGCCGTGAGGGCAACCCGGATGGCATCGACGTGATCAATACCTTCGAGTACATGAACGCCTGCCGCGACAACCCGGTGTTCACCCACGGCACCGGCCTCGACACGCCCAGCGGCCAGCTGCTGCGCGACGCGCTGCCGCTGATCGCCGGCAACCTGCTGGCGGCCGGCAACGACACCGGTGTCACCGGCGGCAGCATTCCGGAGTTCCTCGCCGCGCTGGCCGGCGCCGCGCCGGTGCTGCTCACCGGCGGCAATCCCAATGCCACCGGCACCACCCGCTCCGCGGTGCCGCTCGACTCCGTCCGGATCCAGTTCGACTATCCGGAAGACATCAAGATGTTCGGCGCCAGCTTCAACACCACGCTCGGCGACTTCTCGATCCAGGGTGAAGTGGCCTACCGTCCGGACCAGCCGCTGCAGGTGGCCATCGCCGACCTGTCGCTGGCCGCCGGCGGCCCGACGCTGACGCGCTGCCACGACCCGAACCTGCGCGGCAGCGGCTGCGCCGGCTCGACCCTCGGCGGCACCGGCTTCTACGAGGACGGCACTCACAGCAGCGATCAGGGCAACGCCAATACGGGCAACTACTACGGCCCCAGCGACTTCATCGACGCCAGCGGCAGCAATCCCTACGCCGATACAGTCAACATCCTGCTCGGCCACGGCCCTGGCTCGGCCCGCGCCTTCCCGAACTTCGTGATTCCCTACCGCGGCGGCGTGATCGGCGAGAACGCGCCGAACAGCTACATCCGCGGCTACGAGAACTTCGACACCTTCCAGTTCAACCTCGGCTTCACCCAAGTGCTGGGCGCCACCGACAATCCCTTCGGCGCGGACCAGATCCAGCTCGTCGGCGAGTTCGGCGCAGCCTGGATTCCGGACCTGCCGTCGCTCGATGAACTGCAGATCGAGGCCCCGGGCATCTTCACCAGCGCCACCGCCGGTGCCGATGGCTCGGGCTTCCGCCTGAAGAACCCGGGTGTCGCCTATGACCCGGTGACCAACCCCTACCTGCCCGTCGGCGGCCAGGCCCAGGCCTGCTCCACCAACCCGACCTGCAACTACGGTCCGGATGGCCTGCGCTTCAACCCGCACCAGGCCGACCTCGAAGATTTCGTCGACAAGTTCTCCTGGGGCTATCGCCTGATCAGCATCGTCAAGTACGAGAGCATCCTGCCCGGCATCAGCCTGCAGCCCTTCATCATCTGGGCCCACGACGTGCAGGGCACGGGCCCCGGCCCGGCCGAGAACTTCGTCAAGGGTCGCAAGCAGGCGCTGGTCAACCTGGAGACGCGCTACAAGGAAGCGATTTCCTTCACCGTCGGCTACGGCTGGTTCTTCGGTGGCGGCAACAACAACCTGTACCGCGACCGCGATTTCGCACAGGCCTACGTCAAGTACCAGTTCTGATCCGAAGCATGTTGTTCACGAGGCCCGCCAAGTGCGGGCCTCTTTTGTTTTGTGCGCGAGGGCAGCGAAGGTAAAATTGCGCGCGCAAACCGCCCGGCACGGAACAGACCGGAAAACATCCCCCGACGAGAGCACAACATGAACCATCTGCGGCCCTTGCGGCCCCGTATCCGAGCGTTCGCGCTCCTCGGCCTGCTCGCCTGCGGCAGTGCCCAGGCCCTCACCTTCTCGGCAGGCGAGGAAACCCCGCTCAACGGCGTCCTCAATACCTCGATCACGCTGGGCGGCGCCTGGCGCATGGAGCAGCGTGCGGATGACCTGATCGGCAAGGCCAACCTCGATCCCGGTCTCTGCGGCGGCCGCTACCAGTCCTGCCAGGGCCTGTTCAAGGAACAGACCTACCCGGCGCAGCGGCTCGCCGCCGCACCCGGCCAGTTCAGCCTGCGCAACGACGACGGCAACCTCAACTACGGCAAGGGCGACCTGTTCCAGGGCGTCGCCAAGATCACCCAGGACCTCAACCTGACCTGGGAGAACTACGGCTTCTTCGCGCGCTGGCTCTACTTCTACGACTTCGTCAACAACGACTTCACCGAGAACCATCCGAACCGCATCACGCCGGACAACGTCGACCGCGTCGGTACCGAAGGCGACCCGGAGTCGAACCACTTCTTCACCCGCGTCTACGGCCGCGGCGAGCGCGTGCGCAGCAAGCGCCGCGACGGCGAGGTGCTGCGCCAGGTCGGCACCGACCTGCAGTGGCTCGATGCCAACTTCTACGGCCGCCTGCCGCTGTACGGCGACAGGGACCTGAGCTTCAAGCTCGGCCGCCAGACCGTGAACTGGGGCGAGTCGACGCTGCTGGTGATCAACTCGGTCAACCAGGCCCAGCCGGTCAATGCCAACAACCTCTACCGCGTCGGCTTCACCGTGGAGGAAGTGTTCACACCGGTGGCGATGGCCTTCGGCAGCTTCGAGCCCTTCGACGGCGCCACCATCGAGGCCTACTACCAGCTCGAATGGCAGCCGGTGGAAGCGCCCGCACCCGGCAGCTACTTCGGCTTCGCCGACATCGGCACCAACAACGCCGTCGACAACGTCAACCTGACCTTCGGCACCTCGCCGGACGATCCGGAGCGCGCCTTCGTCGGCGCCAACGCCAACGAGCAACTCGGCTATCTCGACAACCCACTGACCCTGATCACGCCGACCAGCATCACCTTCCAGCGCGGCAAGGATCGCGAGGCCAGCGACCAGGGCCAGTACGGCATCGCCTTCAAGTACTACGCCGAGAACCTCGGCAACGGCACCGAGCTGGGCGTCTACTTCATGAACTACCACTCGAAGCTGCCCTACGTCAGCTTCATGTCGGCGGACGCCTCCTGCGCGCGCCGCGAGGGCAACACTGCCGGCCCCGGCAACCGCGGCATCGACGCCTACAACACCACGACCTTCCTCGCCGCCTGCCCCAACGTCCCGGTCACCACCAACCCGGCCGCCCGCAGCCAGCTGACGACGGATGCCCTCGCGCTGGGCCTGGCCAACCCGGCAATCCTCGCCGACCTCGGCGTGCTCAACCTGCTGGGCCTGGGCCAGCTGCTGAGCGGCAATCCGGCCCAGCCGCATTCCAGCGCCATCGCACTGGATTCACCGCAGCTGTTCTTCGAATATCCCGAGGACATCAAGCTGCTGGGCCTGAGCTTCAACACCACGCTCGGCGACTACTCGGTCCAGGGTGAAGTCGCCTACCGTCCGGACGCGCCGCTGCAGGTCGCGGTCACCGACCTGGCCTTCGCCGCGATGGGTCCGACGCTGACCCGCTGCCATGACCCCGGGCTGCAGCGCGTCAACCAGCTGGGCAACCAGCTCGGCCAGGGCTGCGTCGGCACGCGTGGCGGCAACGGCTTCGACAGCAACGGCAACTTCGCGCCGACCTACGGCAGCAGCGACTTCACCGACGCCGACGGCAACATCCCCTACCGCGACACCCTCAACCTGCTGGTCGGCCACGTGCCCGGCTCGGCGCGTGCCTTCCCCAACTTCGTGCTGCCCTACCGCGGCGGCGTGGTCGGCGAGAACGCCCCCAACAGCACCATCCGCGGCTATGAGGAATTCGACACCTACCAGTTCAACCTCGGCTTCACCCGCGTGCTGGGCGCCACCGACAACCCCTTCGGCGCGGACCAGATCCAGCTGGTCGGCGAGTTCGGTGCCACCTGGGTGCCGGACCTGCCCTCGCTGGATCGCCTGCAGATCGAGGCACCCGGCGTGTTCACCCATGCCAGCGCCGGTGCCGACGGCAGTGGTGCCGACGGCTCGCGCCAGGCCTGCTCGACCAATGCCAGCTGCACGGTCAACCACGATGCCAACGGTGACGGCGACTATGACGACGCCGGCGACGTCCGCGGCGACGGCCTGCGCTTCAATCCGCACCAGGCCGATCTCGACGACTACGTCGATCCGTTCTCCTGGGGCTACCGCCTGATCAGCATCGTCAAGTACGAAAGCGTGCTGCCGGCGATCAGCCTGCAGCCCTTCATCGTCTGGGCGCACGACGTCAACGGCACCTCGCCCGGCCCGGCCGAGAATTTCATCAAGGGCCGCAAGCAGCTGCTGGCCAACCTGGAGACACGCTACAAGGAAGCGCTGTCCTTCACCGTCGGCTACGGCTGGTTCTTCGGCGGTGGCGACAACAACCTGTACCGCGACCGCGACTTCGCGCAGGCGTTCGTGAAGTACCAGTTCTAAGACAACAACGAATTAGCCACGGATTACGCGGATCACACGGATTGTTTATCCGCGTTCATCCGTGAAATCCGTGGCTAAAAATCTTCTCTGGGTAACGCCGCCGCGACTACTTGTGACTCTTCAACAAGGCCGCAACCTTGTCGAGGTACTGCTGCATCGCCTGGTCGCCCGAGTTGCCCTTGAGCTTGGCCCAGGCGTCGTACTTGGCGCGGCCGACCATGTCGAGCATGCCGGGCCGGCTGCCCTTCACGTCGCCTTCGGAGGCCTGCTTGAACAGGGAGTACAGCGCCAGCATGTCGTCGTTGCTGGGGCGCTTGGTCAGCGTCTTGACGTCGGCCTGTGCCTGCGCGAAAGCTGCCTTGAGGTCCGCCATGAATCTCTCCGGAATAGTTAAGGGATGACGGCGGTTCTTATAGCAGTTCAGATGCGGCCGGCAAAGAAGCGCAGCCCGCCATCGTCGCCGACCGGCAGCGCCACGCCGGCCTCGATCTCCAGGTTGACGAAGGTGGAGAAACGCACCCGTAGTGCTGCCCCGACACTGGTGTAGACGCGCCCGAAGCGGATATCGTCCGGCTCCTCGAACACGCTGCCGGCCTCGGCGATCAACACCCAGCGCAGCCAGCGCCGGAACACCGGGCGCGCGAACTCCGCTGCCACGCGATACACCGCATCGCCCTCGAGGAAATCCTTCTCATAGCCGCGCAGCAGGCTGTTGCCGCCAAGGGTGAAGGCATCGTTCAGCGGCGGACCATCACTGCGCAGCCCCAACTCGGCGAACAGGTGCAGGGTCTGGTACTCGGTACTGCCAACTGGAATGTACTGCGCGTAGCCGGCGGTCAGCTCGCTGTAGCCATAGTCCGCAGCCCAGCCATCGACCGCGAACTGCAGTTTGCCACCGTAGCTGATGCCTTCCTCGCTGTAGATGCGCAGGTGCAGGTCGCGGTAGCGCAGGCCCAGCTCGGGCGCCGTGGCCATGCCGTAGGGCGCGATGGCGTTGACGCCGCTGGTGTCCTGGTCCTGCCACAGCAGGCCGGCGCTGACGCTCCAGCCCTGGCTGGGCGGGCCTTCCGACAGGCTGCGCGAGATCCCGACGCCGATGTTCTGCAGCTGTTCCTCATAGCTGCGGCCGTCGGGGAGGATCCGCGGGCGCCGGGTATGGCCGGCGCCAATGCCGACGCTGTAGCGGCTGTCGAACACCTGCGGCGCCGAGTAGCCGAAGTTGTAGCTGGTCTCCAGGCCGACACCCTGCTTCTGCCGATCCTCGCGCTCATAGGTCAGGCGCAGCGTGTGGTCCAGGCCCCAGACGTTGTTCCAGCGCACCTGGCCGCCATAGCTGTATTCGCCGGTGGCCTTGGCATCGAGCCGCGGGATCGGCAACAGGTACCAGCGTTCCCGGACCTTGAACACCAGGTCGACGCCGCCGTTGACCGGCTCCTCGCGCACGCTGACGCTCTTGAACAGCCCGAGGTCCTGCACCGCCTGGCGGCTGCGCTCGATGCGCGCCGGATCGGCCAGGTCACCGGGCGCGATCACCATCTCGCGCAGCATGGTGCGCGGCTGGGTGACCTCGTTGCCCTCGAAACGGATGGCGCGGACCGTCGTCGATGCCGGTGACGGCGCAAGCGCCGGACTCAGCTTCAGGCGTGCCGCCGGCAGCTCCTGTGCACCCGCCCATGTGCTGCAACACAGCAGGAGCAGGGCGAGCGGTTTCACGTGCGCTCGTAGCTGCAGAAACTGTAGGCGCAGGCGTGCGTGGCGTCGGCGGGGTGATCCTCGCGCGCCAGCAGGCGCCACAACGCAGGATCGAAGTCAGGAAACCAGGCATCGCCCTCGAAGCGGCCATGCACCTCGGTCAGGTACATGCGGTCGGCGAGCGACAGGACCTGCCGGTACAACTCGGCGCCACCGATCACCACCAGTTCCCTGTCCGTCGCTGCCTTCAGGGCGGTTTCGAGATCCTGGAACACGCGGGCGCCCTCGGCGCGGAACTGCGGATCGCGGGTCAGCACCCAGTTGTCGCGCTGCGGCAGCGGCCGGCCCAGCGACTCCCAGGTCTTGCGCCCCATCAGCACGGTCTTGCCCAGCGTCGTGCGCTTGAAGAACTTCAGGTCGTTGGGCAGGCGCCAGGGCAGGCCGTTGTCGCGGCCGATCAGGCGGTTGTCATCCAGCGCGGCGATGAGCGAGATCATGCCTCTTAGACCGCGACAGGCGCCTTGATATGCGGCAACGGATCGTATTCCGACAGCGTGAAATCCTCGAAGCGGAAGCCGAAGATGTCCTTCACCTCCGGGTTCAGCGTCAGCTTCGGCAGCGGCCGCGGCGCACGCGACAGCTGTTCGCGGGTCTGCTCGAGGTGGTTGCTGTAGAGGTGGCAGTCGCCGCCGGTCCAGACGAACTCGCCGGCCTCCAGGCCGGTAACCTGCGCCACCATCATCAGCAGCATGGCGTAGGAGGCGATGTTGAAGGGCACGCCGAGGAAGATGTCGGCGCTGCGCTGGTACAGCTGGCAGGACAGCCGGCCGTTGGCGACGTAGAACTGGAAGAAGGCATGGCAGGGCATCAGCGCCATCCGGTCCAGTTCGCCGACGTTCCAGGCTGAGACGATCAGGCGCCGCGAGTCCGGGTTGCTGCGGATCTGGGCGATGACCTCGCTGATCTGGTCGATATGGCGTCCATCCGGAGCCACCCAGTCGCGCCACTGCTTGCCGTAGACCGGGCCCAGTTCGCCCTCGGGGCTGGCCCACTCGTCCCAGATCGAAACCCCGTGCTCCTTCAGGTAGGCGGTATTGGTCTCGCCCTTCAGGAACCACAGCAGCTCGTGCAGGATCGAGCGCAGGTGCAGCTTCTTGGTGGTCAGCAGCGGGAAGCCGTCGGCCAGGTCGAAGCGCATCTGGTAGCCGAACACCGAGCGCGTGCCGGTGCCGGTGCGGTCGGATTTCTCGGCGCCGTGCTCCAGCACGTGGCGCATCAGATCCTGGTATTGCTTCATCTTAGAAACTCTTTAGCCACGGATTACACGGATAAACACGGATCAAGATCAACGGCTTGTCCGGTGCATGGCCCGCATCCGCAGAGTAACTCCGAATCAGCGGGGAAGCATCCTGTAAATCCGTGTTCATCCGTGTTCATCCGTGGCTAAACTGCTTTTTGCAGGTTCAGCGTTTCCGCCCGTAGGCAACCGCCAGCAACGCCGCGCCGGCCGCAATCATCGGCGCGCTCAGCACCATGCCCATCGTCAGCCAGCCGGTGCCGTAAAGGTAGCCGATATGTGCGTCCGGCAGGCGTACGAATTCCACGGCACTGCGGAACACCCCATAGCCGACCAGGAACAGGCCCGACACCGCCATGCGCGGCCGCGGCTTGCGCCCGAACCACCACAACAGCGCGCACAGCACGACGCCCTCGAGGAGGGCCTCGTAGAGCATCGACGGATGCCGCGGCTCCGGCCCAGCGCCGGGGAACACCATGCCCCAGGGCAGGGTCGTCGGCGCGCCCCAGAGCTCGCCGTTGATGAAGTTGCCGATGCGCCCGGTGAACAGGCCCACCGGAATCAGCGGCGCGGCGAAATCGGCGATGTCGAAGGCGTTGAGCTTGTGCTTCCAGGCGAAGCAGAAATACGCAACGATCACGCCGATCAGGCCGCCGTGGAAGGACATGCCGCCTTCCCACATGCGGAAGATCACCAGCGGCTCGTGCAGGAAGCCGGAGAAGTTGTAGAACAGCGTGTAGCCGACGCGTCCACCGAAGATCACGCCCATCACGATGTAGAACAGCAGGTCGGAGACGCGGTCCTTGGGCCAGGCGATATGCGGCTGGCGCGCACGCACCGTGCCCAGCGCCCAGGCGCCCCAGAAACCCAGCAGGTACATCAGGCCATACCAATGCACGGACAGCGGGCCGAGCTTGATGGCGACGGGATCAATCTTCGGGTAGGTCAGCATGTCGTTGTTGTCGTGGTGCTCAGCCCTGCAGCACGCGGCAGTAGAAGGCTTTCAGGTAACGCGTTTCGGGAATCGCCGGATGGACCGGATGGTCCGCACCCTGCGCCCCCTGCTCCAGGATCTGCAGGCGCCGCCCGGCGTGGCGCGACTCGCGCAGCAGGATGCGCTGCAGCGCCTCGGCCTCGAGGTGATGCGAGCAGGAACAGGCAATCAGGATGCCGTCGGCGGGCAGCAGCTGCAGCGCGGCGCGGTTCAACGCGGCGTAGTGCTCCAGGCCAGCCTCGTAGTCCTTCTTGCGCTTGATCAGCGCCGGCGGATCGACCACGACGACATCGAACTGGCGCTGGTCGCGGCGCAGGACCTTGAGTGCGTCCAGTGCCTCGTCGCGGATCGTCTCGATCTCGACGCCGTTGAGCGCGGCGCTGCGGCGGGCCAGGTCCAGCGCCGGCTGCGAGCTGTCGATGCAGGTCGCCGAGACGGCGCCGGCCTTGACCGAGCGGATCGCCCAGCCGCCGACATAGGAGAACACGTCGAGCACGCGCGCGCCGCGCACGTAGCGCGCCAGGCGGTCGCGGTTGTCGTGCTGGTCATAGAACCAGCCGGTCTTCTGGCCGCTGCGCAGCGGTGCGATGAAGCGCACGCCGCTCTCCAGCAGCTCCACCTCGTCCGGCACCTCGCCGACCGCGTCGACATAGGCCGGCAGGCCTTCCAGCTCGCGCAGGCCGCCGTCGTTGCGGAACAGGATGCCGCGCGGCTGCAGCACCGACTGCAGCGCCTCGGTCACCGCGGCCTTGAGGTTCTCCATGCCGGCGGTGCCGAGCTGCACCACGCAGACCTCGCCGAAGCGGTCGACGATCAGGCCCGGCAGGCCATCGGATTCGCCGTGCACCAGGCGGTAGAACGGCGCGTCGTAGAGACGCTCGCGCAGCGCCAGCGCGGCCTGGATGCGGCGCGCGAACCAGGCGGCGTCGATCGAGGCCTCGGCACTGGCGGCCAGCAGGCGCACGGCCAGCAGCGCATGCGGATTGACGTAGCCGATGCCCAGCGACTTGCCGCGGTCGTCGCTGATCCGGCACAGCGTGCCCGGCGCGATGTTGCGGAACTCGGGGCCGGTCTGCAGTTCGTTGGAGAACGCCCACAGGTGGCCGGCACGCAGGCGCCGGTCCTCGCGGGGCTTCAGCTTCAGTTCGATCACCGGACGATCCGCCTCAGCCGAAGTCGTAACGGAATTCGTCCTTGAACCGTTCGCGGAACTGGTCGAGGCTGAAGCGGTGGTTCTGCGTGCCCGGGCGCTCGATGTTGTAGGCGCCCATCAGCGAGGCAATGCGACCGGTGGTTTCCCAGTCCTTGCCGTTGAGCAGGCCGTACAGCAGGCCGGCGCGGAAGGCATCGCCGCAACCGGTGGGGTCGGTCAGCGAGCTGGCCTCGGCGCAGGGCACTTCGTACTGCTTCGACGGCGTGATGATGTGCGAGCCCTTGCCGCCACGGGTAACGATCAGCGCGTCGACCCGCTCGGCGATCTGCCGCAGGGTCCAGCCGGTACGGTCCATCAGCAGCTCGGACTCGTAGTCGTTGACGGTGACGTAGGAGGCCTTCTCGATGAAGTCGCGCAGGTCCTCGCCACCGAACATCGGCAGGCCCTGCCCCGGATCGAAGAAGAACGGGATGCCGGCCTCGGCGAACTGCGTTGCATGCTTGATCATGCCGTCGCGGCCGTCGGGCGAGACCATGCCGAGCTTGACGCCCTTGGTCGCAACGTCCTGCGTATGGGCGAAGTTCATCGCGCCCGGGTGGAAGGCGGTGATCTGGTTGTCGTCGAGATCGGTGGTGATGTAGGCCTGCGCGGTATAGGCCTCCGGCACCAGCTTGACGTAGTCGCGCGCGATGCCGTTCTGGTCCATCCACGCGGCGTAGCGCTCGAAGTCGTTGCCGACCGTGCCCATCGGCAGCGGATCGCCGCCGAGCAGCTTGAGGTTGTAGGCGATGTTGCCGGCGCAGCCGCCGAACTCGCGGCGCATCTGCGGCACCAGGAAGGCGACATTCAGGATGTGCACCTTGTCCGGCAGGATTTCATTCTTGAAATGGCCGGGGAACACCATGATGGTGTCGAAAGCGAAGGAACCGCAGATCAGGGCAGACATGTTGGTTTCGTTCTCAGCCAAAAAGGACCAGGCCCCAGACCACGGGGACCTGCACCAGGGACAGATGGACGGCGGCGGACCCGAGGTCCTTGGCACGCCCGGACAGTTCATGCCGTTCGACGCCGATGCGGTCGACGACCACCTCGACGGCGGTGTTCAGCAGCTCGGTGATGACCACCACGAACAGGCTCATGATCATCATCGCACGCTCGATGCCGCCCTGCCCCAGCAGCAGGGCCGCAGGCACCAGCAGCAGGCACAGCGCCGCCTCGATGCGGAAAGCCTCTTCCTCGCGCAGCGCCCAGCCCAGGCCCCAGTAGGAGACCTTGGTCGCGCGGATCAGCCGCGCCCAGCCCTTGATGCCGTCAGCCATGCAGCTTCACTCCGTTATCGCGGCAACAAAGCGCTGGCCCAGCGGCGCCAGCAGCAGGATCAGCGGCAGCGCGACGATGAAGGCCACCGTCCAGGCATGCAGCCAGGGGCCCGGAAAGCCCGCCGGCCCCAGGTTCACCAGCGTCAGCACCGCCGACATCAGCATCGACATGCTGAAGGCCATGAACAGCGCGAACAGCCGCGGCGCATGCCGGCGCGGGATCTTCATCGCCGGGCTCAGGCCGCCGGCTGCCAGCGCAGGTCGAGCTGGCGCGCGGCGCGCACGTCGTCGAGGCGGCGCACCGGCATGGTATGCGGCGCACCCTTGACGAAGGCGATGTCCTGCTTCGCCTCCTCCCAGATCTTCGCCATCGTCTCGACGAAGGCGTCGAGGGTCTCGCGGTCCTCGGTCTCGGTCGGCTCGATCAGCAGGCACTCCGGCACCAGCAGCGGGAAGTAGATCGTCGGCGCGTGGTAGCCGTAGTCGAGCAGGCGCTTGGCGACGTCGGTCGCGGTCAGCTCGATCTGCTGCTTCTGCTTCTTCAGCGTGATGATGAATTCGTGGCTGGCACGACGCGCCGGGAACGCCAGGTCGAAGCCCTTCTCGCGCAGGCGCGCGGCCAGGTAGTTGGCGTTCAGCGTGGCGAACTCGGCGACGCGGTGCATGCCCTCGCGGCCCAGCAGGCGCGCGTAGATGTAGGCGCGCATCAGCACGCCGGCATTGCCCATGAACGCCGACAGGCGACCGATGGTCTGCGGCAGGTCACGCTCGTCGAGCCAGCGGTACTGGCCGCCTTCCTTGCCGACCACCGGGATCGGACGGAACGGCAGCAGGCGCTCGGACATGCCCACGGCGCCGGCACCCGGACCGCCGCCGCCATGCGGCGTCGAGAAGGTCTTGTGCAGGTTCATGTGGATCACGTCGAAGCCCATGTCGCCGGGCCGCACCTTGCCGAGGATCGCGTTGAGGTTGGCGCCGTCGTAGTACAGCAGGCCGCCGGCCTCGTGGACGATGCCGGCAATCTCCTTGATGCGGCGCTCGAACACGCCGAAGGTCGAGGGATTGGTCAGCATGATGCCGGCGGTCTTCGGGCCAACCGCGGCCTTCAGCGCCTCGACGTCGACGTCGCCGTCGGCATTGGTCTTGATCTCGCGCACGGTGTAGCCGAGCATCGCCGCCGTCGCCGGGTTGGTGCCATGCGCCGCGTCCGGCACCAGGATCTCGGTGCGCTCCAGGTCACCGCGCGAGCGGTGATAGGCCTGGATCATCGCCACGCCGGCGAACTCGCCCTGCGCGCCGGCCATCGGCGTCAGCGACACGCCAGCCATGCCGGTCACCGCCTCGAGGATTTCCTGCAGGTCATGCATGCAGGCCAGGAAGCCCTGGCTGTGCGTCTCCGGCGCCAGCGGATGGCGGCGCAGGAAGCCCGGAATGCTCGCCAGCGTGTTACAGGCACGCGGGTTGTACTTCATCGTGCACGAACCCAGCGGGTAGAAGTGCGTGTCGATCGAGAAGTTCTTCTGCGACAGGCGCGTGAAGTGACGCACCGCCTGCAGCTCGGAGACTTCCGGCAGCAGCGGCTTGTCCTGGCGACGCAGCGCCGCCGGGATGCCGGACAGGTCCACCGCCTCGAGCGGCGCCTGGGCATAGGCGGCGCGACCGGCGCGGGAATGTTCGAAGATCAGCTTGTCCATGGTTTCTCTTTGCAAGTTTTCCGTTGCCGTCCATGGCGCGACGGAGGCAACTCCATCCACGCCCGGCCCGGCCATTCGTGGCCGGGCGTGCACCCTGACGGCAGTCCACCGGACTGCCGCCCGCGGCTCAGCCCAGCGACTTCAGCGCCGCCTCGTAGTCCGGTTCGCTGGCGATTTCCTGCACCAGTTCGCTATGCAACACGTTGTTGTGCTCGTCGAGCACCACCACCGCGCGCGCGGTCAGGCCGGCCAGCGGCCCGGTTTCCATCAGCACGCCGTAGTCCTTGGCGAAGTGGCGGTCGCGCATCATCGACAGCGTCACCACGTTGGCGATGCCTTCCGCGCCGCAGAAACGCGACTGCGCGAACGGCAGGTCGCCGGAGATGCACAGCACCACCGCGTTGTTCAGGCTGGCGGCGCGCTGGTTGAACTGGCGCACCGACATCGCGCAGGTGGCAGTGTCGATCGAGGGGAAGATGTTCAGCACCTTGCGCTTGCCGGCGTAGTCATGCAGCGAAACGTCCTTCAGGTCCTTGGCCACCAGGCGGAAGCCCGGCACCTCGGCGCCCGGCTTCGGCAGTTCGCCATTGGTCTGTACCGGGTTGCCCTTGAGCGTGATCGTCGCCATTTCTCGTTCTCCTTTATTTCAGTGCGGACGCCAGCGCGTCCGCGAACTGCTGCAGCTGTTCGGTGGTCTTGGTCTCGGTCGCGCACACCAGGATGGCGTGGCCGAGTTCCGGATAGTGTCGCGACAGGTCGAAGCCGCCGAGGATGCCCTGCCCTGCCAGCTTCGCCAGTACCGGCGCGGCAGGCTTGGGCAGGCGGATCACCGCCTCATGGAAGTGCGCGCCGCCGAAGGCCACGCTGACGCCCGGGACCTTCGCCAGGGCCTTCAGCAGCGCCGCGGTATTGGCCAGCGAGGACGAGGCGGCACGCGCCAGGCCCTCGGGGCCGACGATGCTCATGTAGATCGTCGCCGCAGTGACCAGCAGGCCCTGGTTGGTGCAGATGTTGGACTTGGCCTTGGCGCGGCGGATGTGCTGCTCGCGCGCCTGCAGGGTCAGTGTGAAACCGGGCTTGCCGTCCAGATCGACGGTGCGACCGACGATGCGGCCCGGCATCTCGCGGACGAATTCCATCTTGGTGGTGAGGAAGCCGAAGTACGGACCGCCGGAAGCCAGCGGCGCGCCCAGCGGCTGGCCGTCACCGCAGACGATGTCCGCGCCCTTGGCACCCCATTGCCCCGGCGCCTTCAGCACCGCCAGCGAGGTCGGGTTGACCAGGGCCACCACCAGCGCGCCCTGGGCATGGGCCCAGTCGGTGATGGCGTCGACATCTTCCAGCGTGCCGAAGAAGTTCGGCTGGGCGATCACCACCGCCGTCGGTGCCGAACCCTCGTGCGCCTGCAGCGCCGCCAGCGCGGTCTGGCCGCTGGCCGGGTCGTAGTCGACCAGCAGCTGCTGCACGCCCTGCGCCGAGCTGGTGGCAGCCACCACGTCGCGGTAGAACGGATGCACCGCGCGCGGCATCAGCACCTTGCAGGAGCCGTTGGTCTTGTTGGCGCGAACCGCCATCAGCAGGGCTTCGCCCAATGCCGAGGCGCCGTCGTACATCGAGCAGTTGCTGACCTCCATGCCGGTCAGCCCGCAGATCATGGTCTGGTATTCGTACAGCACCTGCAGCGTGCCCTGGCTGGCCTCCGCCTGGTAGGGCGTGTAGGCCGAGTAGAACTCGCCGCGGGTGGTGATCTCCCAGACTGCCGCGGGGATATGGTGCTCGTAGGCGCCGGCGCCGATGAAATTGAGCGCGACATTGTCCTGCGCCGCGCGGGCATGCATCAGCTGCGCCACGCGCATCTCGGGCAGGCCCTCTGGCACCTCGGACAAGGTGCCGCAGCGCAGGTTCTCTGGAATCTCGTCGAACAGCGCATCGAGCTTCGGCGCGCCAATGGCGGCCAGCATCTCGCGGATGTCGGTGTCGGTATGCGGAATGAACGGCATGGAAAACCCGGGTCTTACAGCGTCTTCAGGAAATCTTCGTAGCCGCCGGCTTCGAGCAGCGCGGCGACCGCGCCGGCATCGGCCGGCTTGATGCGGAACAGCCAGCCCTCGCCATAGGGATCGGAATTGAGCAGCTCCGGCGCGTTGCCGAGCTTGTCGTTGGCCGCAATCACTTCGCCGGCGACCGGCGCGTAGACGTCGGAGGCGGCCTTGACCGACTCCACCACCGCACAGGCCTCGTCCGCGGTCAGCTTGCGGCCGACCTTCGGCACCTCGACGAACACCAGGTCGCCCAGCGAGTTCTGGGCGTAGTCGGTGATGCCGACAGTGACGGTGCCGTCGGCCTCGCTGCGCAGCCACTCGTGGCTCTTCACGTACTTCAGGTTCGTCGGAATATTGCTCATGGGATGTCCTTCACGTAGATGAATGTCGTTGAAATGTTCAGACCAGGGTCTTGCCGTTGCGCACGAACGGCGGCTTGGCCAGCCGCGCCGCGACCCACTGGCCGCGGATCTCGACCTCGCAGGCACCCTCGGCAGCGGCGTCGACGCGGGCCAGGGCGATCGATTGCTTCATGCTGGGCGCGAAGCCGCCGCTGGTGGTCTCGCCGACCGCACCGTTGGCAAAACGGACCTTCATGTGGGCGCGGGCAATGCCGCGGCCTTCCAGCACCAGGCCGACGAACTTGCGCGCGGACCTGCCGCGCTGCGCCTCCATCACTTCGCGTCCGGTGAAGCTGCGCTCGGCCGGCTCCCAGGCCACGGTCCAGCCCAGGCCCGATTCCAGCGGATGGGTAGCCTCGTCCATGTCCTGGCCGTAGAGGTTCATGCCGGCTTCCAGGCGCAGGGTGTCGCGCGCGCCGAGGCCGCAGGGCTTGACCCCGACATCGAGCAGGCGCTGCCAGATCGCCACCAGTTCGACATGCGGCAGGATCAGCTCGAAGCCATCCTCGCCGGTGTAGCCGGTACGGGCGACGAAGCATTCACCCTCCCAGGCGGCCTGGAAATTGATCAGCGCCGCGGCGCTTGCGCGCAGGGATACCGGCAGCAGCGGCAGCACGCGCTCGCGTGCCTGGGGGCCTTGCACAGCGAGAATGCCGAGGTCCTCGCGCCGCTTCACGGTCACGCCGAAGGCCGGCGCACGCGCCTGGATCCAGGCCAGGTCCTTGTCGGCGGTGCCGGCATTGACCACCAGGCGGAAACTGTCCTCGGACAGGAAATAGGCGATGAGGTCGTCGAGGATGCCGGCGTCCTCGCGCAGCAGGCAGGAGTACAGCGCCTTGCCCGGCACGGTGAGCCTGGCCACGTCATTGGCCAGCAGCTGGCGCAGGAACTCGCGCACCCGTGGGCCTTGCAAGTCGACCGCCGCCATGTGGGCGACATCGAACATGCCGGCAGCGGCACGCACGGCGTGATGCTCGTCGAGCTGGGACTGGTACTGGATCGGCATTTCCCAGCCGGCGAAATCGACCAGGCGGGCACCGAGGCGGACGTGTTCGGCGTGTAACGCTGTTTTCTTCAGCATGCGGTTCCATGACTCCATATGTCGGTAGAACCGCCCTGACTCTGTCCATGGACCTGAAAGTTCGGAAGCGTTGCCGCCTCTGCCTCGTCGGTGGCCTGTTGTGCAGGCGCTCTCCAGAGTACGCGTAAGCCGTTCGCTCCTTTTACCTGAGCGATTCCGGGCGGTTTGCGCCTTCGGTGCCACCCGACTTCGGTGGTCTCTCGCGAACGGTGATTTGCGTGGGCGGCATGATACCGGGCAAGCCCACCAAATGGCGAGTCGCAGGACCGCGGCGCAGGCCAGGCGGCAAGCCCTGTCCTGCGGCTCGGCCCATACCGGGAAATCCTGCGCAAGGCCTTGAAAGAACTGCGTCACATTGACGTGCCGTATCTCGCTTCAGTCCGGTTGGAACCCCCAGGTCGTTGGGCTATAGTCGATGGAAA
>DATILC010000041.1:0-4725 GCA_035476855.1 Solimonas sp. | reverse complement strand
CCAGTGGCGGATGTTCATGGAGGATCGGGAATGGTAGGAGGCGGAATTATCGCTCAAGCCGTGCTCAGACTGCGGAGCGGCGACAGAGTTTCCGGATTGTGACTAAATATCGTATTAAAATAATTTAATTCAATGATTCAGTCAGGATAGAAGTTGCTGTCCGAGGGCAGCAGGCCGGTGAAGCCGGTGCCGATCCGCGTCAGGCCCTTCAGTTCGAGCTGGAAGTAGATGCCGGTGCTGTACTCACCGCCCGAGGTGGCGATGTAGCGGCGCCAGGAGGTGCGCAGCGCCCAGCAGCAGGTTTCGTACTCGAGGCCGGCCTGGGTGTCGAGGGTCTGGCTGTCGGCCAGCGAGTAGCGCCAGCGCGCGGCGGCGCTCCAGCGCTGCACCAGCGGCGTGAACAGGATGACGTCGGTCTGTTCGAGGTTCTGCGGATCGGCCGGATCGAGGGTGTCCTGCCGGTAGCGGTAGCCGAGATCGAGCCGGCGGCGCTCGCCGCGATAGGCCAGGCCCAGGCTGGTGCGGTTGAATTCATTGTCGGAGGGCGACCATTGCGCCGCCGCGATGCTGCGCCAGTAGCGGCTGATGCGGTAGTCGAGGCTGGCGATGAAGTCGGTGCCGCCGGAATCGGGCGCGGTGCCGCCGGGCAGGGTCACGCGCGGCGCTTCCAGGCGGAACAGCTGGCCGATGCTGGCATTGAAGCGGGTGACGCCGCTGAGCGGATCGAGCTGGCGCAGGCTGGCGGCGATGGCGACGTGGTTGGCGTCGGAGATGCGATCGTGGCCGAGGAAGCGGTTATGCGCGAACAGCTGGGTGAACTCGAAGTCCGGTTCGCCGCTGTCGAAGTTGGGCTGGTCGTCCTGGTTGGCGTAGGGCGTGTACAGGTAGAAGGCGCGCGGTTCCAGCAGCTGCAGCTCGCCGTTGCTGGTGATGCGGTCGAAACGCAGGCCGGTCTCGGCGCTGAAGCTGGGCAGGCTGCGCGTCGGACCGGTGTCCTGGCCGTCGGCGGCATCGCTGAGCTGGTAGCTGGTGTAGTCGTACTCCAGCGTGCTGCGGGCGAACCAGGCCGCGCCCTCCTGCTCCATGCGCAGGTAGGGATGCAGGTCGACACGCTGGCCCTGCACCGAGTCCTCGCGGGCGAAGTTGACGTACTCGCCGCGGAAGCCGGCGCGGGTGTCGAGGAAGGCCTTGCGCGTCTCGGCCTCGAACAGCAGCTGCGGCAGGCGGCGGTAGGGCTCGTCGATCTGGGCGATGTTCTGCGTCAGCGTCTGGAAGTCCTGTACCAGCGCCTGCAGGCGGTAGGCCACCGGCGCCTGGTAGGTCAGGCGGGCGCTGCGTTCCAGGTGGGTCAGCGAGGAGTAGTCGATGCGGCCGCCGAAGTCCTCGAAGTACTGGCGATCGCTGGCGCCGGCGTACTGCAGCTCCAGCCCGGTGCGCGGGTTGAAGCGGCTCTGGTGGTTGAAGGTGAGGTAGTCGCGCATCTCGCCGGTTTCCTGGTCCTCGCTGAGATGCTCGTAGCGGGCGCGGCCGGTGGAATCGCGCAGCAGCCAGCGCAGGTCGGTGTTGATCTGGGTGCCGCGCTCCGACATGTAGCGCGGTGTCAGCGTGGCGTCGTAGTTCGGCGCCAGGTTGATGTACAGCGGCTGCTGCAGGTCGATGCCGGTGCGGTCGGATTCGCCGAAGGTCGGGAACAGCAGGCCGGTGCGGCGGCGATCGTCGATCGGGAAGCGGAACCAGGGCGCGTAGAAGATCGGCACGTCGAGGAACTTCAGGCGGGCGTTGCGCGCCGTGCCGAAGCCCTTTTCCTTGTCCAGCTCGATGTGGCTGGCGCGCAGCTGCCAGCCGTGCGAGCGCGGTGCACAGGTGGTGTAGCGCACGCCGTCTAGCTGGGCATGGCCCTCGCGGTCCAGTTCCATCCGCGCGGCACGGCCGCGGGCCGAGCGCGACGGCATGGTGAACTCGCTGTCCGAGAACACGCCGGTCTCGGTATCGAGGTCGTACTCCGCCTTCTTCGAGCGGATGCTGACGTCGGCGTTGCGGAATACCGATTCGGCGTTGATCAGCAGGCGCCGTTCGGAATCGTTGAAATCCATCTGATCGGCGATCAGCACCTTGTCGCCCTGCTGCACGCGCACCGAGCCAGTCAGCTTGGAGAAACCTTCCTCCGCCAGCGAGGCCTGGTCGGCGTTGAGCGTCAGCTGGTCGGCATCCAGGCTCAGCACCGGCGCCTCGACGCCGAAGTCCATCTGCGGGCAGGAGGCGTCGTCCTCCTCGGCATGGACCGGGAAGCTGCAGACGAGGGCGACCGCCAGGACGAGGCGGGGCATTGCGGGGCGGTTCGGGAGACGCAAGATCGGGGACGGGTGGTTTGCGCGTCGCCAGAGTATGGTTTTTGCGGCGCTGCAGCGCAATCCAACGGTGCCCATCGTGTAAGCTCCCGCGGTCATTTATTGATCCGGCGACATGAACTCCGGACAAGTCATCGCAGTCGCCGATTGCGTGGTCGGGTGTTCGGGTGCCGGTGTCGCCGGATCAATAAAAAAAAAGGAACTGTGCTCTGTGTTATTGAAGCGGCAATCCGGTGCTTCACTGCGCGAGCAGAGGTCTCGTCAAGCGTATTTCCTTGTTCAAACAGCCCTGCCGCTTCAATAACTGCAAGTTCCCGTGAACGCCTCCAGTACCGATCTCGACCCCCGTGGTCGCCGCGCCTACCAGTGGGCGCTGTCCGAACTGCGCCTGCCGCAGGCCGGCTTTGCGCCGGCTTCGGCCGATGCCAGCTTCCGCCGCTATTTCCGCCTTGAGAGCGAAGGCCGTTCCTGGGTGCTGATGGACGCGCCGCCGGAGAAGGAGGACTGCAAGCCCTTCATCCATGTCGCCGGCCTGCTGCGGCTGGCCGGCTTGCACGGACCGAAGGTGATCGCGCAGAACCTCGACGAGGGCTTCCTGCTGCTGTCCGACCTCGGTCGGCAGACCTACCTGCACGTGATCAACGAGGCCAATGCCGACGCCCTGTTCGCCGACGCCATCGGCGCCTTGATCCGCTGGCAGCAGGCCAGCCGCCCCGGCCAGCTGCCGCCCTACGACGAGGCCCTGCTGCGCCGTGAACTGGCGCTGTTCCCGGACTGGTACGTCGCGCGCCACCTGCAGCGCACGCTGGACCCGCAGCAGGCGGCGAAGCTGGCGGCGGTCGAGACCCTGCTGGTTCAATCGGCACTGGCGCAGCCGCGGGTCTATGTGCACCGCGACTACATGCCGCGCAACCTGATGATCTCGACCCCCAACCCGGGCATCCTCGATTTCCAGGACGCGGTCGAGGGCCCGATCAGCTACGACGTGGTGTCGCTGTTCAAGGACGCCTTCCTGTCCTGGCCCGCCGAGCGGGTGCAGGGCTGGGCAAAGCAGTACTGGCTGCAGGGTCGCGCCGCCGGGCTGCCGTTGCCGGCGGACTTCGACAGCTTCTTCCGCGACTTCGAGTGGATGGGCCTGCAGCGCCACCTCAAGGTCATCGGCATCTTCGCGCGCATCAACTACCGCGACGGCAAGCCGCACTACCTGGCCGACGTGCCGCGCTTCATCCGCTATGTGCGCGATACCGCCGGGCGCTATGAAGAACTGCGGCCGCTGGTGGAATTGTTCGACGAGCTTGAGATGCAGGCGTGACCAAAGCTTTCATCCTGGCAGCCGGTCGCGGTGAGCGCATGCGTCCGCTGACCGATCACACGCCCAAGCCTTTGCTGGAAGTGCGTGGCCGGCCGCTGGTCGAGTACCACCTGTCCGCCCTGGCTGCCGCCGGTGTTGCCGAGGTGGTGATCAACCTCGGCTGGCTCGGCGAGAGGATCCGCGGGCACCTCGGCGACGGCGCACGCTACGGCCTGCGCATCGCGTATTCCGAGGAAGGCTGGCCGGCGCTGGAAACCGGTGGCGGCATCCATCGCGCGCTGCCGCTGCTGGGCGATGCACCCTTCGTCGTGGCCAACGGTGACGTGTTTTCCGACTACCCGCTGGCGGCGCTGGTCGCGCGCGCGCGCGAACTGCCGGCGAACGATCTGGCCCATGTCGTGATGGTGCCCAACCCGGCGCACCATCCGCGCGGCGACTTCGCGCTGGAGGCCGGCCGCATGGTCGAGCCGGCCCCGCCGCAACACACCTTCAGCGGCCTGTCGGTGCTGCGTCCGGCGCTGTTTGCCGGCTGCCAGCCCGGCGCCTTCGGCCTGGCGGCGCTGCTGCGTGCGGCGGCCAGCCGCGGCCAGGTGGGGGCGGAACTCCACCGCGGACTGTGGTCTGATGTCGGTACCCCGGAGCGGCTCGCCGCCCTGCAGTAGGAGAATCCTCATGGTCAAGGTCAGCAAGGCAGCGGACGGCAAGCTGCAGCAGCGGGTGCAGGTCGGCAACAACGCCTTCATCGCCGACGAGCCGCCGGAGAACGGTGGCGATGACGCCGGCCCTGCGCCGCATGACCTGCTCGACGCCGCACTCGGCACCTGCACCGCGCTGACCCTGACCCTGGTAGCGCGCCGCAAGGGCTACGCCCTGCAGGACGTGCGCGTCGAGGTCAGCCATGAGAAGGGCGCCGACGGTGCACACCTGATGCACCGGCGCATCGAGCTGGTCGGCGAACTCGACGAAGAACAGCGCCAGTACCTGCTCGGCATCGCCAACAAGTGCCCCGTACACAAGACCCTCAGCGGCAAGATCGACATCGATACCCAACTCCAGTAGCACGAC
>DATILC010000040.1:0-23195 GCA_035476855.1 Solimonas sp. | reverse complement strand
AGGCACGGCGCATGGCGGCCTACCTGCAGTCGCTGAAGCTGGCGCCGCGCAGCAACATCGCGATCCTCGGCAAGAACAGTGCGCACTGGATCATCGCCGACCTGGCGATCTGGCTCGCCGGCCATGTGTCGGTGCCGCTGTACCCGACGCTCAACGCCGAGACCGCCAGCTACATCATCGAGCACAGCGAGGCGAAGCTGCTGTTCATCGGCAAGATGGAAGAGCTGTGGCCGATCGTGGCGCCGGGCATTCCGTCCGCGCTGCCTTGCATCGCGCTGCCGCTGGCCCCGGCCGGCTGCGGCGCCGACTGGCAGCAGATCGTCAGCCATACCCAGCCGCTGAAGGAGATCGCCGATCGCGATCCCGAGGAACTGGCAACGATCATCTACACCTCCGGCAGCACCGGAAAGCCCAAGGGCGTGATGATCAACTTCCGCGCGATGATCGCCACCGCGCACGGCCTGCAACAGCTGTTCCCGGTCACCACCGGCGACCGCATGCTGTCCTACCTGCCGCTGGCGCATGCCGCCGAGCGCGCTATCGTCGAGACCACCTCGCTGTACTTCGGCTTCCGCGTGTTCTTCGCCTGGTCGCTGTCGACTTTCCTCACCGACCTGCGCCGCGCCCAGCCGACGCTGTTCTTCTCGGTGCCGCGGCTGTGGACCAAGTTCTACCAGGGCATCTGCGAGAAGATCTCCCCCGCCAAGCAGAAGCTGCTGTTCCGCATCCCGCTGCTGTCCGGCATCGTGCGCCGCCGCATTCTCGAGGAGCTGGGCCTGGAGCATGTGCGCGCTGCCATCACCGGTTCCGCGCCGCTGTCGGCGCAGCTGATCTCCTGGTATCGCCGCATCGGCCTGGAGCTGCTGGAGGGCTATGCGATGAGCGAGAACTTTGCCTACTCGCACGGCAACCAGCCGGGCAAGGTCCGCGTCGGCACGGTCGGCGTGGCCGCACCCGGCGTGGACTGCCGCATCGACGACAACGGCGAGATCCTGGTGCGCAGCCCCGGCAACATGATGGGCTACTACAAGGATCCGGCGAAGAGCGCCGAGGATCTCTCGCCGGACGGCTGGCTGCGCACCGGCGACATGGGCTCGATCGACAAGGACGGCTACCTGCGCATCACCGGCCGCGTCAAGGAGTTGTTCAAGACCGCCAAGGGCAAGTACGTGGCGCCGGTGCCGATCGAGAACCGCCTGGCCAACCACCCGGCGATCGAGGCGGTCTGCGTCACCGGACCCGGCGAGCCGCAGCCCTTCGCGCTGCTGATGCTGTCGCAGGACTCGCGACTGCACGCCGCCAATGCCGGGCGCCCCGCGCTGACCCAGGAATTCCAGGCGCTGCTGGAGCAGCTCAACCGCGAGCTCGAGGACCACGAGAAGCTCGACTACGCGGTGGTGGTCTGCGAGCAATGGACCATGGACAACGGCTTCCTCACGCCGACGATGAAGATCAAGCGCAGCGTCATCGAGCAGCGCTATCTCGGTCACGCAGCGGACTGGCGCCGCGGCGGACGCAGCGTGGTCTGGGCCGACTGAAGTCCCGCTGGCATGCCGATCGGGCCAGGCGTCCCGATCGGCGGCTTGCCGCAACGACAGGCTGCGGCTCGTTGGCGCCAATGAAGCCCGGCTCGGTCGCTGCTAGGGTCCGCGCGACCCCATGCTGCCCCCGAGGAATCCGCCTTGAACATCCGATACTGGACCGGCCTGACGCTGGCCCTGTTGAGCCTGCCCGTTGCCGCCTTCGAGTACGAGTGGAATGGTGCCGAGCTCAAGTGGAAGAACCTGCTGTCGGTCGGCGCGCAGATGCGCATGCAGGACCGCAGCTCGGACCTGGTCGGCAAGCTCAACCTCGAGGGCCAGCAGAACCTCTGCGCGGCCGATGACTGCCTGTCGCTGAACGGCGACCCGGCGCCCAACCAGCGCCTGGTCGATGCGCCCGGCGCCTTCTTCGGCAGCAACGGCGACGACGGCAACCTCAACTACGACCGCCACGACATCGTCGCCGCGCTGTCCAAGCTCAATTCCGACCTGTCGCTGCGCTACGGCAACTGGCTGGCCCGCGTGCATGCGGTGGGTTACTACGACGCGGTCAACGCCGACTTCGACGAGCATCACCCCAACACCCTGTACCAGCCGGCGCGGACCCCGCGCGAGGCCGACGCGGTCGAGCGCTACGCCGAGGGCTGGGAGCTGTACGAGGCCTTCGTCCAGTACGGCTTCGAGTGGCGCGAGGGACGTGAGGGCGCACTGACCGTCGGCAGCCAGATCGTGCGCTGGGGCGAGTCCAACCTGCTGGCGCTGAACAGCGTCAGCGAGATCAACCCGCCGAGCTACCGCAGCTTCCATGCGCCGGGCGCGGAGTTCAACGAGGTGTTCAAGCCGGTGCCGGCGGTGACGCTGTCCGGCGCGCTGACCGACACCATCTCGGTGGAGCTGTTCTGGCAGCTGCAGTGGAAGCCGGCAGAGGTCGATCCGGCCGGCAGCTTCTTCTCCTTCACCGACTTCATCGGCGGCGACAATCTCACCGCCAACGTCGCCCTGGGCCAGTTCCCGGAGGACCCGGACGGCGAGTTCCGCTTCGGCAACAGCGACCTGCGCCAGCTCAGCAGTGCCACGCTGACCATCCCGGTGCGCGAGATCGATGCCCGCGACAGCGGTCAGTACGGCGCCAAGCTGAGCCACTTCGCCGACTGGCTCAACGACGGCACCGAGCTGTCGCTGTACTTCCTCAACTACCACAGCCGCCTGCCGTACGCCTCGCTGTTCGCGGCGCAGGATTCCTGCGCGCGCGATTCGCGCACCATCGTCGGCGCCTACATGGATTGCCGCGGCTTCAACGGCGACCTGCCCAACCCGATCTATGGCGAAGGCCTGGAGCCGCTGCCGGTCGACACCGTGCGCGCGGTGGTCGAGTACCCCGAAGACATCCAGATGTACGGCTTCAGCTTCAACACCAACCTCGGCAGCTGGTCGCTGGCCGGCGAATACGCCTACCGGCCCAACCTGCCGCTGCTGCTGTCGATCCAGGACCTGTTCTTCGCCGCGGCGCAGCCGGCGGTGCCGGCCAACCAGATCAGCTTCGCGCAGCTGGTCGGCCCCGGCGATCTGCTCAACGTCGCCAACATCACCGCGGCGCTGCAGGCCGGCCTCGGCAACCTCGGCAACTTCAATCCGGGCGAAGTGCTGGGCCTGGCCGGCCAACTGCTCGCGCTGTCCGACGTCACCTTCCCGGCGGCCACCGATGCATTCCCGGCCTACATCACCCGCTACCGCGGCATCGACCGCGTGCAGGCCGGCCAGTACCTGCGTGGCTGGGAGCGCTACGGCGCCGGCCAGCTCGGCCTGACCGCGATCCGCGCGGTGCCCGACATCCTCGGCGCCGACCAGATCATCTTCCTCAACGAGGTTGGCTTCACCCACATCATCGACATGCCCAGGCATGACGAGCTGCAGTTCGAGACCTTCTACCTCAACGCCACCCACGCCAGCGGCGGCGCCGACGGCAGTGGCCAGCCGGGCGGGGTGCCGCCGTCGACGCTGCGCTTCAATCCGACGCAGCAGACCAAGGGCTTCGCCGACGACTTCGCCTGGGGCATCCGCTTGCTGATCCGCGGCGAGTACAACGACGTGGTGTTCGGCTGGAACCTGCGCCCGACCCTTCTGCTGGCCTGGGACATCGACGGCACCGCGCCGCAGCCGCTGCAGAACTTCGTCGAGGACCGCAAGGAGTTCAGCGTGATCAACGACGTCCAGTTCACCGAGGACTTCGCCGGCCGCCTCGGCTACCAGTGGTTCACCGGCGCCGGCGACCGCAACAACTACCGCGACCGGGACAATTTGTCCCTGAGCTTTTCCTACGCCTTCTGAGATCGCTGCGGTAGCATTGCGCCCTCAGAGCGGAGGGGCGGCATGCGGTCGAGCGGCGGGCGGTGGTGGAAGGGTGGCGGCCGGCTGACGGCCTTGCTGCTGCTGCAGGCCTCGACGACGCTGCAGGCGGGCACCGCGCCGCCCGACGGTCCGCCGCTGGACAGCATCGAGCAGCGCGTGCTGCCCTGCGCCGCCTGTCATGGTGCCGAGGGGCGGGCGACCAACGATGGTTACTACCCGCGTATCGCCGGCAAGCCGGCCGGTTACCTGTACAACCAGCTGCTCAACTTCCGCGATGGCCGCCGCGTCTACGCGCAGATGAGCTACATGACGCAGCGCCAGGATCAGGCCTACCTGCGCGAGATGGCGGAGCACTTCGCCGGCCTGACGCTGCCATACCCGGCGCCGAAGCCGGCGACGGCCGATGCCGCCGCCCTGCAGCGCGGCGCGACGCTGGCGACCACCGGTGATGCCGCCGCACAGCTGCCGTCCTGCCAGGCCTGCCACGGCGAACGCCTGACTGGCGTGGCGCCGCAGGTGCCGGGCCTGCTGGGCCTGCCCTACGACTACCTGGTGGCGCAGATCGGTGCCTGGCGCACCGGCAATCGCCACGCACAGGAGCCGGACTGCATGGCCGAGATCGCGCGTCGCCTGAAGCCGGAGGACATCGCCGCGGTCGCCGCCTGGCTGGCGGCGCAGCCGCTGCCGGCGGACACCCATCCCGCCACCGCCTTCCCGCAGAAGCCGCCGATGGACTGCGGCGTGGTAGAAGCCGCCGGAGCCGCACGATGAAGCGCGCAGCCATCGTGATCCTGTTGCTGCTGGTCGCCGGCATTGGCGGTGTCAGCTGGCTGGGTCTGCGCGGCGCGCCGGCCGACGACTCGCCCAGCCCGCTGGGCGCAGGGCAGGGTGATGCCATTGCCCGCGGTCGCTACCTGGTGCAGATGGGCGATTGCCAGGCCTGCCACACCGAACAGGGCGGTGCCGCCTTTGCCGGTGGTCGCGCCATCCCGACGCCCTTCGGCAACTTCTACTCGCCGAACATCACGCCGGACGACGACACCGGCATCGGCCGCTGGACCGCGCAGGATTTCCGCCGCGCGCTGCACGAAGGCCGTTCGCGCGACGGCTCGCTGCTGTTCCCCTCGTTCCCCTACACCAACTACACGCGGCTGACGCGCGACGACACCGACGCGATGTTCGCCTACCTGCACAGCCTGCCGCCGGTGCAGGCGCCGCCGCGCGAACACCAGCTGCATTTTCCCTATGACCAGCGCCTGCTGCTGCTGGCCTGGCGCGCGCTGTTCTTCCGTCCCGGCGTCTACGAGCCGCAGGCGCAGCAGGACGCCGAGTGGAACCGCGGCGCCTACCTGGTGCAGGGTCTGGGCCACTGCAGCGCCTGCCATGAGGCACGCAACGCGCTGGGCGCGGTGCAGTCGAAGGACAACCCGGCCGGCGGCCTGGTGCTCAACTGGTATGCGCCGGTGCTGAGCGCACCGCAGGAAGCCGGCGTGCAGGACTGGAGCATCGAGGACATCAGCGCGCTGCTGAAGACCGGCACCGCTCCGCGCGGCTCGGCCTTCGGGCCGATGGCCGAGGTGGTCTACGAAAGCCTGCAGCATGGTTCGGACGCCGACATCCGTGCGATGGCGGTGTACCTGAAGGCGCTGAAGCCCACCGCCGCGCCGCTGGCCGCGGGTGCCATCCGCGTGCCGCAGCGCGATCTGCAGGGCATGCAGCAGCGCGGCGCAGCGTTGTACGAAAAGCATTGCGCCGACTGCCACGGCGCGCAGGGCCAGGGGCGCAAGCCTGCGGCACCCGCGCTGGCCGGCAACCGCGCAGTGACGATGGGCACTGCGGTCAACCCCATCCGCGCCGTGTTGTTCGGCGGCTACCCGCCGGGCACCAGCGGCAACCCGCGACCCTTCGGCATGCCGCCCTTCGGCAGCCAGCTCAACGACGAGCAGGTGGCCGAGTTGCTGACCTACGTCCGCAGCAGCTGGGGCAACCAGGCGCGACCGCTGTCCTCGGCGGAAGTGGCGAAGAACCGGCAGGGGCCGCTGTGGTGACGCCGTCGCCGAGCCTGAAGGCCGTGTTCCGCGGGTTCCTGCTGCTTTCGATCCTGGGCACGATCGTGCTGGCGATCATCAATGCCGGGATCACCAACGCCGCCGTGCCGCAGGGCATCGTCTCCTTCGAGTTCTGCGGCTTCACTGGCACCTGCGCGGCGGCGCTGGACAGCTGGGGCGAGCCGGGCAGGAACCTGACCATGCTCAGCCTGGGCCTGGACTACCTCTACCTGCTGAGCTACTCCGGCCTGATCTGGTCCGGCCTGTTGCTGCTGGCCGGGCGGCTGCCGCAACGCTGGCAGGCCGGAACGCGCGGCCTGGCCTGGATCGCGCCGCTGGCCGGACTCTGCGATGCCATCGAGAACTACGCGCTGATCCGCATCGTCATCGACGGCCCCGGCGAAACTGCCGGACTCATTGCCGGCGTGTTTGCCAGCATCAAGTTCGGCATCGTCGCCATCACGCTGGGCTGGCTGCTGTTCGCCTCGCTGGCCTGGGCGCTGCCTGCGGCCCGCAGAGGCGGCTGAGCCCTGCCGGCCATGAACGATCGCAAGCGCTGGCTGGCGCTGTACGTGCTGTGCACTGGCGTGCTGATGATCGTGCTCGACACCACGGTGGTCACCGTCGCGCTGCCGTCGATCCAGGCTGACCTCGGCTTCTCCGGCACCTCGATCGTCTGGGCACTCAACGCCTACATGCTGACCTTCGGCGGCTTCCTGCTGCTGGGCGGGCGGCTCGGCGACCTCTATGGCCAGCGCCGCTGGTACCTGATCGGCCTGGCGCTGTTCACCCTGGCCTCGCTGGCCTGTGGCCTGGCGCAATCGCAGCTGACACTGGTGGTGGCGCGCGCCGTGCAGGGCCTCGGCGGCGCCGTGGTCACGGCGGTGGCGCTGTCGCTGATCATGAACCTGTTCCGCGAGCCGGCAGAGCGTGCGCAGGCGATGGGCATCTACGGCTTCATCTGCGCTGCCGGCGGCAGCCTCGGCGAGGTGCTCGGCGGCGTGCTGACCGACGTCTTCGGCTGGGCCTCGGTGTTCCTGGTCAACCTGCCGATCGGCATCGCCGTCTACTTCGGCTGCCTGCGCCTGCTGCCGCGCGACGTGGCGCCGGAACAACGCGGCCGCCTCGACGTCGGCGGCGCGATCACCGGCACCCTGGGCCTGCTGCTGGCGGTGTACGCGGTGGTCGACGGCAACCGCGCCGGCTGGAGCTCGGTGCAGACCCTGGGGCTGGCAGCGGTGGCGCTGGTGCTGCTGGCGCTGTTCCTGCTGATCGAGATGCGGGTGCGCGAGCCGCTGATGCCGCTGCGCCTGTTCCGGCTGCACAACCTCGCCGTGGCCAACGTCGTCGCCGTGTTGTGGGCCGCCGGCATGTTCGCCTGGTTCGTCATCACCGCCCTGTACCTGCAGCATGTGCTGGGCTACGACCCGATGCGCGTGGGCCTGGCCTTCCTGCCGGCCGACGGCATCATGGCGCTGTTCTCCGCTGGCCTGTCGGCACGCATGGTGATGCGCTACGGCATCCGCGGGCCGATGTGGATCGGCCTGCTGGTTGCCGCGCTGGGCCTGGCGCTGATCGCCCGTGCGCCGCTGCAGGGCAGCTTCCTGGTCGACGTGCTGCCCGGCATGCTGCTGCTGGGTCTGGGTGGCGGCATGGCCTTCAACCCGGTGCTGCTGGCGGCGATGAACGAGGTCGACCACAGCGAGTCCGGCCTGGCCTCGGGTATCGTCAACACCTCGTTCATGATGGGCGGCGCCCTGGGCCTGGCGGCACTGGCCAGCCTGGCGGATGCACGCACCGCGACGCTGCAACAGGCCGGCGTCGAACCCCTGGTCGCCCTGCGCGACGGCTACCAGCGCGCTTTCATCTGGGGTGCACTGCTGACCGCGCTGGGCGCGGCCATCGGCGGCCTGCTGCTGCGCCCGGGCCCGATGGACGGGGAGGGCGCCGTCGACCCTGTGGCATGATCGGAGTTCGTTCCTCCGGAGCCCGGTCATGCTCGGAAGATTCGCTGCGATCCTCTTCGCCGTCCTGCTGGCGGCTTGCTCCTCCTCTGACGGCGGGCTGCCTGCCACTGATGCACGAGCAGCGGACAGCTCTGGCCATCGCTACCTGTTCGCGCCCTCGTTCGCCAGCAACATCGTCAGCGTCTACGACCTCGACAGCGGCCGGCTGGCCGCCTCGATCCCGGCGCAGGCCCGCGGTCCCTGCTGCGCGCACGCGACGCCGGACGGACGCACGGTATTCGTGGTCGACGGCCTCAGTCCCTACGTCACCCGCATAGACGTCGCCACGCTGCAGGTCAGCGGGCTGATCCGCCTGAATGGCTTTTGGGGTGACCGCGGCGTGCCGATCCGCGGCGACGGCAGCCTGTTCTGGATCTCGACCCTGCCGGACGGCTTCCTCGAGGCCATCGACACCGCCAGCAACGAGGTGGTGCGCAGCTTCCCGCTGATCAGCAACACCTTCACCCTGAGCCGCGACGGCCAGACGCTGTACAGCGCCAATACGACCACGCTGCCGACCGCCTTCGCCGCCACCGCCACCACCTTCGCAGTGCGCTCGCCGGACAGCGGCAAGGTGCTCGCCACCGCGATCCTGCCGCTGGCGCTGGAGAATTCGCCGCTGCAGATGTACGTCAGCCCGGATGAGCGCAAGGTCTACGTGCAGATGCTCGGCGCCACCGGCGTGGTGCACGTGGTCGATGTCAGCGACCGCACCAGGCCGAGGTACATGCGGACGGTCAAGGTCGGTGCCGTGCCGATCGTCGCCGGCTTCACCCCCGATGGCTCGCAGCTGTGGTTCCCCAATTCCGGCGACGGCACGGTGTCGATCCTCGACGTCGCCACCGACACCATCGTCCATGTCATCGACATCGGCCCCTATGTGGCCGGCGTGGCGATCCTCGGCGAACGCGCCTACGTCTCCGTCAGCCCCGGCATCATCGCCAACCCGGTGCTGAGCCAGGCCCTGCTGTTCGCCGGCCTGATCCCGGGCGCCGCGGTGACGCCGCCCGATGCCGGCTCGACGGTCTATCGCCCGCTGCTGGAACTGCCCGGCGAGGTCCTGACTTTCGATGCGCGGACCTACCGGCAGTTGCCCCTGCCGCCGATGCCGCTACCCTCGGCCAGCCACGTCATCGAGGTGGTCGACAGCGGGGGTTGAACGGTCTGTCGCCGGCGCGTTGGTCCAAACTTACTACTCGCAAGCTCATCCTGCTGCAGCCCTGGCAGTCCAGAATGCTCCATCGCAATCCGGTATCCCCCAAAAAAATGGCGACGCAATCGACCGAGCTGTCCGACAACATCAACCGCTTCTACGACGCCGCGATGTTCGCGCCGCGCGTCGTCAACTACTACGGCGGCAGCGACTACACCAACTTCGGCTACTGGAGCGAGACCACGCAGGAGGCGAAGCTGGCCTGCGATGCGCTGATGGAGAAGCTGACCGGCTTCATCCCGCAGAAGCAGGGCCGCATCCTTGACGTCGCCTGCGGCAAGGGCGAGACCTCGCGCTACCTGACGCGCTGGTACGCCGCGGAGAACATCACCGGCATCAACATTTCCGAGAAGCAGCTGCAGCGGGGACGCGAGATCCTGCCCGGCGCCAGCTTCCGCCTGATGGACGCCACCGTGCTGGATTTCCCCGACGCCTCCTTCGACGCCGTGATCTGCGTCGAGGCCGCCTTCCACTTCAACACCCGCGAGAAATTCCTGCGCGAGGTGCTGCGCGTGCTCAAGCCCGGCGGTCGCCTGGTGCTGAGCGATATCCTGGTGGTGCCCGCCACCGAGGAGAACCACGAGCGCCGCATCAGCGACAACTACGTCGCCAGCCTCGACGAGTACCGCGAGCTGTATGCCCGCACCGGCTTCACCCTGGAAAACCTGGTCGATGCCACCGAGGAATGCTGGCGCCGGCACTTCCGCCACCTGGTGATGTACGCACACGAAGCCTTCCTGAAGCAGCAGGTGACGCGCGAGCAGATGCAGCAATCGCTGCAGACCTACTACGACCGTGCCGAGTACATCCGGCACTACGTGCTGGCGGGTGCCCTCAAGCCGGCAGCCCGCTGAGGAAGTCCGCGATCGCCGCGTTGATTTGTTCCGGCGCCTCCAGCGCCGCCAGGTGACCGACCTTCGGCAGCACCAGGAAGCGGCTGCCGGGGATCGCGTCGGCCATGGCCTTCGTCTCCGCCACCGGGAAGGTGCGGTCCTCCTCGCCGGCGATCACCAGCACCGGGCAGCGGATCGCCGCCATCTGCGCGTGGCGGTCGACGCGCAGTGGCACCACGCTGCGGATCGCCCAGTGCACCGACTGCGGATTGGCCGCGAGCACCGTCGAGCGAATCTGCTCGACGACCTGTGGCTTGCTGCGCTCGGTGGTCTCGCCGGCGAAGGCGGCGACGGCGCGCTGCACCAGCGGCCCGGGAATGCGGCGCAGGCGCGAGACGATGGCGGACAGCGCGAGGAACTCCAGCTTCTGGCGCCAGCCGACCGCCGAGGCGGTGCAGTTCATCAGCACCGCGGCGCGGATGCGGTCTCGGTGCAGTCCCGCGAACACGCCGCCCATCATGCCGCCCCAGGAGTTGCCCAGCAGCACGCAGTGCGGCTGCTCCAGTGCATCGAGGATCTGCCGCAGGCACAGCGCGCATTCCTCCATCGAGAAGTTGCGCGTCAGCGGCTCGCTGTCGCCGTGGCCGGGCGAATCCACCAGCACCATGCGGTAGCGGTCGCCGAAATGGGCGGCTTGCGCGCGCCACATGCGGCCATCCATCAGCAGGCTCGGCCAGCAGACCATGGCCGGGCCCTGCTCGAGGCCCGAGAGGCGGACGTTGATCTGGCCGAGGACAGTGGGGATGCGACGGGAAGTTTCCACGCGGGGGACCGGCCGGTAGCGATGCGCGATCTTAGCCGACCCATTGCCGGCGAGCGCCGCGGCTGCCTTCCTCCCGCCTCGGCAACTGCTCCATGCGTTGCCCTACCTCGGGCGTCCATGCCCTCGTCTACGCCGCACCAAACAGGAACTCCTCGATCTCGTCGATTCGCTGCGCGGCGTCGCGGTAGCCGAGCTGGATCAGTTCCTGCGTGAAGACGCTGTCGAACAGCAGGAAGCTGGCCAGGTCGGCGCTTTGCGCATCGGGCGTCCCGAGGCCGTCCATGAGGTAGCGGATGCTGCGCGGCATGCGGTGCGCCAGGGTCTTTGCGATGATCGCGATGTCGGCGCTGGGCGCGATGCACAGCGGTTTCACGACGCGCATCGGCTCCTGCACCGCCTTGCCGTTCTTCGGCTTGCGATCGACCGGCGGGTGGTAGGCGGCGACCAGTTCGTTCATGCGCCGCAGGTGGTCCAGATCGGCGTCGAGGTGGTCGAGGAAGATTGCGTTGAGGAACACGCCGCAGATCTGCGACAGCGGCGGCCGCTGCAGCTTCGACACCAGTTCGCCGGCGGTGGAGAGCTCCGAGCGCAGCAGGCTGTCGGCGGACTCCTGGCAGCGCACGCCGATCGCGAACAGCCGCTCCGCCCCGAGGCGGATCGCCGGGCTCAGCGGCGTGGTCAGGCGCAGCGCGCCGTCGCCGAAGAAGGCGGTGGAGCCGGCCGTGGTCAGCGCCACCGGCGGGAACACCAGCGGGATCGCGGCGGAGGCGCGGATGTGGTCGGCGGTCAGCGTCACCGGCAGTGCCACGCGGCGGCTCTTGTTCCACAGCGGGTGACCCGGTTGGCCCTGGATGAAGGTGAAGGCCTTGCCCGAGTGATAGCCGGTGGCGGTGATCGCCAGCGCGTAGAGCTGGCCGTCGGCGATGGCCTTGGCGATGCCGTCCATCGGCAGGTGCTGCGCGAGGAAGCCCTGCAGAGGCGAGGCGTCGAACAGCGCGTCGGCACGGCCGGCACTGCCGAGCCCGCCGAACAGCATGTCCAGCGCCAGGCGGCGCCCGGTTTCGAGCAGCGCCGGCGTGTCGGTGCGCACCACGTCGGTGAAGTTCAGTTGCGACCACAGCTTCGCCAGCATCGTCGCGCCGTGGCGGAAGTCGGCGCTGTAGGTGGCCACCGCGGCGCCGTTGATCGCACCGGCGGAGGCGCCGGTGATGATGCGGAACGGCGAGGCAGCCCCAGCCAGCCGCGGCAGCTCGCTGACGCGGCGCAGGACGCCGGCCTGGTAGGCGCCGCGCGCACCGCCGGCGGTCAACACCAGGCCGGTCATGTTCCCGGCCCGGTTCATGCGACGACTCCAAGGCCCTGGCGCATCGCCGTTCTCCCCTCTGGCCGCGGCGCCGACGATTCGGCCCGGTCCCGGGTCGGATGACGCAATTCCGGTGCCAGTGGGGCCCGGCCTAGGGCCGGATCAGGCCGGGGCGGTCACCGCGACTCCCGCCGGCTGCGGCGGTCGCAGCGCGAGGATCAGTACCGTCGACAGCACGGCCGTGCCCATGAAGGTGATGAAGGCCGGGCCATAGCTGCCGGTACGGTCGAAGACCTCGCCGATGTAGCGCACCGCGGCGATCGAGAACGGCACCATCAGCAGGTTCATCGAGCCCAGCACGCTGCCGAAGCTGGCGGTGCCGAAGCAGTCCGCCGCCAGTGTGGTCCACAACGGATACGTGCCGCCGATGGCCAGGCCAATGATGCTGCAGGCCACCAGCAGCGTGGCGTAGCCCGGGCTCAGCAGCAGGATCACCAGGAAGCAGAGGTTGCAGGCGGCGACCGCGCAGAACAGCAGGCGCTTGTCGAAGCGGTCGGCCAGCGCGCCGATCGCCAGCTTGCCGAGGATCGCCGAGAAGGTCAGCGAGGACACCAGCAGCGAAGCCTGCGCCGGCGTCAGCCCGGCGTCGGTACCGTAGGGAATCATCGAGGACAGCAGTGCCTGGTCAGCACCGAGCAGGATGCCGGCGCCGCAGGAGAGCAGCCAGTAGTTGGGCGTGCGCAGCAGGCGGCCGAATGTCCAGGTGCCGGCGTCGCTTGTTGGCGTGATCGTCGCGGTGGTCGCGGGTGCCGGCAGGCCATCGGGCAGCAGGCCCAGGTCCTGTGGGCGGTCGCGCACCAGCAGCCAGGCCACCGCGATCGCCAGCGCCGCGACCAGCGCGCCCTGCGCCACCAGCGCCATGCGCCAGCCGAAGCTCTGCATCAGCAAGGCGATCAGCGGCGGCATCAGGAAGCCGCCCGCCGAGGTGGCGACGGCGAGCACGCCGAGCGCGCGGCCGCGCCGGCGCTGGAACCAGCGCGCGGTGACCGTGTTCGCCGCCAGCGCACCGGCCGAGACCGCGCCCGCCGACACCGGCCCGAGGATCGCCAGCGCCATCCACAGCGGCGAGGGCGACAGCGCGATCATCGTGAAGCCGCCAGCGAACAGCAGCGCGCCGACGGTGATGACCTTGCGTGCGGAACTGCGGTCCAGCAGGCGCCCGACGATCGGCGCCCACAGCGCAAAGCCGACCAGCAGCGCGATGAAGCCGGTATTGGCGTTGGCGCGGGACAGCGCGAACTCCTTCGACAGCGGTGCCACGAACAGGCCGAAGCTGTAGGTGGTGCTACCAATCAGCAGCGCCGTGCAGATGAAACCCGCGGCCACGATCCACCAGCCGTGGAAGATGCGCCCACCCATGCCTGCCTGTTGCATCCGTTGTCCCTCAAGTAGCCGAATCGGCCATGGGTCAGAAGCTGTCCGATTATCGGCAGGCCCAGCCCCTCGCGGCTGGTCCATTGTGATGAGTCCGCGACGAGCCGGGGCGAATCCGCCTTCGGTGGACGGCGTCAATCCTGCGGCATGATCATCTCCCTATAACGACAACAGACTCCGGGGGAGAAGCATGGCCCAGCGCCATCCGCGATCCATTGCACTGACATTCGCCAGCCTGCTGCTCGCAGCCTGCGGGCAATCCGGCGCGCCGTCCGGCACGCCGCCGCCCGCGAACGACTTCGTGCAGCCGCAGTTGCCGGGGCCAAGCTTCGCGCAGACTGTCAGCAAGGAAATCGCGATTCCCATGGCCGACGGCGTGCGCCTCGGCGCCACCGTCACCTGGCCCTCGCTGGACGGTGAGACGCCGGCACCGGGCCAGTTTCCCGTGGTGGTCTCGGTGACGCCCTACGGCCGCACCGTGCTCGGCAGCGTGCCGGACCGCGAGGTGTTCGCGACGCGCGGCATCATCGGCGTGGCGGTGGACACGCGCGGCACCGGCGGCAGCGAGGGCAACCTCAGCGAAAACTACTTCTCGCCGCTGGAGGCCAGCGACAGCGCGGCGGTGATCGAGTACTTCGGCACGCAGGACTATTCCAGCGGCAAGGTCGGCATGGCCGGCGGCTCCTATGTCGGCATCACGCAGCTGCTGGCCGCGGCGCAGCAGCCGCCGCATCTGGCAGCGATCGTGCCGCAGGTCGTGCTGTCCGATCTCTACCGCGATGGCTACGCCCACGGCGGCATCGTCAACCTGCTGTTCGATGTGCAGTACCTCGGCGTGCAGGGCGGCCCAGGCTTGATCGGTATCAACACCAGTCCGGAGCTGATCGGCATGACCGTCGGCGGCAAGATCCAGCAGTTGCTGGGCAAGCCGATCGCCTTCGACTACCTCGCGCGCCCGGACGACGATGCCTTCTACCGCGATCGCTCGCCGATCTACGTCGCCGACCGCATCCGCGTGCCGGTGCTGCTGCTCGGCGGCTGGCGCGACGGCCTGTCGCAGCGTGGCGCACCGGAGATGTACCACGCGCTGGCGCAGCGCTCCGGCGTCGAGACGCGCCTGTACATGGACCCCTGCACGCACAAGGGCTGCGGCGCGCCGTTCGCGCCGACGACCAATCCGCCGGACCGCGACGACCTGCAGGCGACGATGTTCGAGTTCCTCGCCAAGTACCTGCTCGACGCGCCGACGCCGGCGCGCAGCGCGGTGCGCGCCTATGTGCAGGGCAGCAACCGCTACATCCAGGACAGCCAGTGGCCGCCGCGCGCAACACGCTACCAGCGGCTCTATCTCGCCGATGGCGCGCTGAGCGCGACCAGGCCCGAGGCCGAGACCAGCGCCGCATACTTCAGCAATCCACTCGCCGGCCTGTCGATGACCTTCGACCAGTACGGCACCGTGGCCGCCTCGCCTTACATTCCGTTGGACCAGCGCCTGGAAACCGCGCAGGGCATCACCTACCGCACGGCCGTGCTGGAGCAGCCGCTGATCCTGGTCGGCCCCGCCGTGCTGAGCCTGGTCGCGAAGTCCACCGCCAGCGACACCGACTGGATCGTCAAGCTCGCCGACGTCCACCCGGACGGCACCGAGGCGATCATCACCAATGGCTACCTGCGCGCCTCGCACCGCGAGCTGGACACGGCACGCAGCCGCGAGGGCGTGCCGTACCACACGCACGTCAACCCCACACCGATCGAGCCCGGCGCCTTCCTGCCCTACGAAGTCGAGGTCTGGCCCACCGCCTACGAACTGGCGGCCGGCCACCGCCTGCAGGTCCGCATCGTCAGCTACGACGTGCCGACCCATGCGCCGGCCTCGATCCACCTCGACCTCGCCGATCCGCTGGCGACGCAGCTGACGCCGATGCTGCCGGCGATCAACACCCTCCGCGAAGGCGGCGCGACGCCGAGCTCGATCCTGCTGCCGGTGTATCAGGACCAAGGGAGAACACCATGAGCCTTCTGCGCCTGCCTGCGCTCGCCGTCGTCCTGCTGCTGGGCGCCTGCGGCTCCTCCGGTACGCCCGGCGGAACCAGCGGCAATCCGTCCACGCCGGGCGCACGCGTCGCCGACGCCACCGTCGCCGGTCCGATCACCGGTGGTCTGCACGGCCACCCGCTGTGGGACAGCTGGTACGACCTCGGCGAGCTCGGCTACGTCGAAGAGGAATACTTCATCTCCGGCAGCGCGAAGACCTATCCGGCGACCACGCCCGCCGACTACACCACGCGGATCATCGTGCGACGGCCAGCAGATGTTGCGCGCTTCAACGGCACCGTGCTGCTGGACTGGGTCAACGTCACCGCGCAGTTCGAGAACGCCGTCGACACGCTGGAAGCACACCAGCTGTTCCACCGCGACGGCTACGCCTACGTCCATGTCAGTGCCCAGGCCGCCGGGCTCTGCTGCCTGCCGGAACTGACGCCCAAGCTCTGGGACCCGCAGCGCTACGCGCCGATCTCGCATCCCGGCGACGACTACGCCTTTGACATGCTGTCGCAGATCGCCAAGGCGATTCGCGCGCCCACGGGCATTGCGCCGATGGGCCCGCTCAAGGTCCAGCGCATCATCGCCATGGGCCAGTCGCAGTCGGCGATCCGGCTCTACGGCTACGTCACGCAGGTGCAGCGCGACGCCGACGTGATCGACGGCTTCCTGATCCACTCCGGCGGTGGTCGTGTCTACGATCCCGCCCCGGCCGTGCCGGTGATCCAGCTGTTCAGCGAATTCGAAGCCAGCCCCGAGGAACCCAGCCACGTCGTCAACTACCGCGCCTGGGAGATCGCCGGCTCCGCGCACCAGAACTTCTGGGTCGGCTACCACCAGGTCCTCGGCGCCGGCTTGCGCGCGCTTGGCGACCTGCAGCGCCCCGCCTCGGCGGACGAGGAGATGCATGCCACCGCCGCCAACTACGGCGAGCAGGTCCAGCCCTTGCAGCTGGTCTGCATCGTCGCCGGCACGCAGTTCCCGATGCGCTACCTCGTGTCCTCCGCGATCCACCACCTCGACCGCTGGATCCGTACCGGTGTTGCCCCGCCCGAGGGCGCGCGCTACCAGTTCGACGGCAACGCGCTGGCGAAGGATCAGTACGGCAACGCCCTCGGCGGCATCCGCCTGCCGATGGTCGACGTCCCCGTTGCCCGCAGCAACGCCACGCTCTGCACCCTGGGCGGCATCACCGTGCCGTTCACGGACCCGGAACTGATGTCGCTCTATCCCACCCACGCCGACTACTACTGCCAGACCAGGGCGGCAACGCAGCGCGCGGTGGAGCAGGGCTTCCTGCTGCCGGCGGATGCGGAGGAACTGCTGGGCCGGGCGATGGGGGCGAAGAACCGATGGCTGGTGGAAGGCGCGCCGGAGTGCTAACCAGTTCACGGTTCCAGTTACCGCCGTGCTTCCCTCCGGCCTCAATGGCTCGCTCCGATTTCAGCATGAATCCAAGCCGTTACGGCCACTCCTTTAGAGCAGTCCCGCGCATTTAAAAAATATGCAGTGACAGCCGTATGCGGCGGGTGTATACCGCCGGCAGTTGGAACCGCGGAGGCCTAGGATGGGCCGGGCCGGGGCGATGGAAATGGATCGTTCAGGTTTGACCCCAACAGGCTGCTCCGCCTCGCACCGACGGGGGAGACAGGGCCATGAAGGGACTTTCGTCTTTGCAGCTTGCCGCGCTGCTGCTCTTCGCATTCGGCGTAGCGACACCGGTCCACGCCGCGCTCGTCAACGCCACCGACGTCAACGCGTCTCCCACGGTCTTCGAGGCCTGGATCACGGCTGACGAGAAGGACGTGGCCATCGGCGCAGCCACCGCGCACGCTTTCGTCTACAAGGATGATCCGCCCGCGCCCTTCCTGCCCGCCAGCGCCGGCATTCCGGGGCCGCAGATCAAGGCCAAGGTCGGCGACACGGTGATCGTCCACTTCCGCAACAACCTCAATACCGAGGCCGCCAGCATCCACTGGCACGGCATCGAACTGGACAACGAAAGCGACGGCACCGCGGTCACGCAGGATGCCGTGCTGCCGGGGCAGAGCTACACCTACCGCTTCAGGATCTTCCGGCCCGGCGTGTACTGGTACCACTCGCATATCCAGCCGGGCAACGCCACGTTCGCCGGCATGTACGGCTCGCTGATCATCGACAACCCCATCGAGCCCAGCCTGCGCGGCAACAAGCTGCCGACGCTGGCCAATACCCACACGCTGGTGCTGAGCGACATCGAGTTCGATGCCACCGGCAAGGTCGGCAAGGGTGATCCGGCGAAGACCATCAACGAACTGGTCGAGTTGTGCCATCTCTGGGCCGAGGGCGAGCCGGGCGGCGACATGATCGCCTGTGGTACGCCGGGTTCACCCGGCAAGACCGTGCTGGTCAACGGCATCGAGCCCGCGGTCGGCGGGCTGGTGCCGAAGTTCACCGTGGCCTCGGGACAGCGCGTGCGCCTGCAGATCATCAATGCCGCGATCTCGCGTGACTTCAAGCTGCGCGTGCTCAACAGCGGCGACAACAAGATCTATCGCATCGGCGGTGAAGGCGGCCTGCTCGATCACGTGATTCTCGAGGGCGGCGTCAAGCAGTCCTGGGACTCGCTCTACAACCTCGGCGAACTCGTGATCGGCTCCGGCGATCGCGCCGACGTCATCGTCGTACCCTCGGGCGGGCAAGGTGCGATGGTCAAGCTGGTCGGCGGCAGCATGGCGGTGCCCTTCAGGACCAGCCTCGGGCTCAGCGACCACTACCCGCTGGCCTACTTCGAGATCAACGGCACCGCCTCCGATACGGCGATCGCCGTGGGCGATCCGATCCTCGCCGGCACCGCCGAGGACGTCGAGAACCTCAAGGGCAATGTCGCGATCAGCCCGCTGCAGGCGCCGCCGCCCTTCGGCGGATCCAGCGATACGACGATCCGCCTGACCAACCAGCGGCCCGACCGGCCGAACCAGGCGCCGTCCGTCGACAACTTCTCGGCAATGCTCGACACCAATGTCGGCAATGGCGATGTCGCCAACATGCCCCGCACCAGGGTCGCGCGCTACGCCAGGCTTGGCGATACGCTGGAACTGTCGGTGAAGAACGAGACCAACGCCGTTCATCCCTTCCACCTGCATGGCTTCTCGATGCAGCCGGTGCGCTACGTCAGCAACACCGACGGCAGCACGCTGCGCCAGTGGGAGTACGACGAGTTCCTCGACGAGATCGAGGTCTACCCGGAGCAAACCCTGGTCTACCGTGTGCGCCTGGATGACCGCTCGCGAATCTGCGATTCCTCCTCCGGGCCGAACACGGGTCCGGTGCTGGCCCCCTGCGCGAATGCGGCATCCGGCGGCGCGGTCGGACGCTGGCTGTTCCATTGCCACATCTTCCATCACGCCGGCCTCGGCATGATGGGCGAAATCGTGCTGCTGCCGGATCTCACGCCCGATCCCTTCGTGTTTCTCAGCCTCATCAATGTCGAGCGCAGCACGCCGCAGCTGTCGAACGTCATCACCGTCAGCGGCATCAACATGGCGGTGCCGATCAGCGTGACCGGCGGCGAGTACGCCCTCAATGGCGGCAGCTTCGGCAGCGCGCCAGGCACGGCGATCAACGGCAACACCGTGCAGTTGCGACACGTCTCCTCGCCCGCGTTCTCCACCAGCGTCACCACGACGCTGAACGTCGGCGCCGCCAGCGCCGGCTTCACCAGCACCACGCTGGAGGAAGACCTGGTGCCGGATGCCTTCCACTTCATCGACCGGGCGCTGGTCCTGCCGCTGTTCTACTACAGCAGCAACACCGTCACCGTCAGCGGCATCAACTCCAATTCGCCGATCTCGATCGCCGGCGGATCCAACGCCACCTACTCGGTCAACAACGGCGCCTTCCGCCGCACGCCCAGCACGGTGAAGAACGGCGACACCGTGCGCCTGCGCAATGTCATTCCGTTGATCGATCTCTGGGGTCGTCCGGAATCCGTGAGTGCCACCCTGAACATCGGCGGCGTCACCGATCGCTGGACGATCTCGCTGCTGCCGCCGCCGTGAAGCACGTCGCCTGCGCGCTGGTCGCCACCTGCGCCCTGCTTGCCGGGCAGGCGCAGGCAACGGAGTTCTTCATCGACGAGACGGCGAAGCCGGCGCCGGTTGCCGACATTGGCCTGCCGTCGGGCAAGGCCGCGCCGAGCTTCACGCTGAAGGATGCCGACGGCCACCCGGTGTCGCTGGAGAGCCTGCTGGGCAAGGGCCCGGTCGCCCTGGTGTTCTTCCGCTCGGCGGACTGGTGTGGCTACTGCAAGCTGCAGCTGACGGACCTGCAGAAGAACCTGCCGGAAATCAAAACCACCGGCGCCCAGCTCGTGGGCATCAGCTACGACCCGCCGGAGATCCTCAAGCGCTTCTCGAAGAACCGCATCAGCTTTCCGTTGCTGTCGGACCGCGACAGCGCGACCATCGCGGCCTACGGCGTCCTCAACCAGACCACGGATCCGGAATACGCCGGGATCGCCCGGCACAGCCTGTTCGTCCTGGACTCGCGCGGCGTCATCCGCGCCAAGCTGTATCAGGTCAGCTATGCGGAGCGGCCGGCGGTGGAGAGGCTGCTGGCGGCGCTGCGCGCGGCCCGCTGAGTTGCCGGTAAACCCGGACGCAGTCGTCCGCCGGGGATGGTCCAACGAGGGGCCGGGCTGCCGGCTCCCGGCTTGCGGATCGCCGTTCAGCATGGCTACACCGCCTCAGGCATGCTGCGGACACAACAAAAACCGCAGGGGCCGGAGGGGCCCGTCATGCACGAGCTCAGCCATATTCCGGGCAACAACGGCTGGCCGCTGGTCGGCCATGCCTTCCAGTACCTGTTCAATTTCGAGCAGTTCACCCGCGACTACTTCAAGCGCTACGGCGATGTCGCACGCTTCCACGCCTTCGGCCTGAACTTCGTCGACCTGCTCGGCCCCGAGGCCAACCAGTTCGTCATGCAGAACCGCGACGACCTGTTCCGCAGCGGTGCCTGGGAGAAGATGATCGGTCCGTTCTTCCACCGCGGCCTGATGCTGCTCGACGGCGAGGAACACCGCCTGCACCGCCGCGTGATGCAGGCGGCCTTCACCAATGCCGCGCTGCGCGAGGACCTGCAGGGCATCAACCGCACGCTGGCGGATTCGCTAGCCGCCTGGCCGACGGGCGAGGGCGTGCGCGTGTTCGACCTGCTCAAGAGCATGACCCTGGACATCGCCAGCCGCGTGTTCCTCGGCCAGCCTGCCGGCAAGGACAGCGACGCGCTCAACCGCGCCTTCCTCGCCACCGTGCAGGCCGCGACCGGCGTGGTGCGCAAGGACCTGCCCGGCACGCGCTGGCGCGCCGGCCTGCGCGGCCGCAAGCTGCTGGTGGATCACTTCAGTGCCGAGTTGGCGATGCGCCGCCAGAGTACGGCATCGGATTTGTTCACGCGGCTATGCCATGCGCGCACCGACGACGGTGTGCTGTTCAGCGACGAGGACGTGATCAACCACCTGGTGTTCCTGCTGATGGCCGCGCACGACACCAGCACGATCACGCTGACCAACCTGATGTACCAGCTGGCGCGCCAGCCGGCCTGGCAGGAGCGCCTGCGCGAGCAGAGCCGTGCACTGGGTCGCGATCAGCTGGACTACGAGGACCTGGAACGCCTCGAGGACATGGACCGCGCGATGAAGGAGACACTGCGCCTGACGCCGCCGGTGCCGGGCCTGCCGCGCGAGGCGACGCGCGAGTTCGAGTACGGCGGCCACCGCATCCCGGCCGGCACCCTGGTGTCGATTTCGATCTGGATGACGCATCGCCTCGAGAAGTGGTGGAAGGATCCTGAGGCTTTCGACCCCGACCGCTACGCCCCGGGCCGCGCCGAAGACAAGCAGCATCCCTTCCTGTGGCTGCCCTTCGGCGGCGGCGCGCACAAGTGCATCGGCATGCACTTCGGCGCGATGGAAGTGAAGGCCGCGCTGCACCAGCTGCTGCTGCGCTTCCGCTGGTCGGTGCCGCAGGACTACGTGATGCCGCAGGACTGGACCAGCCTGCCGATCCCGAAGGATCGCCTGCCGCTGAGACTGGAACGGCTGCAGTAGGAGAGAATTACCGGCGGGCAACTTCGTGGTATGGATGGCAGGGGCAGCAGCGGAGGCCGGGTTTGGAGCGCAAAGGGTCGGGGGTGACGGGGAGCGGGCAGCGCCGGGGCGGCAAGGGTCCGGCTGTGCCGTCGCTGGACCTGCAGACCTTTTCCTCGCTGTTGGAGACCTTGTACCGCGATGCCTATGCCGGCAGTTCCTGGTCGGCGACGCTGCAGCGCCTGGCGCGGCAACTGGGCGCCGGCGAGGCGATGCTGCTGGTGATGGACGCCGGCGGACCTCTGCGCGTCGAGAGCTCTCTCAGTCCCTCCCGTCCCGCGGCCGAGGATCCGATGCCCGGGCTCGCCGGCGAGACGCCGGTGCTGCGCAACCAGGATGCTTCCGCCACCGCTCGCCGGCGTGGCGAGGGCGATCACCTGCTGGGTTTCAACGTGCGCGGCGAGGGCGGCCTGGTCTACGGCTTCCGCCTGTCGCGGCCGCGGAGCCAACCGGGCTTCAGCGCGGCCGAGGCCGAGCTGTGTCGCGGGCTGGTGGCGCACATCCGGGTCGCGGTCAACATCCGCCGCACCATGGTGTCGCTGCAGACCGAGCGCATCCTGCTGGGCCGCGCGGTCAATCGCTACGACACCGGCGTGATCACGCTGGATCGCCATGGCGGCGTGCTGGAACTCAACGACTGGGTGCGCGCCCTGCTGTCCGAGCCGGGACAGCTCTACGTCGAAGACCGCCACCTGTTCCTGCGCGATCTCGAGGACGACCGCCGCTGGAACGCGATGCTGCGCGCTGCGGTCACCGCGGTACGTGATCCGCGCCGCAGCCGCACGCTGGGCGCGATGGCGGTGCACGACGACGCCGGCGGCACCCGCCTGGGCCTGTTGCTGCGCAGCATTCCGCAGAAGCAGTCGGCCAAGGATCCGCAGTCGCCGGCCTTCGCGCTGTACATCCGCGATGCCATGGCCGGCTGGGTGGCGCCTTCCGATGCGATCCGCAAGCTGTTCGGCGTCACCTCGGCGGAGGCCTCGATGATGGTGCACATCGCCCGTGGCCTCTCGATCCAGGAGGCGGCGACGGAGATGGCGATCTCGCCCAACACCGCCAAGTCGCACCTGCAGGCGATCTTCCTCAAGCTCGGTATTTCCAAGCAGTCGGACCTGGTGCGCCTCGCGCTGAGCAGCGTTGCCGCGATCGGCTAGCAGCGGTCAGGCCACCCGCATCACGAACCAGAAGCTGCCCAGCGCCAGCACCAGCGGCGCCAGCGGCAGGCGTCGCAGCGACGGCCACCAGTGCAGCAGCCCCCACAGCGCCAGCACGAACAGCAGCTGGCCGATCTCGACACCGAGGTTGAAGCCGAGCAGTGGCAGCAACGGGACCTGCGCGGCAGGATTGAGCGCGCCGAGCACGCTGGCAAATCCCAGTCCATGGAACAGGCCGAACAGCGCCGTGCGCGCGCCCTCGACGCGGGCGTCGTCGCGGGCTGCGGCGGTGCCGGCGCTGATCAGCGCGGCCGCCAG
>DATILC010000039.1:0-7721 GCA_035476855.1 Solimonas sp. | reverse complement strand
GAAGCGCTCCTCGGCGTCGACGCGGATGACCTTCACGCCCAGGTGCTGGGCGAAGATCTTCATGACCTGGTCGCCTTCCTGGTGGCGCAGCAGGCCGTGGTCGACAAACACGCAGGTCAACTGCTCGCCGATGGCCTTGTGCAACAGCGCCGCGACCACCGAGGAATCGACGCCGCCCGACAGGCCCAGCAGCACCTTGGAGCTACCGACCTGCTTGCGCACGGTGTCGATCGCGTCCTCGATGATGCGGCCCGGCTTCCAGGCGTCGCCGCAGCCGCAGATCTCGTGCAGGAAGCGCGAGTAGATGCGCGCGCCCTGGGTGGTGTGCGTCACTTCCGGGTGGAACTGCAGCGCGTAGTAGCCGCGCGACTCGTCGGCCATGCCGGCGATCGGCACGTCCTTGGTCGAGGCGATGCGCTTGAAGCCGGCCGGCAGCTGCGACACGTGGTCGCCATGCGACATCCACACGTCGAGCAGGCCATGGCCCTCGGCGTTGACGCGGTCCTCGATGTCCTTGAGCAGGCGCGAGTGCGCATGGGCACGGATTTCGGCGTAGCCGAATTCCTTGACCGCGCCCGGATCAACCTTGCCGCCCAGCTGCGCGGCCATGGTCTGCATGCCGTAGCAGATGCCCAGCACCGGCACCTTCAGGTCCCACACCGCCTGCGGCGCTGCCGGGGCATTCGGCTCGATCACCGATTCCGGGCCGCCGGAGAGGATCACGCCCTTGGGGCCGAAGGCGCGGATGTCCGCGTCGGTCATGTCCCAGGGATGCAGTTCGCAGTAGACGCCCAGCTCGCGCACGCGGCGCGCGATCAGCTGGGTGTACTGGCTGCCGAAATCGAGGATCAGGATCTTGTCGCTATGGATATTCATGGACTTCATGTGAAAAGCCCCGGCAAGCCGGGGCGTGGTTTTTACTCGGCCCGGTAGTTGGGCGCTTCCTTGACGATGGTCACGTCGTGCACATGCGACTCGCGCATGCCTGCCGAGGTGATCTTCACGAACTTGGTGCGGGTACGCAGATCCTCGATCGACTGGCAGCCGGTGTAGCCCATGCTGGCGCGCAGGCCGCCGACCATCTGGTGGATGATCGCCGACATCGGGCCCTTGTACGGCACGCGGCCTTCGATGCCTTCCGGCACCAGCTTCTCGACCTCGGCGGTGGTGTCCTGGAAGTAGCGGTCCTTGGAACCCTGCGCCATCGCGCCCATGGAACCCATGCCGCGGTAGGCCTTGTAGGAACGGCCCTGCCAGAGCTCGACCTCGCCCGGGGCTTCCTCGGTGCCGGCCAGCATCGAGCCGACCATCACCGCGTAGGCGCCGGCCGCCAGGGCCTTGGCGAAGTCGCCGGAGTAGCGCACGCCGCCATCGGCGATCAGCGGGATGCCCTGGTCCTTCAGTGCGGCGGCCACGCTCATCACGGCGCCGATCTGCGGCACGCCGACGCCGGCGACGACGCGGGTGGTGCAGATCGAACCGGGGCCGATGCCGACCTTGACGCCGTCGGCGCCGGCCTTGACCAGGGCCAGCGCGGCGTCGCCGGTGGCGATGTTGCCACCGATGACCTGCAGGTCCGGCCAGGTCTGCTTGATCCAGCTGACGCGGTCCAGCACGCCCTTGGAGTGGCCGTGGGCGGTATCCACCACCACCAGGTCGACGCCGGCCTCGACCAGCGCGGAGACACGCTCCTCGGTATCGCCGCCGGTGCCGACCGCGGCGCCGACGCGCAGGCTGCCGCGCTCGTCCTTGCAGGCCATCGGGAAGTCCTTGGACTTCTGGATGTCCTTGACCGTGATCATGCCGCGCAACTGGAAGCGGTCGTTGACCACCAGCACCTTCTCGATGCGGTGCTCATGCAGCTTGGTGATCACTTCCTCGCGCGAGGCGCCTTCCTTGACCGTCACCAGACGCGACTTCGGCGTCATGACGCGGGAGACGGGCTCGTCGAAACGGGTTTCGAAACGCAGGTCGCGGCTGGTGACGATGCCGACCAGTTCCTTGCCGTCGACCACCGGCACGCCGGAGATGCGGTTGGCGCGGGTCAGCTTGAGGACCTCGCCGACGGTCATGTCGGGCGGCACCACGATCGGGTCGGTAATGACCCCGCTTTCGTACTTCTTGACCGCGCGGACCTCGGCGGCCTGGCGCTGGGCCGACATGTTCTTGTGAACAATGCCCATGCCGCCTTCCTGGGCCAGCGCGATCGCCAGCTTGGCCTCGGTCACGGTGTCCATGGCCGCGGACAGCAGGGGTACGTTGAGCCGGATGCGCCGGGTCAACTGCGTGGAGGTATCTACTTGCCGCGGAAGGACTTCGGAATACGCGGGCAGCAGCAGAACGTCGTCGAAGGTCAGTGCTTCGCTTTCGATTCTCATACAAAGGGGCTCCGCCAAAACGATATTATACAGAGGTGCCGGCCCGACTTCGAACGCTCCGGCTCTCCCCCAGGGCCTGTCCACCCTAATGCCGAACCCCGCCCCACCCCCTCCCGGCCGCACCGTCTACCAGGTCTCCGAACTCACGGACATCCTGCGCAGCCTGCTGGAGGACAGCCTGCCGCGGGTCTGGATCGAGGGCGAGATCTCCAATCTCTCGCGCCCCGCCTCCGGCCACTGGTACTTCACGCTGAAGGACGAGCGCGCACAGTTGCGCTGCGCCATGTTCCGCAACGCCAACCTTTACATCCGCCCGCAGCCGCGCGATGGCGACCGCGTGCTGGTCCGCGCCCAGGCCACCATCTACGCCGCCCGCGGCGAGCTGCAGCTGATCTGCGAACACCTGGAGCCGGCCGGACAAGGGGCCTTATTAAGGGCCTTCGAGGAACTGAAGCGGCGCCTGGCCGGTGAAGGCCTGTTCGACGAGCATCTCAAGCGCGATCTGCCGGCCCTGCCGCGGCGCATCGGCGTGATCACCTCCGGCACCGGCGCGGCATTGCAGGACATCCTCAGCACCCTCGCCCGGCGCCACCCGCTGGCCGAGGTCTGCCTGTGGCCGGTGCCGGTACAGGGTCCTGAGGCCGCACCGGCGATGATCCGCGCCCTCCGCGAACTGCCGCAGCGCGCGCCGGTGGACGTGATCCTGCTGGCCCGCGGCGGCGGTTCGCTGGAGGACCTCTGGGCCTTCAACGACGAACAGCTGGCACGCGCGATCCGCGCCTGCACGGTGCCGGTGGTCAGCGGCGTCGGCCACGAGATCGACACCACCATCGCCGACTACGCCGCCGACCATCGCGCACCGACGCCCACCGGCGCCGCCGAGGCGGTGAGCCCGGACGCCGCCGAATGGCGCGAGCGCCTGCGCGTGCTGCGCCGCGGCCTTGACGCCGCGCTGGCGCGCGCCCTGCGCCAGGACGGCGAGCGCCTGCAGCGCCAGATGCAACGGCTGGCCCTGCTGCACCCCGGCCGGCGCCTGCAGGATTCCGCGCAACGCCTCGACGAACTGGGCGGGCGCCTGCAGTCCGCGATGAGCCAGCGGCTGGAGCGCTCGCAGCAGCGCAGCCAGCACCTGCAGAGCCGCCTCGCCGCCGCCGCGCCGCGCCTGCAGCTGCAGCAACTGCGGCGGCGCCTGCAGCATGCGCAGGATCTGCTGCGCGGCCAGCTCGGCCTGGGCCTGCAGCGCGCCCAGGGCCGCCTGGCCCGTGCCGAATCGCTGCTGCTCAACCTCAACCCGCGTGCCGTGCTCGACCGCGGCTACGCCATCGCCCTCGACCAGACCGGCCGCGCCCTGACCGACGCGCAGCAGGCCGACCCCGGCGAACGGCTGCGCCTGCTGCTGGCACGCGGCTCGCTCGACGCCACCGTCAACCACATCGACCCGGAAACCTGACCCATGGCCTGGCTGCAACTGCGTGTTTCCAGCGCACACCCTGAATTCGCCGATGAAATCCTGCTGGCCAACGGCGCCAGCGCGATCAGCATGGTCGACGCCGAGGACGATCCGGTGCTGGAGCCGGCGCCCGGCGAGACGCCGCTGTGGCGCAACACCGTGACCCTGGGCCTGTTCGCCGAGAACACCGACCTCGAACCGGTGATCGCCTCGCTGCGCGACATGCTGCCCGACGGTGCCGAAGCCACGTTCAAGACCGAACTGATCGAGGACCAGGACTGGGTGCGGGTCTGGCTCAAGGACTGCCCGCCGCTGCGCTTCGGCGAGCGCTTCTGGGTGGTGCCGCACGAAAAGCTCGGCGAGGTCAGCGATCCGGATGCGATCGTGCTCAAGCTCGACCCCGGCCTGGCCTTCGGCACCGGCACCCATCCGACCACGGCGCTGTGCCTGGAATGGCTGACCACCCAGGACCTGAAGGGCAAGACCGTCCTCGACTTCGGCTGCGGCTCCGGCATCCTCGCCATCGCCGCCCTGCTGCTGGGCGCCGAGAAGGCGATCTGCGTCGACATCGACCCGCAGGCACTGCTGGCGACCAGGGACAATGCACGACAGAACGGCGTCGAATCCCGCGTGCGTACCCTGCTGCCGGAGCAGTTCCTGCCCTTCCCCGCCGACATCGTCGTGGCCAACATCCTGGCCAACCCGCTGGTCGAGCTGGCGCCGCTGCTGGCCTCGTCGATCCGCGTCGGCGGCGGACTGGCGCTGGCCGGCCTGCTCGACCGCCACGCCGAGGAAGTGCGCGGCGTCTACGAATCCTGGTTCGACTTCGACGAGGATGTCAGCAAGGACGGCTGGACCCGTCTCTCCGGCCGCTGCCGCCTGCCGGCGCTGATCAACTTCCGCCGCTACGGCGAGCGCCTGGCCACCGCCGGCCAGCCGCAGGCGGAACATTTCCCGGTGCTGGCCAAGGCCGGCTACGAGGCGGTGATCAACCTGGCGACTGAGAAGTCGAACAACTTCCTGGCCGACGAGGCGCAGGTCTGGGCCGGCCTGGGCATCCACTACTGCCACATCCCGGTGCAGTGGCAGCAGCCGACCGCCGAGGACTTCGCGCGCTTCAGCGCCGAGATGCAGGCGCAGCAGGGTCGCAAGCAGTTCATCCACTGCGCGATGAACATGCGCGTGTCGGTGTTCATGTTCCTGCACCGTGTCCTGAACCTCGGCGAGGACATCGAGGCCGCACGCCGCGACCTGCTGGCGGCATGGACGCCCGATGCCAACTGGCAGGCGTTCATCGACCACATGTTGCAGGGCCGCAACGATTTGTGATCGGCGTCGAAAATTCAGGCCCGCAACGAGCTTCACCCGGCTGACCGTTGGGGGTATCATTGCCGCCCGCTTTTTCTCTGGCTCGCTTCGCGCTGGGCGCGTCAAGGAAGACCTTTCATGTCCGCTTACAAGATTTCAGACATCAAACCGCTGAGCCATTCGGTTTCCGAGTGTCTGGATGACTATTTTCATGCGCTGAACGGTCACGCCCCGAAGAATCTCTACGACACCATCCTCGACCAGGTGGAGCCGCCGCTGCTGCGCGCGACGCTGAAATACTGCGACGGCAACCAGTCCAAGGCTGCCGAGATGCTGGGCCTGAACCGCGCCACGCTGCGCAAGAAGCTCAAGCAGTACAAGATCAAACCCGCCGCACCCTGAGCGCGGCTGCTTCTTTTCTGGGGATTCACCGATGAAGACGCCCGTGCAGCGCGCGCTGCTGTCCGTTTCCGACAAGACCGGCATCGTCGACCTGGCGCGCCAACTGCACCAGCGCGGCGTCGAGCTGCTGTCCACCGGCGGCACCTACAAGCTGCTGAAGGACTCCGGCCTGCCGGCCGTGGAAGTCTCGGCGCACACCGGCTTCCCCGAGATCATGGACGGCCGCGTCAAGACCCTGCACCCGAAGATCCACGGCGGCCTGCTCGGCCGGCGTGACATCGACGGCGAGGTGATGCAGCAGCACGGCATCGCGGCGATCGACCTGCTGGTGGTCAACCTCTACCCCTTCGAGCAGACCGTGGCCAAGGCCGACTGCACGCGGGAAGACGCGATCGAGAACATCGACATCGGCGGCCCGGCGATGCTGCGCGCCGCTGCCAAGAACCACGCCTGGGTCAGCGTCCTGGTCGATCCGGTCGACTACGCGCCGGTGCTGGCCGAGATGGACGCCGGCGGCGTCAGCCGCGCCACCCGCGAGCGCCTCGCCGTAAAGGTCTACAGCCACACCGCGCGCTACGACGGCATGGTCGCGGCCTACCTCTCCAGCCTCAACGAGCAGGGCGAGCGCGCCGTGTTCCCGGCGGTGATGGGCCTGCAGTTCAACAAGCTGCAGGACATGCGCTACGGCGAGAACCCGCACCAGCGCGCGGCCTTCTACGCCGAGAAGAACCCGGAAGCCGGCACGATCGCGGCGGCGAAGCAGATCCAGGGCAAGGAACTGTCCTACAACAACATCGCCGACGCCGACGCCGCGCTGGAATGCGTCAAGAGCTTCGACGAGCCGGCCTGCGTCATCGTCAAGCACGCCAACCCCTGCGGCGTCGCCATCGCCGGCAGCATCCTGGAGGCCTACAACCTGGCCTACCAGACCGACCCGACCTCGGCCTTCGGCGGCATCATCGCCTTCAACCGCGAGCTGGACGGTGCCACCGCCAAGGCGATCGTCGACCGCCAGTTCGTCGAGGTGATCATCGCCCCGACCGCCACCGCCGAGGCCAGGGCCGCAGTCACCGCCAAGCAGAACGTGCGCCTGATGGAATGCGGCCAGTGGCCCGCCAGCCGCGCGCCGGCGCTGGACTACAAGCGCGTCGCCGGCGGCCTGCTGGTGCAGGACCGCGACGACGCGACGATGAGCCGCGCGCAGCTCAAGGTCGTCAGCAAGCGTGCGCCGACCGAGGCGGAGCTGGCCGACCTGCTGTTCGCCTGGCGCGTCGCCAAGTTCGTGAAGTCCAACGCGATCGTCTACATCAAGGGCAGCCAGACCATCGGCGTCGGCGCCGGCCAGATGAGCCGCGTCTACTCAGCCAAGATCGCCGGCATCAAGGCGGCTGACGAGAAGCTGGAGGTCAAGGGTTCGGTGATGGCCTCCGACGCCTTCTTCCCGTTCCGCGACGGCATCGACGCGGCGGCGGCGGCGGGTATCACCGCGGTGATCCAGCCAGGTGGGTCGATGCGCGACAACGAGGTGATTGCGGCGGCGGATGAGCATGGGATGGCGATGGTGTTTACGGGCGTGCGGCATTTCCGCCACTGAGTCGCTGTCGCTGAACTGACAAGGCCGCCTATCTGGGCGGCCTTTGTTTTTGGGGTTGGGTTGGCGGCCACGAGGCCGCTCGGGTGCGGTTGGTATTTGAAGGTTTGATTTCGCCCAAGGGCGAGTCACTTTTCTTGTCATGCGACAAGAAAAGTAACCAAAAGAAACGCACCCCGGCATCCGCGCCGCCGCTGTAGCGGCGGTGCCCGTCTGGAGGATCGTTCTCAGGGGCCGCGCTGCAGCGGCATCCTGCCGCGCATCGCTCGATTCGCCATCCATGGCGAATCGTCCCCCGAGCCCGAGCCTCCAGACGGCGCTCCTGCAGGGGCCCCAACGTCACAAGCATTCGCTCTGCTCATCAAGACTTCGGAAGAGAGGACGAAACCAATGCCGTTTCTCTCGTACCACCCATTTGCGTCGGTACGGTCATGAGGGGAGTCTTGTCCACCCGCTTCACGGGGCCCCCTTGCAGCAGCGCCCGCAGGGTGGCCGAGCGCAGGGGACAGCCGAACAGGATGTTCGGCTGAGGCATAGCCACGACATGGATGTCGTGTCTATGCCGGTCCCCGAGCACGTCCGCCCTGCGGGT
>DATILC010000038.1:0-25354 GCA_035476855.1 Solimonas sp. | reverse complement strand
TGTATTAAGCAGTGTCCATTTTCCCGCTGCAAGTACCGCCAGGACTCAGGGATGCGCGCCGCGCAACTCGCCGACCTTCTGCTGCAGCGTCGCGGCATCGGCCTGCGCCGGCGGCAGCGGCGCATCCGCCGTCATGCCGATGCGCGCACGCAGCCGTCGCGGCAGGCGCATGCGGCGCATGCGGCTGTCGCGGCGCGACCACATGCTCTCCCACAGGCCGCTCAGCGCCATCGGCACCACCGGCACCGGCGTGCGTTCGAGGATGCGTTCGATGCCGCCGCGGAAACCCTGGATCTCTCCGTCCGGCGTCAGGCCGCCTTCAGGGAAGATGCCGATCACTTCGCCGGCGGCCAGCGCCGCGGCAATCTCGTCGAAGGCCTTGTTCATCAGCACCGGGTCTTCCTTGGCGCCGGCGATCGGGATTGCGCGCGCGGTGCGGAAGATGAAGTTCAGCACCGGAATGCGGAAGACCTTGTAGTACATGACGAAGCGTACCGGCCGGCGGATGTTGCCGCCGAGGATCAGCGCGTCGACGAAGCTGACGTGGTTGCAGACGATTACCGCCGGCCCCTCCTCCGGAATGTGCTGCATGCCACGCTGCTCGATGCGGTACAGCGTCCGCGTCAGCAGCCACACCAGGAAGCGCATCAGGAATTCGGGCACCAGCGAGTAGATGAACACCGCCACCGCGGCGTTCATCAGCGCGACCACCAGCAGCAGCTCCGGGATGCTCAGGCCGGCCTTGAGGAAGACGATCGCCAGCGCCGCCGCCACCACCATGAACAGCGCATTGAGGATGTTGTTGCCGGCGATGATGCGCGAGCGGTGCGAGGGCTCGGAGCGGGTCTGGATCAGCGCGTACAGCGGCACGATGTAGAAACCGCCGAAGACGCCGATCAGCACCAGGTCGATCACCACGCGCCAGCCTGCCGGCTGCTCGAGGAAGGCACGCGCGGAAAGGCCGGTGACGGTCGCGGCCTCGGGATGCGCCAGGTACAGGTCGATGCCGAACAGGGTCAGGCCGATCGAGCCCAGCGGCACGAGGCCGATCTCGACCTTGCGGCCGGACAGGCGCTCGCAGAGCAGCGAGCCGGCGCCGATGCCGAGCGAGAACAGTGTCAGCAGCAGCGTCACCACCGATTCGTCGCCGCCGAGGATCTGCTTGGTGTAGGTCGGCAACTGCGACAGGAAGCTGGCGCCGTAGAGCCAGAACCAGGAAATGCCCATCACCGACAGGAACACCGTGCGGTTGCCCTGCATGAAGTGGAAGTTGCGCCAGGTCTCCGTCGCCGGGTTCCAGTTGATGCGCAGTTCGGGCTCGATCGCCGGCGCCGGCGGGATCGCGCGGCTGACCACGTAACCCAGCAGGGCGACGGCGACGACGGCGCCGCTGACCCAGTGCTCGCCGCCCGGTTGCGCGATCAGCCAGCCGCCCAGCATCGTGCCCAGCAGGATCGCCAGGAAGGTGGCCGCCTCGACCCAGGCGTTGCCGCCGACCAGTTCCTCCTCGCGCAGGTGCTGCGGCAGGATCGCGTACTTCACCGGCCCGAATAGCGCCGCCTGGAAGCCGAGCAGGAACAGCACCCCCAGCAACAACGGGATACTGCGCGTCCACAGGCCGATGGCGCCCAGGGCCATGATCGCCACCTCCAGCAGCTTGATGCCGCGGATCAGGCCGGCTTTCTCGTATTTCTCGGCCAATTGGCCGGCGGTGGCCGAAAACAGGAAAAATGGCAGGATGAACAGCCCGGCGGCGAGGTTGACGTAGAAATTGACCTGCTCGGCGGCCAGCCCGGCGATCCCGAAGGTGACCAGGATCACCAGGGCATTCTTGAAAACGTTATCGTTGAAGGCGCCCAGCGCCTGGGTCAGGAAAAACGGGGCAAAACGGCGCTGCCGCAGCAGGCTCAGCTGGCTTTCCTGGCTCATGAAGTCCCTGGATTAGTATTTCGTGGGAGTGTACCGGGTCCGCGACCCAGGCCTGACGCGGGCCCGAAAACTGACTAAAATTGTCAATCAGCTTCCAATTTCGGCCAGGGTGTCACCGGGTTTTTTGCATTCATACAAAGGCCTGCAGCGGCAGGGAACCAGCCGCCACAGGGGCTGTGCAGGGCGTAGGTCTTGCATGAAAGCAAGGGATTGGCCAGATTTGAAGCTCCATTCACGGTTCGACTGAGGACGGCAACTTTATTGCATGCAAGCATGCGACTGCCGAGAATCGCTACACCAGAACATGTCCTTACCCCGTACCAGGATTGAGATGGCAAAGATCATCCGGAAATCAGGTTCGTCGCGAGACGAATATCCGCTGACAGAGGCGGCGCTGACGATTGGGCGCCGTGCCGACAACCATATCGTGCTGCCGGATACTTTCGCCTCCGGCCGGCACGCCATGATCGGCTACGTCAACGGCCGCTATTTCATCGAGGATCTGAAGAGCAGCAACGGCACCGTCCTGAACGGCCAGCGCGTGGCCAAGGCCTCGCTGAAGCACGGCGACGTGATTTACATCGGCCAGCAGCGGCTGGAGTTCTTCGACGCCGATGCCACGGCCACCATGGCCTTCGAGAACGGCGCCACCATGATGATGCCGGCCGGCGCCATGCCGAAGCCCGTTCCGCCGCCTCCCGCCCCGCCACCCGCGCCGGTCGCGCCTCCCGTGGTCGCCGTACCGCCATCGCCCCCTGCTGCGGCAGCGGCCAAGCCTGCCGCCAACCTGCCGCAGTCACCGCTGCCTGGTTTCAACTTCATCCTGCCGGACATCGAGGTGCCGAAGCCGATGGAGCAGGCGCCGAACCCGGCCGCGCTCGATCCGCTGGAAGGCATGGCACGCTCGATCCGCTCGCACCGCGAACACGAACGCCAGGAGAAGGAGGGCAACGAGGCGCGGCTGCGGGCGGAATGGGATCGGGTCGTGCAGTACGCAACCAACCTGCAAGGCCGTTTCAAGGACGATGCGCGCATCAAGTACTTCAACGTCTCGCAGCGCAGCGGCGAAATCTCGCTGCGCGTGCAGAGCGACCCCCAGGCGCGCCTGATGTCGATCGTGCTGACCCGGGAACATCCGGATCACAAGACCGGAAACGTCACCGGCATCTGGCTGCGCATGACCGGCGACGCGGATGTCTGCCATCCCACGGCCGACGCGGCGCTCGCCGAACTGGCACGCGCCATCGCCTTCCTGTTCGTCTAGGGCTCCACCCAAGCAAAAGGCGCCCCGCAGGGCGCCTTTTTTGTTTCTGCCGTCAGTTCAGGAGCGACGCGCCATGAAGGCGACACGCTCGAACAGGTGCATCCTTCGATACACCCGCGCCAACGCGCGGGCACTCAGGACAGGCTGGACAAGGACTGTTATGAACGCCTCGCCATAAAGGCAACGCGTTCAAACAGATGCACATCTGCTTCGTTCTTCAGCAGCGCGCCGTACAGCGGCGGCAGCGTCTTCTTGGTCGAGGCGTCGTGCAACACGGACGGATCGATGTCCTCGGCCAGCAGCAGCTTGAGCCAGTCCAGCAGCTCCGAGGTCGAGGGCTTCTTCTTCAGGCCCGGGATGTCGCGCAGGCCGAAGAATACTTCCATCGCTTCCTTGATCAGATGCTTCTTCAGGCCGGGGAAGTGCACGTCGACGATCTGCTGCATCGTGTCCTTGTCGGGGAAACGGATGTAGTGGAAGAAGCAGCGGCGCAGGAAGGCGTCCGGCAGTTCCTTCTCGTTGTTCGAGGTGATGATGATGATCGGGCGATTGCGCGCCTTCACCGTCTCGCGCGTCTCGTAGACATAGAACTCCATCTGGTCGAGTTCGCGCAGCAAGTCGTTGGGGAACTCGATGTCGGCCTTGTCGATCTCATCGATCAGCAGCACCGGCGCGACGTCGCTGTCGAAGGCCTCCCACAGCTTGCCCTTGACGATGTAGTTGCGGATGTCCTTGACCGACTCCTGGCCCAGCTGCGAGTCGCGCAGGCGCGACACCGCGTCGTACTCGTAGAGGCCGTGCTGCGCCTTGGTGGTGGACTTGATCGCCCAGTCGATGAAGGGGCGGCCGAGCGCGGCGGAGATCTCGCGCGCGAGCTGGGTCTTGCCGGTGCCCGGCTCGCCCTTGACCAGCAGCGGGCGCTGCAGCGTCACGGCGGCGTTGACGGCCATCATCAGGTCATTGGTGGCGACGTAGGTGTCGGTGCCCTGGAAGCGAGACATGCGGATTCCCGAGGAAAAGGCGGCCGGCAGGTGCCCGCCGCAATTAGTGACGTGGCGCCTAGTTTATGCGATCGCGATCGCGCATGATTTCCCCGTCGCTCGGGGGAGCGGCCTCGGCCTGCCGAGGCGCCATTCACAGGGGGAAAACCATGCATCGTTACACCAAGACGCTGGCGGCCATGCTGCTGACCGCTTCTGCCATGCCAGCCCTGGCCGAGGATACTCCGGGCTGCAAGGATCACCCCCTGTTCAACCGGCTGAAGGGCTACGCGCTGTCGGTCTGCGAGGCGGCCGGATTCGACGCCGCGCGCTTTCCGGTCGGCCCCGCTGCGTCGCAGGACGACGGCGCGCCGGCAAAGATGGTGTCGATCGAAGGCGCGAAGACGGTCCTGCAGTACTACGCCCCCGAGGGCGTCACGGCGGCAAGCCCGCTGCAGGTGATGCGCAACTTCCAGAACGCGGTGAAGGCCGCCGGCGGCACGGTCGAAGGCGACTACGAGCACGGCCCCTCGGACCTGTCCTACCTCGGCGGTGGCCTGCGCGCCACCACGCTGAAGCTGCGCAAGGGCAACAAGGAAGTCTGGGCGCTGGTGCGGGCAGAACAGGATGGCCCTTACGACCTGCTGATCGTCGAGCGCGAAGCGATGAAGCAGGAGATCGTGGCCAACGAACTGCTCGACAAGCTCAACCAGGACGGCTTCGTCGCGCTGTACATCAACTTCGACACCGCCAAGGCCACAATCAAGCCGGACTCGCTGAAGATCGTCGACGAGGTCGCCGCGATGCTGAAGAGCGCGCCGGCACTGAAGATCGAGGTCGGCGGCCATACCGACAACGTCGGCGCCGCCGATGCCAACCAGAAGCTGTCGGAGGCCCGTGCGCAAAGCGTGGCCGCAGCCCTCAGCCAGCGCGGCGTTGCTGCCGGCCGGCTGACGGCAAAAGGCTATGGCCAGTCTGCCCCGGTCGCGGACAACCGCAGCGAGGAAGGCCGCGCCAAGAACCGTCGCGTCGAGCTGAAGAAGCTCTGAGGGCCGGGCCATGAAGATATTGGGTTTTGCTGCGGCGGCCGCCGCCGGCCTGCTCTCCGCTGCCGCGGTCGCAGCGCCCGGGCACACCGCCTACTCCGCCTACATGCAGCAGCTGCCGGCGCCCCCCATGCAGCCGAAGGAAGCTTACGAGCGCTCGCGCAAGACGGAGATCAACCAGGGCATCGCCATCGGCGTGGACGACATCCGCCCGCCCGCCATCTTCGAGCAGCTGCAGCAGAAGCTCGGCGACGAAGGCGTGCTGGCCGCCACTTCGGCGCAGCCGGCCGGCGTCGCCGGCGCGGTCACCGATGCCGCCTCGGCGCAGCGCCTGCAGGCGCAGATCCAGGCGATGACGCCGGCGCAGCAGATGGCCTACGCCAACCAGATGTCGCAGCAGATGCTGGGCTCGATGTCGGGCAGCATCAGCGCCGCCGACCAGGCGACGCTGGAGCTGCTGTCGAAGCGACAGGCGGATACCTCGCAGCGGATCGACGCCGACATCAAGATGCAGACCGCGTGGGCGCAGCTGACGCAGCACTGGCAGGAGGAACACCTGCAGCTCAACACCCGGCAGGACGCAGAGCGCAGCAAGAGCCAGCCCTCCGGCTGCTCCGGCCGTGCCTCGAACAACCGCGTGCGTGAGCGCCGCTTTGCCGACGAACATGTCGCGTTGACTGCAAAGCATCTCGACCAGGGCCGCGTCAGCCACGAGCAGCGCCGCGTCTTCGCCGTGCCGCAGGTCGGCTTTGCCGATCAGCTGGCAACCCGAGTCAAGCCCGGCAGTCACGCACTGGTGACGCAGGGTTACGCCGAGGTGCGCAGCGCGGCGCTGCAGCAGATCGGCCTGCTGGCGGGCATCGATGAAAAGCTCTACGCCGAGGGCGCGAAGTGGTACGCAGTGCGGCGGCGGCTGGAGCCGGATGACGCCTGCGGCGTGGGTACGGGTGGGTGAGACTCAGCGAATGTCCAGTGGACATTCGCTGAGTCGAACGCCCGGCCACGGATGGCCGGGCCGGGGGTAGATAAGATCACCAAGGCCTCGCCATGGATGGCATCCCAGCGCGTGCGGATAGCCGCCTGTCATCCACCGTCGCTACGCCTCAACAGCTTGAACGCATGCCCCTGCTCGTGCCGCAGGAACCCCGGAATGCACCACAGCATGCACAGCGGCTCGATTGCACGGGCCGCTTCTGCCATGCCCATGTCGGCGGCCTCCCAGCCGAAGCGGTCGAGCACGCCGGTGACGCTGCGCTTGGCGGCCTCGTCGTTGCCGCAGATGAACATGGTCGGCCGGCCCTCCCTGAACGCCGGGTTGACCATCAGCGCGCTGCCTACCGAGTTGAAGGCCTTGACCAGCCGCACCGCCGGAAATTCGCGCTGCAGGCGCTCCAGCAGGGAATCGTCGAGCGTGGTGAAGAAGCGCAGCACGCCATGCTGTGGCGGTGCATCGGCAATCGGGTTGGTGGCATCAATCACGATCTTGCCACCGAGGTTACCGGTGCCGGCGATGCGCAGGGCCTCGGCCGCAGCCCTGCCCTTGACCGCCAGCACCAGCATCTCGCCGAAGGCTGCGGTGTCGGCAAGACTGCCACTGCGTGCCTGCGGATGCTGCGCGGTCCAGCTGGCGAGCCTGGCCGGATCGCGCGAGCCGAGCATCACCTCGTAGCGATGCCTGAGGAATCCCATGGCGAGGGTACGCGCCACCTCGCCCGAACCCAGTATCCCGACTTTCATCGCGCGGCCTCCGTTGCAGGCCCGGATCCAGCCTAGCGCCTTCTCAGACCGGCGCAAACAGCGACTGCAATTCCTCTTCCGTCCAGGCGGCAATGCCGCCAGAGTCAGACAGCAGCGCATCGGCCAGCGCACGCTTGCGCTCCTGCATCTCGGCGATCTTCTGCTCCACCGTACCCTCGGTCAGCAGCTTGTAGACGAACACCGGCTTGTCCTGGCCGATGCGATGCGCGCGGTCGGTGGCCTGCTGCTCCACCGCCGGATTCCACCAGGGGTCGTAGTGGATCACGGTGTCGGCGGCGGTGAGGTTGAGGCCGACGCCGCCGGCCTTGAGGCTGATCAGGAACAGCGGCGTCTCGCCACGCTGGAAACGCTCGACCAGCGACTCGCGGTCCTGGGTTTCGCCGGTGAGCTTGAGGTAGCGGATGCCAGCCGCGCGCACCCGCTCCTCGATCAGCGCCAGCATGCTGGTGAACTGCGAGAACAGCAGCACGCGACGGCCTTCCTCGACCATCTCCGGCAGCAGGTCCATCAGCAGGTCGAGCTTGGCGGACTCGGTCACGCCGGCCGAGGACTCGAGCTTGAGCAGGCGCGGATCGCAGCAGACCTGGCGCAGCTTGAGCAGCGCGTCGAGCACGAAGATGTGGCTGCGCGCCAGGCCGCGCGAGGCGATCTCCTCGCGCAGCTGCCTGTCCATGCTCAGGCGCAGCGTCTCGTAGAGCTCGCGCTGCGCGCCCTCCAGGGCAACGCTGCGCAGGATGTCACTGCGCGGCGGCAGCTCGGTCGCCACCTCGGCCTTGGTCCGGCGCAGCACGAAGGGGCGGATGCGCCGCAGCAGGTGGCCGCGCGCCAGTTCGTCGCCGTCCTGCTCGATCGGCTTGCGGTAGCGCCGCCGGAACTGGATCTCGGTGCCGAGATAACCCGGCATCAGGAAGTTCATCAGCGACCAGAACTCGCCGAGGTGGTTTTCCACCGGCGTGCCGGACAGGCACAGGCGATGGCGCGCGCGCAGGCGGCCGACCAGCTGCGCCGCCTTCGACTTGGCGTTCTTGATGTTCTGCGCTTCGTCGAGGATCAGCAGGTGGTAGTCCTGCTTCGCCAGTGCCTCGAAGTCGCGCGGCAGCAGCGGATAGGTGGTCAGCACCAGGTCGTGGTGCTTGATCTCGTGGTGGCGCAGGCGGCGGTCCTGGCCCTGCAGCACCAGCACGCGCAGCGCCGGCGCATAGCGCTGCGCCTCGCGGCGCCAGTTGAACATCAGGCTGGTCGGCGCGATCACCAGCGACGGCCGGTCCATGCGCCCGCTGTCCTTCTCGGCCAGCAGGTGGGTCAGCGCCTGCAGGGTCTTGCCCAGGCCCATGTCGTCGGCCAGCACGCCGCCGAGGCCCTGCTCGCGCAGGAATTGCAGCCAGTCGTAGCCTTCCTGCTGGTAACCGCGCAGCTGCGCACGCAGCCCCGCCGGCACCGGTGCCGAGGGCAGGCCGCGGCGGTCGCGCAGGTACTCGGCGGTACGGCGCAGCGCCTCGTTGCCGCTGAACTGCAGCGGCATCGCCGCTGCCAGCTCGGCCACCACCGCGGCATCGGCGCGCGGCAACCACAGCTCGCCGCGCGTACCCAGCCGGGTACCCTCGAACAGCTCCGACAGCGTCGCCAGCAGCGGCTTGAGCCGGCCGGCACTGATGCGGATCCAGCGCCCGCCAGCCTCGTCGTGCAGGATCACCGGCGTGCTGTCATCGAAGCTGGCGAACTGCTTCGGTGACCAGGGATGCTGGCGCAGATGCGCCTGCAGCAGCGGCAGCAGCGGCACCACCTGGTCGTCGACCCGGATGCCCAGCGACAGGCCGAACCAGTCGCCATCCGGCTGGTCGTCGAGTTGCGCCAGCCACTGTGGTTCCGGCTCGTGGAGGCGGAAGGAAAAGTCCGGATCGACGTCGATGCGCCAGCCGTCCTCGGCCAGCGCCGGGATCGGCGCCGCCATCAGCACCAGCCAGTCGCGCTCGCTGCGCGGCTGCAGCAGCGAGGCCCGCGCCGGGTCGGCAGGCTGCAGATTGAGTGCACGCAGGCGCTCGTAAGCCCGGCGCTCGGCAGCGGCATCGCGCTGCAGGCCGGCGGGCGCGTGGCCGTCGCCGTAGTTGCAGCGCTGGCCGTCGTACTCGAAGGACAGCTGCGCGTAGTCGCGCACCCGGGCGCCGGCAGGGCCGGCGGGCTCCAGCCGCAGCAGGCGCAGCCAGGGCACCGGCCCCGCCGTCGCCGGCGCGGGCATCTTTGCGGCAGGCGTCTCTTCCTCAGCCTCGGGCTCGTCGCCACCGGGCGCGGCATCGCGCTCCGCCAGCCACAGCAGGGCCGCCACCGTGTGCCGGCAGGGCATGGCGTTGCCGCAGGAACAATGCCCGCGCAGCGCCCAGCCACCGCTGTCCTGCGGCTGCCAGCGGATATCGCTCTTGTAGGGGGCGCTGCCGGGGTCGCGTACGGCGGCATAGCAGCCGGCGCCGCCGGCCTTCGGCAGCACGCTGATCACCAGTCGCCGGGTCAGCACATCGCGGCCGGCGCGATAGACCTGCGGGTCTACCGCGCGGCGGATGTCTTCGCTACTGAGCATGCCTGGCCTTCGACGTGCCGGACCGGCCGGCGCGGCGCGATCCTGCGAGCTTCAAGCCCTGGCGCGCTGCTCGAGGATTTCCACGGCCGGCAGTTTCTTGCCCTCGAGGAACTCGAGGAAGGCGCCGCCGCCGGTGGAGATGTAGTTGATGCGATCGGCGACCTTGAACTTGTCGATCGCCGCCAGGGTGTCGCCGCCACCGGCCAGCGAGAAGCCTTCGGCCGAAGCGATCGCCTCGGCGATGGCCTTGGTGCCGCCGGCGAAGCTGTCGTACTCGAACACGCCGACCGGGCCGTTCCAGACGATGGTGCCGCAGGACTTGAGCAGCTCGGCGAGCTTGCGGCGCGTCTTCGGGCCGATGTCGAGGATCATCTCGTCGGACTCGACCTCGTCGGCGCTGCGCACGACCGCATGCGCCTCGGCCGAGAACTCGGAGGCGCAGACCACGTCTTCCGGCATCGGGATGTCGCCACCGCGGGCGCGGATCTTGGCCAGGATCGAGCGCGCCTTGTCGAGCATGTCCGGCTCGTGCAGCGACTTGCCCACCGGCTTGCCCATCGCCGCGAGGAAGGTGTTGGCGATGCCGCCGCCGATGATCAGCTGATCCGCCACATCGGCGAGATTCTCCAGCAGGTCCAGCTTGGTCGAGACCTTGCTGCCGCCGACGATCACCGCCAGCGGCTTCTTCGGATGCGCCAGGGCCTTGCCCAGCGCCTCCAGCTCGGCCGCCAGCAGCGGGCCGGCGCAGGCGATGGGCGCGAACTTCGCGACGCCATGGGTCGAGGCCTCGGCGCGGTGCGCGGTGCCGAAGGCGTCCATCACGTAGATGTCGCAAAGCGCGGCCATCTTCTTCGACAGTGCCTCGTCGTCGTCCTTCTCGCCCTTGAGGAAGCGGGTGTTCTCGCCCAGCGCGATCTGGCCCGGCTCCAGCGCGATGCCGTCGATCCAGTTCGTCACCAGCGGCACGGTGCGCTCGAGCTTCTCCGACAGCCACGCGGCGACCAGGGTCAGCGAGGCCTCCGGGTCGAAGCGGCCGGCCTTGGGACGGCCGAGGTGCGACACCACCAGCACCGAGGCGCCTTTCTCCAGCGCCAGCTTCAGCGTCGGCAGCGAGGCGCGCAGGCGCGCGTCGGAGGTGATGCGGCCGTTGGAGATCGGCACGTTCAGATCCTGGCGGATCAGCACGCGCTTGCCGTTCAGGTCGAGGTCGGACATGCGGAGGACGGTCATGACTTGGTTCCCTTTGCGAATTGGGGCCGCTCCTGCGCATCCATGCGCCCGCGGCATTCGGACATCCTGTCCATCAAAAGCGAAAAGCCCCGCGAACGGGGCTTCCCGTACAGTGCTGCGTTTACTTCGCGGCCACCACGCGTGCCATTTCCAGGCACTTGTTGGAGTAGCCCCACTCGTTGTCGTACCAGCTCACCAGCTTGACGAAGGTCTTGTCCAGCGCGATGCCGGCCTCGGCATCGAAGATCGAGGTGCGGGCGTCGCCGCGGAAGTCGGTGGCGACGACCTTGTCCTCGGTGTAGCCGAGGATGCCCTTGAGGGCGCCTTCGGACTGCGCCTTCATCTCGGCCTTGATCTCTTCATAGGTCGCCTCGCGCTCGAGGTCGACCGTCAGGTCCACCACCGAGACGTCGGAGGTCGGCACGCGGAAGGCCATGCCGGTGAGCTTCTTGTTCAGTTCCGGGATCACCACGCCGACAGCCTTGGCCGCACCGGTCGAGGACGGGATGATGTTCTCGAGGATGCCGCGGCCGCCGCGCCAGTCCTTGCTGCTCGGACCGTCGACGGTCTTCTGCGTCGCCGTGGCGGCGTGCACCGTGGTCATCAGGCCACGCTTGATGCCCCACTTGTCGTGCAGCACCTTGGCCAGCGGCGCGAGGCAGTTGGTGGTGCAGGAGGCGTTGGAGATGATCGCCTGGCCGGCGTAGGTCTTGTGGTTGACGCCATAGACGAACATCGGCGTGTCGTCCTTCGACGGTGCCGAGATGATCACCTTCTTGGCGCCGGCATCGAGGTGCTTCTGCGCGGTGGGCTTGTCGAGGAACAGGCCGGTGGACTCGATCACCACTTCGGCGCCGACCTCGGCCCACTTCAGGTTCGCCGGATCGCGTTCCTGCGTCAGGCGGATCTTCTTGCCGTTGATCAGCAGCGCGCCGCCCTCGACCTTGATGTCGCCCTTGAAGCGGCCATGCACGGAATCGTACTGCAGCATGTAGGCGAGGTAGTCCGGCTCCAGCAGGTCGTTGATGCCGACGATCTCGATGTCGGCGAAGTTCTGCACCGCGGCGCGCAGCACGTTGCGACCAATGCGGCCGAAGCCATTGATACCTACTTTGACGGTCATCTCACTTTTCCTCGGTTTCAAGGCTGCGGCCTGCCCGCAGCGATCACGTAAAAAACAAAGGGGCGCCGATGGGCGCCCCTCAACTCATTTGGCCAGCAGCGCCGAGACCTTCTCGACGACGTTGTCGACAGTGAAGCCGAAGTGTTTCATCACCGCGGCCAACGGCGCCGACTCGCCGTAGGTGTCGACGCCGAGGATCTCGCCCTCGCTGCCGACGAACTCATGCCAGAACTGCGACACGCCGGCCTCGATGGCGTAGCGCTTGCGCAGCGCCTTCGGCAGCACCGATTCGCGGTAGGCGGCGTCCTGGCGGCGGAAGATCTCGACACAGGGCATGGAAACGACCCTCAGGTGCTTGCCGCCTTCGCCCAGCTTCTTCGCGGCGTCGACCGCCAGCTGCACTTCCGAGCCGGTGGCGATGATGATGCCCTGCGCCGGTGCGGCCGGTTCCCACAGCACGTAGCCGCCACGGTAGGCGTCGGTGAAGTGCTGCTCCGGATGCGCCTGCTGCACCAGGTTCTGGCGCGTCAGCGCCATCGCCGTGGGGCCGTCCTGGCGCTCGATCGCGTGCTGCCAGGCGATCGCGGTCTCGAACTGGTCGGCCGGGCGCCACATGTTGAGGTTCGGGATCAGGCGCAGCGAGGCGACGTGCTCGACCGACTGGTGGGTCGGGCCGTCTTCGCCGAGGCCGATGGAATCATGCGTGTAGACAAAGATGCTGCGGATCTTCATCAGCGCGGCCATGCGCACGGCATTGCGTGCGTAGTCGCTGAAGGTCAGGAACGTGCCGCCGAAGGGAATCAGGCCGCCGTGCAGCGCGACGCCGTTGAGGATTCCCGACATGCCGAACTCGCGCACGCCGTAGTTGACGTAGTTGCCGTCGAGCTTGCCGTGGCGAATCGCCTTGTGGCCCTTGAAGTCGGTGCAGTTGGACTCGGTCAGGTCGGCCGAGCCGCCCAGCAGTTCCGGCAGCTTGGCGGCCAGTGCGTCGAGCACGTTCTTGGAGGCCTTGCGCGTGGCGACCGGCTTGTCGGCCTTGGCGGCTTCGGCAACGGTGGCGGCAGCATGCTCGGCCCAGCCGGCCGGCAGCTCGCCCTTCATGCGGCGCTCGAACTCGGCAGCGTCCTCGGGGAACTTGTCGGCGTAGCTCTTGAACGCCAGCGCCCAGGCCTGCTGGCGCGCACGGCCCTTGTCCAGCGCGCTCCAGCCGGCGCGGACGCTGTCCGGGATCTCGAAGGGCGCATGCGCCCAGCCGAGCTTCTCGCGGGCCAGCTTGATCTCGGCCTCGCCCAGCGGCGCGCCGTGGCACTTTTCCTTGCCCTGCAGGTTCGGCGAGCCGAAACCGATGATGGTCTTGCAGCAGACCAAGGTCGGCTTGTCCTGCGTGACACGGGCGGTCTCGATCGCCTTCTTGATCTCGGCCGGGTTGTGGCCGTCGACGTTGCGGATCACCTGCCAGCCGTAGGCCTCGAAGCGCGCCGGCGTGTCGTCGCGGAACCAGCCCTCGACCTCGCCGTCGATGGAGATGTTGTTGTCGTCGTAGAACACCACCAGCTTGCCCAGGCCCAGGGTGCAGGCCAGCGAGCAGGCCTCGTGGCTGATGCCTTCCATCAGGCAGCCGTCGCCGGTGAAGACGTAGGTGTAATGGTCGACGATGCTGTGACCGTCGCGGTTGTAGCGCGCGGCCAGCAGGCGCTCCGACAGCGCCATGCCGACGGCGTTGGCCAGGCCCTGGCCCAGCGGGCCGGTGGTGGTCTCGACGCCCGGCGTGATGCCGTATTCCGGGTGGCCGGCGGTCTTCGAGTGCAGCTGGCGGAAGTTCTTCAGCTCCTCGATCGGCAGCGGGTAGCCGGTGAGATGCAGCAGTGCGTAGACCAGCATCGAGCCGTGGCCGTTGGACACCACGAAGCGGTCGCGGTTGGCCCAGGCCGTGTCGGCGGGATTGTGGTTGAGGTAGTCGTTCCAGAGGACTTCGGCGATGTCCGCCATGCCCATCGGCATGCCCGGGTGGCCGGAGTTGGCCTTCTGCACGGCATCCATCGCAAGGGCGCGGATGGCGTTGGCGAGTTCGAAACGGTTCGTCGCGGACATGGGCGGCGGGCCTGGGGGAACGGAAAAGGGCGCGTATTTTCAGGGTTTGGGCCCGCGGGGGCAAGAAATGCGCCAAAAAAGGGCGGCCCGACCGGGTCGGACGCCGCTGGCGGAACCCTGATTCACTCCCAAAAGCTCATTGGCCACGGATTACGCGGATGAACACGGATCAAGGCCAAATCGCTCGCAAAATCACCCCTGACCCCCTAATCGACGCATCCCAGGCACATCGAAAAGTCTTATACATCCGCGTTGATCCGCGTAATCCGTGGCTGAATTGCTTTTTCGATTCATCCGAAGGGCCGGGTCTGCGCCGCCGGCGCTGCCCTGGGCGCGGACACCGCGGGCGCCGCCTGCGTGCCGCAGAAATTGGCCTCGGCATCGGCGTGGCCGGCGACCGCCTCATTGACCCAGCGGTTGATCAGGTCCACCGCCTCGGTCTGCATCACCGAGCGCGCCAGCGGCGGCATCTTCGAGCCGGCCTGGGTCGAGGCGACGCGGTTCGGCAGGATCGAGGCCGCGGCGTTGCCGGGCTGGATGTCATAGGTGCCGAAGTCCGCCGCCTTGCCAGCCGCGATCGGCACCTTGCAGATGCCGTTGCCCTGCCCCATCGGCTCGGTGAAGGACTCCAGCTGCAGACCCGAGTTCTGCGCATTGCCGGCCGGGTTGTGGCAGTGCATGCAGTTGACCTCGAGGAAGGCACGCACGCGCTGGTGCACGTCTTCCGCCGAGTTGGCTGGCGCACCGGAGCTGCCGGGCACGTCGAAGCGCGCCATCTTCTCCAGCGCCGAGGGCTCGCCCGGCAGGTCGAGATAGCCCTTCATCTTCATGTAGGCCAGCTGGTTCATCGGCCCCGCGACATCCGGGAAGAGGTTGTCGCGGTTGAGGTTGCGCACCTTCGGCCCGATCGGCGGCGAACCCGGCTCCAGGTCGTCGCCGCTGTGGCAGACGATGCAGGCACCGGCATTGGGAATGGCGTATTTCTCGACGCTGCCGCTGTAGTGCTGGCGCTGGCCGGTGCCGTCGACCGCGCCGGGGTCCGGGTTGTCGTAGTCGTAGTGCGCGGCCTTGGTATCGCCCTCGATCTTCAGCACGGCCACCCGCCTGCCGCTGCTGTCGGTGCTCCACAGGTAGGGCAGGCCGATCCAGAACACCGTGCCGTCGGCCTTCTGGCGCTTGATCAGCAGGCGCGTCTCGACCACGTCCTCGTTGTCGCCGTCCTTGAAGGTGAAGGTCTTGCTGAACACGGTGCCGACCGGGAACTTCAGCGTCTGCGTGTAGCAGCTGTAGATGTTCAGCGTCTCGCAGTCCTCATGGTCCTGGTAGAGCGCCTTCTGCGGCCGGCCGGCGCTGTCGTCCGGCAGGAACATGAAGCGGTACTTGCTGGCGTAGTCCGAGAACAGGATGGTGTTCAGCTCGAAGGGCATGCCGTTGCCGTTGGGCGTCCTGCGCGGATCGGTCGGGTCCTTGAACAGGCCGTACTGGTCCAGGCGCGGGCAGTTGTATTTCAGCAGCGCCTCCATGTTGAGCTTGCCGGCCTGAGCCTTGCCGCAGGCCGCCGCGATCGCGGCCTCGCTCGGGCGCGGATCATTCGCCGGATTGGGTGTGAAGCTGCCGAGCACGGGCACGTAGCGCGGCAGCAGGCTCGCAGCCACCGTCGGGCAGTCCTGCGGCTGGTCGTGGTTGGCAGGCGTGACGATCTGCGCGAAATCCGCCGTCGCCATCCTGAAGTTGACGAAGTCATCGACCAGTTGCCCCTGCGGGCTGGTGTTCTCGAACTCGTTGTCCTCGACGCACATGCCGTTGGCCGGCTTCTTCAGTGCACCTTCGGCATTGAACTTCCAGGCGCTCCACTTGCACTCGGGAATCGGATCGTACTGGTAGAGGTTGGGCCGGCCACGCTCGTCGGTGCGCGGCTCCGGGCGCGCGGTCTCGCGCGCATTCGGCTGGTTCAGGGCGATGCCGTCGGCATCCACCGGCACCTTGCTGCAGTCGTTGGGCGCATCCTCGGCACCGTCCCAGACGATGTGCGCGGACTTGCCGGCATTCTTCAGCAGGATGATTGCCGGCAGCAGGGTGGCGTTGTCGGCCAGGCAGTCGGGCGAATCGTCCGGGCCGGGGAAGCCGGCCGGGATGCCGGGGCCGCCCTTGCAGCTGGAACGCGCGGGGTCCGGCAACTCCGGCGCATAGCCGTTGTTGCGGAATTTATTGTTATAGATGTGAATCCCTTCCGGGAAGAAATCGTAGTTGGTGGCCGGCTCGCCAGAGTCGGCGAGGCCGTAGTTGACGATCGCAAGGCCGGTGGTCTTGTTGTCGTAGATCTCGTTGTCGTAGAACTCGACCTGGTCGGCGGCCGCCACCAGCATGCCGGTGCCCGGCGGGATCACCGCCACGATCGAGCCGCGCGGGGCGAACTGCGGCAGGTTGTTGTTGTAGCTCTTGTTGCGGTGGACCAGGTTCTTCTCGCCGAACTGCACGCGGCCCGGCAGATCGAACACCAGGAAGCCGCCGACGTTGTCGTGGGCGATGTTGTCGACGAACTCGGCGCGGTAGGTGTTCTCGAACTCGAAGCCGGCAACGTTGTGGAAGGCCTCGGTACGGCGCACCAGGATGTCGCTGCTCTGGCCGACGTAGACGCCGGCGTCGGAGGAGCCGATGGAAACGGAATCCTCGATCAGGATGTGGCGCGACACCACCGGGTAGAAGGCATAGGCGCCGTTCTCGGACCAGGATTCGCGGCTGGCGTCGTAGTTCGGCGAGGCCGGGTCGGCATTGCTCCAGCCAACCTTGACCCCGCGCACGGTGATGTACTTGGAGCGGAAGATGCGCAGGCCGTTGCCGGGCGCGTCGTAGATCGTCAGGTTCTGGACGGTGATGCCCTCGACCTGGTTGATGTTGATGCCGTCCTGCGCGCCGCTGGTCTTGAACGACAGGATGGTCTTCTCGCGGCCGGCACCCTTGATGGTGATCCCTTTCTTGCCGGTCATGATCAGGCCGGTGTCGAAGTCGAACTGGCCGGCGCAATACTCGATGGTGTCGCCCTCGCGCGCCTCGAAGAAGGCGATCAGGCTTTCCTTCTGCGCCTCGGGGCCGGGACAGATGCGGAAGGTCTTCGCCGTGCCTGCGCCACCGCCCTGGCCACCGGCCTGCACCGGGCTGCTGCGGCTGCCGCAGGCGGACAGCGCCATGGCCAGCACGGCCACCAGGGTCACCGCACCACGACGCATCGTCTCTGACTTCATTGCCGCTCTCCCCGAACCCCACCCCACCGGCAGCGCCTGACCGGGCACGAGGCCCGGCCAGGCTGCAGCACTTACTGCGACTGCGAACGCGCCACCCACCACTTCAGCGAGCGCGGTACCGTCAGCCGCTCGCCACCCAGCGTGGGATACAACAAGCTGTGTTGCACGTCCTCGGCCGCCGGCTTGCTGTAGTCGCAGACGCCGCCCGGGAACACCGTCCGCACTTCCGCCAACTGCGCCTCGCCCAGCGCGCCGCCGTAGTCGGCGGCGTCGACCGCCTTGAGCTGGCAGCGGATCACGTCGTCGACCATCGGCATGCCGGCCACCATGCGCGGCGTGCGCGTCACCGGCAGCGCCAGCGAGCAGACGCCAACGCCGCTGCCATCGGCGTTGTAGCTCTCCGGCAGGTCGACGCGCAGCGGCACGTCGACGTCGAAGGCCGGGAAGGCATCGTGCAGCGGCTGCACGCTCGGCAGCAGCGGCGCCTGCGCCAGGCCCAGCGGCAGCAGGATCGCGTCCGGCAGCTCCAGGCGGCCACCGATGGTGCCGAAGGTGCAGCGATCACCCAGCAGGGCCGGACGCGCCGCCTCGACCGCAGCCGCATGGTCGCCGCCGTATTCCGGCCGCTCGATCGCCGTGAACCACTGCTCCATCGAGGGATAGGCATCGGCCTGGGTGACGACGCCGCGCCACAGCACCTGGTTGGGATGGCCGCCGTTCTGCTTGTCCAGGCGGGCGCGGACGATGAACGGCCGCACCGCCTCGTGGATGTTGGCCACCGGGATCAGGTCGAGATAGGGCGCCAGGTCCAGCACCGGCGTTTCCGCCAGCGCGCCGCGGCCGATCACGCCGCCGACGCGGTAGGCGATGGTGGCCAGCTCGGGATCCATGCGCATGCGCTCGGGCACGTACTCGCCATCGATGCTGAAACCGCCGATGTTGCGGTTGAGGTCGATGAACTCGGCGAAGCTGATGGTGCCGCCGTTGAGCGCCGCCAGGCCGTACTGCACGCCGGTGTTATCCAGCGGGCGACGCGCGAAGCCGGTGGCCGGGTCGCGGCCGAAGATGTTGACGTTGGCGTCCTGCACCGCGCAGCGCACGCCGCCCGGGTTGGTTTCCTTGTTGTAGCGCACCTCGCGCGGCACCGCGCCGCTGCAGCCCTCGGCCGGATCCAGCAGCGGCAGGAAGGCGTCGACCCAGCTCTGGCAGATGGCGTTGAGCTGGTTGCCCGCCAGCAGGTTGTGGCCGTTGACCGCGGCCTGCTTCGGTTGCGACCAGTCCAGCGAACTGCCGGCGTAGTAGTGCTGCAGCAGGCCGCAGTCGCTGACCGTCATCGCGGTGGTGATGATGTCGGCAAAGGTTGCAGTCGGCATCGCCGCGGTGAGGATGCCGGGCGCGTTGTTGGCGAGGTTGTACTGCTGCAGCGCCGCGCCGGAACCATTGGTGCCGACCATCTGTGCGACCAGGCCGTACTGCTCGTTGATGTGTTCCTTGACCAGCATGCTGGTCTCGGCACTGATCAGCGGGTTGCAGTGGTTGCCGAAGGCGCTGAGCGTGTTGTGGACGATGACGTCGCCCTTGCTGACGCGGTCGGCAACGCCGACCAGGTTGACCAGCAGGCGGTCCGCCGAAACCTGGGTCAGGTCGATCGCGCCCAGCACCATGTCGATGTCGTTGACGCCCTGGTGGTAGCCGGGGCCGCAGGACTCGCCGAACACGTAGTAGACGCGGCGGTTCCATTGCCGCGCGTCGAACGGTGCCGCCGCGCCGCGTGCCTGCGGATCGTCCAGCACGGCGATGCGGGCGATGCCGCGGTTGATGGTCGAGGACTCGACGCGCACCACGAAGGGCACGGAACGACCATCGCTGGTCTCGGTCATGATCACGTCATTGGGATAGGCCGCATAGGGATCGGCCAGCTCCTCGAAGCCCTGGTTCAGTGCCGAGCGGTAGAACCACTGGTAGCGGGTCTCGATCGAGCAGTTGGCATCCAGCGCCTCGCCCAGGCCGGCGTCCTCGGTGCGGCAGTAGAACGGCGCTTGGTGCGGGCCGGAAATCACCGGGCCGCTGATCGGATGATTGACCACGGTCAGCTCGGCGCGGCGCTTGCCGGCCGGCCCTTCGGCGGTGGCGATCAGGCGGTTGCTGCCCTTGCGCAGTCCGGCGACCAGGCCGCGCACTTCCCCGCCCTCGACACGGGCGAACACGCGGCTGACGTCGAAGCCATTGCGCGTCACCGTGTAGCGGTCGTCGGCCGACAGACCGCGCAGCCCGACCAGCACGTCACCGTCGGTGACGGTCTCCGGCAGGGTCGACAGGGTGATCAACTCGAACTCGCCGGCGGCCAGCGGCGGCGTGCTGCGGGTGTGGTAGTCGGCCTGCACCAGGCGGGTGCCGGAGATGCCGCCACCGCTGCCTCCCGTGCCCTCGACCGGATCGGAACGGCCACCGCAGGCGGCCAGCACAACAGCAAGACCCAGCAGCAGGCCGCGGCCTGCGCTCATGATCGGGCGCATCATCTCCTCCAGATTGGAATAATTATGCGCGGAACATAGCGCCCGCCGGCCGTCGCGCCAAGGCAGCGCCACGTAACAGGCAGGAATTACCAGGGCCTGTTAGCGCTATGGCGGTCGCTGCGACGGAGGTCGCCTGGGTGCAGGGCTATGCCCTGAGGCGCGCCGTGTACTCAACGTACATCAGCGACTCGGGGCGCCGCCCTGCGCCCAGGCGACCCCGCCCTTCGGGTGCCCCCGGATTTGCGGCCATGCTGTGTTACTCGTCGGTTACTTGGAACCACCAAGCGCCCTCCTCGCGCCTTGCCTGGCCGCAAATCCGGGGGCATCGCAGCGATCGCCATAGCGCTAACAGGCCCTAAGGCGGGTTCTCGCCCGGCAAGGCAACGGCCGCGGATTCGCCCTTGCGCCGGCGCCGCGGACGCTTCTTCGGCGGCGGCAGGTGGGTGGCGCGGAACAGCAGGTAGACCAGCCAGGGGAAAGCGTAGCTCCACCAGCCGATCGCATCGCTCAGCGGAGGCAACTCCGCCAGCCGCTGCGCGGAGTCGAGCGCAGCCTCGCCCTCCAGATAACGCTGCGCCCGCACCCAGGCATAGAGCGCGACGAAGGCCCAGGCCAGTTGGGTCGCCAGCATCCACAGCAGCCGCGACCACCAGCGGGCGCGCGTGTTGCCGAGGATCAGCAGCGGCGGCAGGAACAGCAGCAGGGCGTTGCCGAAACCGCGCAGGTCCGGCGTCAACAGTTGGCGCAGCAGTTCCATGCCCTCAGCCATGGCGGAACTTGATGTTGCAGCCCATGCTCGGCTGTTGCTCGGCCGCGACCGCATTCCCCGCCAGCAGCGCATCCAGCGCGGCGCGCAGGTCGGCGCCGGTGACCGGCACGCCGTTGCCCGGCGTGGCACCGTCGAGGCGGCCACGGTAGGCCAGCGCCAGCGCGCCATCGAAGACAAAGAAGTCCGGCGTGCAGGCCGCCTGGTAGGCCCGTGCCACCTGCTGGCTTTCGTCGTAGAGATAGGGAAAGGGGTAACCCAGTTGCAGCGCCGTCTCCTTCATCCGTTCCGGCGCATCCTCGGGATAGGCGGTCGCGTCGTTGGCGGAAATCGCGGCAAAGGCCACGCCGCGGGGCTGGTAGTCCCGCGCCAGCCGTAGCAGCTCGGTATTGACGTGCTTCACGTAAGGGCAATGGTTGCAGATGAACATCAGCACCGTCGCCCGTTCCGAACGCAGTCCCTGCAGGGCCAGGGTTCGTCCGCTGACGGTGTCGGGCAGCTGGAAGTCGGGGGCGAGTGTGCCCAGGGGCAGCATGCTGGAGGTGGTCTTGGCCAAGTTCTGGTCTTCTGGACTGTGGTTTTCGGGCAAGATTAGCCGCGCTGCGCCGACCATTCACCCCCTATGGCGGGCCTCCGCCCCAGGCTTTACAATATCCGCTCATCCGCATAAACGGATTTGAGCCTCCCGAGCCTCACCATGAGTCTCACCATCCATCCCGAGGGCTGCACCGATGTCTGAATACCTGTTTACCTCCGAATCCGTTTCCGAAGGCCATCCGGACAAGATGGCGGACCAGATTTCCGACGCGATCCTCGATGCGATCCTCGCCCAGGATCCGCGCGCCCGCGTGGCCTGCGAGACCCTGGTGAAGACCGGCGTGGCCGTGCTGGCCGGTGAAGTCACCACCACCGCCAACATCGACGTCGACGCCATCACCCGCGGCGTGATCAACGGCATCGGCTACAGCAATACCGACGTCGGCTTCGACGGCCACACCTGCGGCGTGCTCAACATCATCGGCAAGCAGTCGCCCGACATCGCCATGGGCGTCGACGGCACCTCCAAGAAGGCCAAGGCCGCCGAAGACATCGGCGCCGGCGACCAGGGCCTGATGTTCGGCTACGCCTGCAACGAGACCAGCGCGCTGATGCCGGCGCCGATCTTCTACGCCCACCGCCTGGTCGAGCAGCAGGCCAAGATCCGCAAGGCCAGGAAGGGCGGCCTGTCCTGGCTGCGCCCGGACGCCAAGTCGCAGATCACGCTGCGCTACAAGGACGACCAGGTCGCCGGCATCGACGCCGTCGTGCTGTCGACCCAGCATGACCCGAGCATCAAGCTCAAGGATCTGCGCGAGGCGGTGCTGGAAGAGATCATCAAGCCGGTGCTGCCGGCGAAGTGGCTGACCAAGGCCACCAAGTTCCACATCAACCCGACCGGCAACTTCGTCATCGGTGGCCCGGTGGGCGACTGCGGCCTGACCGGCCGCAAGATCATCGTCGACTCCTACGGCGGCTGGGCGCGCCACGGCGGCGGCGCCTTCTCCGGCAAGGATCCGTCCAAGGTCGACCGTTCGGCTGCCTACGCCGCGCGCTATGTCGCCAAGAACATCGTCGCCTCTGGCCTCGCCGACCGCTGCGAAGTGCAGGTCAGCTACGCCATCGGCGTCGCCGAGCCGACCTCGATCATGGTCACCACCTTCGGCACCGGCAAGATCAGCGACGTCGCGATGGAAAAGCTGGTGCGCCGTCACTTCGACCTGCGCCCGGGCGGCATCATCAAGATGCTCGACCTGATCCACCCGATGTACCAGATGACCGCGTCCTACGGTCACTTCGGCCGCAAGCCGTTCGAGATCAAGGGTGCCGACGGCAAGACCTACACCGCCTTCTCCTGGGAGAAGACGGACAAGGCCGAAGCCCTCGCTGCCGATGCCAAGAAGCTGAAGTAAACGCTGCAGGGGAGGCGGGCCCGCCCGCCTCCCTCTTTCAAATATTTTGGAGTGACCCGATGAACGCCCAGCTCAAGCCGACCCCTGACTACAAGGTCCGCGACATTTCCCTTGCCGAATTCGGCCGCAAGCGCATCCGCATGGCCGAAGAGGAAATGCCGGGCCTGATGAGCATCCGCGCCAAGTACGCGCCGCTCAAGCCGCTCAAGGGCGTGCGCCTGACCGGCTCGCTGCACATGACCAAGGAAACCGCGGTGCTGCTGGAGACGCTGGGCCACCTCGGCGCCTCGGTGCGCTGGGCCAGCTGCAACATCTTCTCGACCTCCGACGACGCCGCCGCTGCGGTCGCCGTCGCCGGCACGCCGGTGTTCGCCTGGAAGGGCGAGACGCTGGAAGAGTACTGGGACCTGGCGCTGGACAGTGTCACCCACACCCTGCCCGACGGCACGCTGACCGGCCCCGAGCTGGTCGTCGATGACGGCGGCGACGTCACCCTGCTGATCCACAAGGGCTACGAGCTGGAACTGGGTTCGGACTGGGTCAACACGCCGTCCGACAACCATGAAGTCAAGGTCATCAAGGACCTGCTGAAGCGCGTCGCCAAGGAACGCCCGGGCTTCTGGACCCGCGTGGTCAAGGACTGGCGCGGCGTCTCGGAAGAGACCACCACCGGCGTGCATCGCCTGTACCAGATGATGGAAGCCGGCAAGCTGCTGGTGCCCGCGATCAACGTCAACGACTCGGTCACCAAGTCCAAGTTCGACAACCTCTACGGCTGCCGCGAATCGCTGGCCGACGGCATCAAGCGCGCCACCGACCTGATGATCGCCGGCAAGCTTGCCGTCGTCTGCGGCTACGGCGACGTCGGCAAGGGTTCGGCGCATTCGCTGCGCGGCCTCGGCGCCCGCGTGATCGTCACCGAGATCGACCCCATCAACGCCCTGCAGGCGGCGATGGAAGGCTTCCAGGTCGACACCGTCGAAGCCACGCTCGGCCTCGCCGACATCTACGTCACGACCACCGGCAACAAGGACATCATCACGCTGGAGCACATGCGCGCGATGAAGCACAACGCGCTGGTCTGCAACATCGGCCACTTCGACAACGAGATCCAGATGGATCGTCTGAACACTGCCGAAGGCGTGGTCAAGATGAACATCAAGCCGCAGGTCGATCACTACAGCTTCGCCAACGGCAAGAGCATCTACATCCTCGCCGAAGGCCGCCTGGTGAACCTGGGCTGCGCCAACGGCCACCCGGCCTTCGTGATGAGCAACTCCTTCTCCAACCAGACGCTCGCGCAGATCGACCTCTGGAAGAACAAGGACAGCTACGAGAAGACCGTGTATCGCCTGCCGAAGAAGCTGGACGAAGAAGTCGCCGCGCTGCACCTGGCGCAGATCGGCGTCAAGCTGACCCGGCTGACGCAGGATCAGGCCGACTACCTCGGCGTGCCGGTCGAAGGTCCGTACAAGCCCGAGCACTACCGCTACTGATGCCGCATTCGTGGGAGCGGCTTTAGCCGCGATCAAGGTTCATCGCGGCTGAAGCCGCTCCCACGAGGACAATCTCCATGGCCCAGGACATCCACTTCTCCTTCGAGCTGTTCCCGCCGCGCACGCCGGAAGGCTGGCAGAAACTGCCGGGCCTGGTGAAGAAACTCGCCAGCGTGCAGCCGGCGTTCTTCTCGGTCACCCACGGCGCCGGCGGCTCCGAGCAGCACGGCACCTACGAGGCGATCATCCAGGTCGTCGAGCACAGCGGCATCGAGGCGGCGCCGCACCTGACCTGCGTCGGCTCGACGCGCGCGAACATCGCCGCGCTGCTGCAGCGCTACCGCGAGGCCGGCGTGAAGCGCATCGTCGCGCTGCGCGGCGACCTGCCGCCGGGCAGCAGCTCGGTCGACGGCGAGTTCCACTACGCCAACGAGCTGGTCACGTTCATCCGCGAACAGCACGGCGACCATTTCCGCATCGAGGTCGCGGCCTACCCGGAGATGCACCCGCAGGGTGTCTCGCCAGCGACCGACTTCGACAACTTCCGCCGCAAGGCCGAAGCCGGCGCGCATGCCGCGATCACGCAGTACTTCTTCAACGCCGACGCCTACTTCGACTTCGTCAACCGCTGCGAGCAGGCCAACCTGAAGCTGCCGGTGATCGCCGGCATCATGCCGATCACCAACCACGCGCAGCTGATCCGCTTCTCGGCCAGCTGCGGCGCCGAGATCCCGCGCTGGATTCGCCTGCGCCTGGAACAACTGCAGGACGACAAGGCGGCGCTGCTGGACTTCGGCCTCGACGTGGTCACGCAGCTGTCGCGCACGCTGCTCGACAACGGCGCGCCGGGCCTGCACTTCTACACCCTGAACCAGTCGGAACCGACGCTGCGACTGTGGAAAAACCTGGCGCTGCCGATGCCGCTGGCGGCTTGACCCTCCAGCCTGCAAAAGCAGCTTCAGCCACGGATTACGCGGATCAACGCGGATTTACAAAAGGTTCGCCGGTCGCACCGGATTCACGCCCGGGTGATCGGCAGCATTACTGCAAGTGATTGATCTTGATCCGTGTTCATCCGCGTAATCCGTGGCCAATAATCTTGTTGGAATGAAAACCCTGCGCCGACTGCTGCTGGGCCTGACGCTCGGCTTCCTGCTGCTGACCACCGTGCCGGTGGCGGCGCTGCGCTGGCTGCCGGCGCCGACCAGCTCTTTCATGCTGCAGAAGCGCGTCGGCGACCTGTTCGACAGTGCCCGCCACCCGCCCTTCCGCTACGACTGGGTGGCCTGGGAACGGATCGCGCTGCCGGCCAAGCTGGCCATGGTGGCGGCGGAGGACCAGAAGTTCGCCGGACATCTGGGCTTCGACCTGCAGGCGATCGACAAGGCGCTG
>DATILC010000037.1:0-10793 GCA_035476855.1 Solimonas sp. | reverse complement strand
GCCTGATCACCTCGATGGTGCGCGCCACCACCTTCGACAGCCTGCTGTCCGAGCACAAGGTGAAACGCCTCGACATCCTGCATGTCGACACCGAGGGCTACGACTACGAGATCCTCAAGCAGGTCGACTTTGCGCGCTGGGAGATCCCGCTGCTGCTGTACGAAAGCATGCACCTGTCGGTGGAGGACCGTGCCGACTGCGAGGAGATGCTGCGCCGCGCCGGCTACGACCTGCTGTCCACCGAGATGGATACCGTGGCCCTGCGCGTGCACGGGCCGCGGCCGCTGCCCGCCGCGCTGCTGCAGCGCTTCGAGGCGCTCAAGGCGCAGGCCGCGGGATGAGCCAGGCGGTGACCGTCGCCTGCGTCTGCGACAGTGCCTACGCGCCGCATGCGGCGGTGCTGCTGCAGACCCTTGCCGCCAGTCGCGGCGAGGAGCGCGTCGAGGTGCACCTGCTGGCGGGCGAGGGGCTCGACGAGGCCACCGCGGCGCGTCTGGCGGCCTATGCCGCGGAACTCGGCCTCGGCTGGCAGCGGCACCAGCTGCCGGCGGACATCGGCTTTCCGCAGGTCGGTCGCTACGCCCAGGCGGTGTGGTCGCGCCTGTACCTGCCGCAGCTACTGCCGCAGCTGGATCGCATTCTCTATCTCGACGTCGACATCCTGGTGCTGCAGAGCCTGGCGCCGTTGCTGGCGACGGATCTCGGTACTGCATGGATGGGCGTGGTGGCGCATACCGGCGCCGGCGTCGCCGCCCAGCTCGGCCACCTGCCGGAGCTGGCGCAACAGCCCTACTTCAATTCCGGCGTGCTGCTGATGGACCTCAGGCGCCTGCGCGAGGTTGATCTGCTGGGCCGCGCGCGCGCCTGCGCGCAGGCCCAGGCGGCGCATCTGGTCTGGCCCGACCAGGATGTGCTGAACCTGGTCTGCGCCGGGCAGGTGCGCTATCTGCATCCGCGCTGGAACGCGCTGGCCGATCTCTGGCTGGAGCCGCCGCCGCGCCAGCCGGTCGCCGGCTACACGCCGGAGCAGCTCGACAGCGCGCGCGCCTCGCCGGCGGTCGTGCACTTCGACGGCAGCGTCGACGTGAAACCCTGGCATTACCGCAGCCTGCATCCGTATCGCGGGCTGTACCGCCGTGCCCGTGAACTGACGCCCTGGCCGCTGCAGCGGCTGGAGGGTGCCTCGCTGAAGAACGCCGTGCTGCGCCGCCTGCCGCGCCACTGGCAATACCAACTCGTGCGCTGGAAGAAAACCCTGCGCAGCCTGATCGGGAGTCCTGCTTGAACCTCGCCAAACCCAAACGCGCCCTGCGCCGCTGGCTCGCCGGTCGCGGCTACAACTTCTATCGAATGACGCCGGCCGAGGAGCGGCTGGTGCAGGACTACCTCGATGGCGATGCCGCCGCTGCGGCGACCGCAGCCGAGGTGCCGGCGCGCCTGCAGGAGCTGCGTGCGCGCTACGACCGGCTCGATCTGCCGGCGGTGCAGCACTCGGCCTGGGCGCGGCGTTCGGCCAGCGGCGGGCAGGTCGATACCGGCCTCGGCGGCGTCGACCTGGCGCGCTTCCGCGCACAGAGTGCCTACGTCTGGGCCTATGCCGATGCCAACGTGCTGGCCAACCGCATGCGCTACTACATGTTCGCCGACCACGTGCGGCGCCATGATCCGCTGGGCCTGCTGGATCGGCTGCAGGAAGACGGCGCCTACGGCTGCCTGACCTTCGATTTCGAGGGCCTGCCGCGGATCAGCCGCGACCTGCTCGATTCGGTGCTGGAACTCAACGTATTGCAGGACTGGTGCGGCCTGCTGCAGGACCGCAGCCTGCGCGTGCTCGACGTCGGCGCCGGCTACGGCCGCATGGCGCAGCGCCTGGCCGAGGCCGGTGGCCGGCCGGCGGTCTACGACGCGGTCGATGCGGTCGCCGAATCGACCTGGCTCTGCGAACACAATCTGGCGCAGCGCGGTATCGGCGCGCCCTACCGCGTGCTGCCGCTGGATGAGTTCGCCGGCGGCAGCCAGGGCTATGACCTGGCGCTGAACATCCACAGCTTCTCGGAGTGCACGCAGGTGGCGATCCGCTGGTGGCTGGAGCAGCTGGTCGAGCGCGGCGTGCAGCGGCTGTTCCTGGTGCCCAACGATGGCCAGCAGCTGCTCAGCACCGAGGCCGACCATAGCCGCCTCGACTGCGCCGGCGAACTGCAGCGCTGCGGCTTCAGGCGCGTGCAGGCGCGGCCGATGTTCGCGGATGGCAATCTGGCCACGCTCACCGGCATCAGCGACTGGTACCTGCTGTACGAACGATAGAAAGCTGCAAGAAACCAAGGCAGCGTTGCACCGCTGAGGGGCGGATCAATGGACGGAAGATTGTCAGAGGCAAGGCCGGCGGCCGCGACGTCGCTGCTGCGTGTGCCGGAGCTGGACGGGCTGCGCGCCATCGCCGCGCTCGGCATCGTCGTGTTCCATTCGGGTTTCCAGGACCGGCTGTACTGGCTGTGGCCGCTGGTGGACCTGTTCTTCGTGCTGTCCGGCTACCTGATTACCTCGCTGCTGCTGCAGGGGCCGCGCGACACCGGCACTTACCTGCGCCGCTTCTGGGCACGACGCATCCTGCGCATCTGGCCGGTGTACTTCCTCGGCTTGCTCAGCGTGCTGGCGATCCTGGCGATCAAGCCCCTGCTCAACGGCAAGCCCAATGCGCCCTACGAGGGGCTGTGGTCTTCGCTGCTGTTCCTGCAGTTCACCGACCTGTACATCTGGCCGCGCCCGCTGGCAGCGGTCGAGGCCAACTTCATGCCCTGGTGGGGGCATAGCTGGTCGCTGGCGGTGGAGGAGCAGTTCTACATGCTGTGGCCGCTGCTGCTGCTGGCCCTGCGTTCGCGGCCGGCACGCCTGCTGCCGGTCTGCGTCCTGCTGCTGGTGGCGGCGCTGGTCGCGCGCAGCCTTGGCGTCGCGCAGTTCCTGCTGCTGACCCGCATGGACGGCCTCGCACTGGGGGCGGTGATCGCGGTGCTGGCGCACGACTGCGTCGGCGTGTCGCCGCTGCAACGCAGCCGGATCTATGCCGCTGCGGCCTTGCTGGCAGCCGGCCCGGTGCTGGCCTACGTGCTGTTCGGCTGGTCCCTGCCGGTGTACCAGTCGCCGAGCACGGTGTCGCCGCATCCCCTGCTGGTCAGCGCCTTCAGCCTGCTGTTCTTCGCGCTGGTCGGCATTATCGTCACGCTGCGGCCGCGGTCGCTGCGCTGGCTGGCACAGCCGGCGCTGGTCTGGCTGGGGCTGATCAGCTACGCCGTCTACATGCTGCACCTGCAGATCACCGGCGTGGTCGGCATGGTGGCGCGGATGGTGGGGTTCGGCGGGCCGGAGGCGGCGCCGCTGCGGCTGGTGGTGACGATCCTGCTGTGCATCGTCGCAGGCGCCCTGGTGCGCTGGCTGGTCGAACTGCCGCTGGACCGGCTCAAGCGCCGGGTGCCTTGGGGCTGAGCGCCTCGCCAGCGACGGGCGCAGCCTTGGCGGGGGCCGTGACGGCGCTGTCCGCCACCGTGTCGACCATCGGGAAGTGCTTCTTCAGGCGCGCCATCGGCCGCTCGACGAAGACCCGCAGCCATTCCGCCGTCAGCCAGCTCAGCAGCATGATCAGCACGAGCTTGACCCAGATGCCGGGGTCGAAGCCCAGCATCTTCCAGCCCAGTCCCAGCACGCCGGCGATCGGCAGGTGGACGATGTAGATCGAGTAGCTGAGCTGGCCGAGATGGGTCAGCGGCCGCCAGGCCAGCCAGCGCAGCGTGCGCGGATGGCTGGTGATGATCAGGCCGATCAGGCCGAAGTAGAACAGGGCGAAGGCGGGCACCAGGTAGGGGTGATCATCGGACAGGCCGATCGGCGCATTCGCCGCGAACCAGTAGCCGCGCAGCAGGTATTCGACGATCACCGGCATCGAGACCATCAGCGCCAGGCGGATGCAGTGATGCATCAGGGCCAGCGAGACGCCGTACCGCGGATGCAGCATCACCGCCATGATCGAGCCCAGTGCCAGTCCGTCGATGCGGGTGACCAGGATGTACTCGGCGAAACCCTGCAGCCGTCCCCACATGCCGACCGCCATCAGCAGCAGGCAGAACACGATCAGGCCGCGGACGTGGCGGCGGAACGCCAGGACCACGAAGGGCCACAGCATGTAGTACTGCTCCTCCACCGCCAGCGACCAGCTGTGCCCCCACCAGGGGATGTAGCTGGCCAGCACTGCGTCGATGGTTCGGGGGGCGAGGTACAGATCGGTGAACTGCAGGTAGAACAGCGAGGGCAGGACGCCGTCGATCGGATAGTTGGGACTGCCGCCGATCAGGGGCTTGGCGAACCAGATCGCCAGCACGCCGGCCAGTGACAGGTAATACACCGGCCAGATGCGGAACACGCGGCGCATCCAGAAGCTCTTCAGCAGCTGCCGCACATCCTGCGGACCGTCGATCAGGATGGTGGTGATCAGGAAGCCGGAGAGGACGAAGAACATGTCCACCCAGCTCCAGCACCAGAACAGCTCGCGATGGAAGTTGGCGTGCATGACGACGACGAAGGCGCAGCCGACGCCGCGCAGGCCGTCGAGTTCACCGATCCGCAGGACGCCGGTGGAAACCGGCGAGAGGGTGGCGGTGCTGGTCTTCGTCGTCTTCATTGGCGTCCCTGCCCTCGATATGGTGCCTACTGTCTCGCGATTACCGCCGGACTGTGTGCCAGCTGCAGGCGCCGGACATGGAAGCCCAGCGCCAGGATCAGCGTCACCCAGAAATAGCCGTTGCGATCGGTGATGAAGGTCTGGGTCAGCGCATGCGCGAACCAGCCCATGAACAGCGCGGTCAGCGTCACCCACAGCAGCTGCTCGCGCAGCGGGCGATCCAGCCGCAGCACGGTGCCGCGCGTCTGCAGGTAGCTGTGCAGCAGTGCCAGGGCCCAGGCCAGCACCACGAACAGCGCCAGCACGCCACCGGAGTGCAGCAGCTGCAGGGTGTAGTTGTGGGCGATGCGGATGTTGTGGAAGCCGCGGCCGAAGACCGGCGATTCGAAGAATCCCTTCCAGGCGTAGTCGTGCAGGATCTCGCGGACCGAATTCGAGTACTGCACGCTGGAGTTGCGTCCGAGCAGGCGCCCGAGTGCCGAGCCGGGGTCGTCGATCGGCAGTCCGCCGAGGGCCAGGACGACGATCAGGCCGATCACGCCGGCGCTGCCCAGGAACAATGCGATGCGGAGGCGCAGGTTGTGCAGGCGCGTCAGCAGGAACAGCATGAACGGCAGCAGGACCGACAGCGCGCCGATCACCGAGGCACGCGAGCCGGAGAGGTGGATCGCGTAGAGCAGGATGCCAATGGAACCCAGGCCCAGCAGCCGCAGCAGCCAGGAGCGTGTTCCCAGGGTCAGCAGCAGGCCCGCCGCCAGCGCGATCGCCGAGCAGTAGCCCAGCGAGGTGCTGTGATAGGTCAGCCCGAAGATGCGCTGGCCGGCAGCGGCATGGATGTCGTGGAAGCCGAGCAGCGAGATGCCATGGCGACTGGAAATGCCGACCAGCGCGCTGAACGTGGCGCCGGCCAGCCAGGCGCTGAGCAGCCAGTAGGCGCGGGTGAAGGGGCGGTCCTGCAGGCCCCAGGCCACCACCAGCGGCGTCACCATCATCGCCACCACCAGCTTCATGCAGTCGAGCACGCCGATGAGGTTGTCCTCCATCTCGGCGGACACCAGGCCGATGAACAGCATGCAGGTGCCGGTGGCCACCAGGAAGAACGGCACGAAGGGCAACAGGCGACCACTGAAGATCGCCGGCAGCATCAGCAGCAGCGACAGCACCAGCGCGAAGTCGGCGTAGGACAACGCGCCCCTGGCGATGGTCCAGGAAGTCATCGGGCAGAGGAAGGCAAACAGCAGCAGTGCGGCGAATGCAGCCCGCGGCACGGCGATGTCGCGCGTGCCGGCAGGCGCGGCGAACATCCGCGCCGGGCTCCCTGCATTGCTGGTCAAGATTCCACCCCTCGCATCCCCTGCCGGCGCCATTCGTTGCGGCGGCCGGCTTGTATTGCGCCGCCCGAGGCGGTGCCCTGTCGTTGCGGAGCATGATGCCTGTGGCGTGGTTCTGGCAATTGGCCGTGCTCGCCGGGCTTGGTGTAGCCTCCGGACGAATCATCGAAGGGCGATTCCATCGCATGCCGCTGCGCATCCATCTTCACGACAACTCTGGCCATCCCTTCACCATCCAGCTGAGCCGCGCCCTGGCCGCCCGGGGCCACCAGGTGCTGCATACCTACATGGCGACCTTCCAGTCGCCCAAGGGCCAGCTGGAAGTTGCGCCCGGCGATGCGCCGACCCTGCGCATCGAGGGCATCGACCTCGGCGGCAGCTTCGCCAAGTACTCCTACTGGCAGCGCTGGCAGCAGGAGCGGCGCTACGGCGCGGCACTGGCGCGGCGGCTGGAGGAAGAGCGGCCGGAGGTCTTGCTGGCCTGCAACACGCCGCCGGAGATGCTCGAGATCGTCCAGCGTTGCTGCAAGCGGCTCGGCATCCGCTTCGTGTTCTGGGTGCAGGACCTCTACGGCCCTGCGATCCGGCAGATCCTCGGCGGTCGCTACTGGGGCGCCGGCCGGCTGATCGCCGCGCATTACGAGCGCAAGGAGGCGCGTTTGCTGCGCCGCAGCGACCAGGCGGTGGCGATCACCGAGGATTTCCGCTCGTTCCTCAGGGAGGCCGGCCTGCCCGACGATCGCATATCGGTGATCGGCAACTGGGCCCCGATCGAGGAACTGCCCACCCGCCCCCGGCACAACGCCTGGAGCCGCGCCCAGGGGCTCGACGAGGCGTTCGTCTTCCTCTATTCCGGCACCCTGGGCCTGAAGCACGATCCGGCGCTGCTGGTGATGCTGGCCGAGGCCTTCCGCGACGATCCGCAGGTGCTCATCGCGGTCGTCACCGAGGGTATCGGGGCCGACTGGCTACGCCAGGCCTGCGCCGAAAAAGGCTTGCACAACCTGCGCTTGCTGCCATTCCAGCCGTTCGAGCAGATGCCCGAGGTCCTCGCCAGCGCCGACGTGCTGGTGGCCATGCTGGAGGAGGGGGCAGGGGTGTTCTCGGTGCCGTCCAAGATCCTGTCCTACCAGTGCGCCGGCCGGCCGGTCCTGCTGTCGGCCCCGGGGGAGAACCAGGCCACCAAGATGATCGTCGCGGCCGACTCCGGCCGGGTCTGCCCCTCGGCCGACCGTCAGCGCTTTGTTGACGAGGCGCGTCGACTAATGGCAGATAGTCAGCTGCGACTGCAACTGGGACGGAACGGGCGTCAATTCGCCGAAAGCCGATTCCAGATCGAAGCCATCACCGGGCACTTCGAAACCATTCTAAGAAAAGCAGTCGCTTGAAGATCCGATAGCCGTCGGGTCACGACGGAGGCAGATATGGAGGGGGCACTGATGCCGTCCGGCGGTTTCGCCGGCGGGCATGGCAGATGCCGGGACCGTGCAGGGCATGGGACGGGATGTCCATGAACCACGGTACGCGACACTGGATTGATGGCCAGCCGGGCCTGTTCGGCCTGCTGCTGGCAGTCGGCGATTTCCTGGTGGTGGCGGTTTCGGGGGTGCTGGCGGCACTGCTGATTGCGGAACTGCGACCGCAGCTGGAAGTGCTGTGGCCGCTGCCCGACAGCTACCGCGTGCCGATCCTGCTCGGCACCCTGCTGGCACCCAGCCTGCTCAACTGGTTCGGCATCTATCGACAGGCACGCGGGGTCTCGCATCGCAGCGAACTGCGCCAGGTGCTGATCGCGATGCTGTCGGTGGCCCTGCTGCTTGCGGTCTGCGCCCTGGCGACCAAGACCGGCGCGCGCTATTCACGCCTCTGGATGGGCTGCTGGTTCCTGCTGGCGCTGGGTGGGCTGTGCAGCCTGCGCCTGCTGCTGTGGTCGGTCCTCAGCACGCTGCGCAGCCGCGGCTTCGACGTCGAGCGCGTCGCCCTGGTCGGTGGCGGCGCACTGGCGCAGCGGGTGGCGGAGCACCTGATGGCCAATCCTGGCAGCGGCCTGGAGTTAAGCGGCTATTTCGCGGCCAACGCCGAGGAAGGCCAGGGCAGTGCCAGGCTGCCCTGCCTGGGCAGCCTGGACGACATCAAGGAAACCCTGGCTGCCGGCAACGGTGCCATCGACCAGCTGTGGATCGTGCTGCCGCTGACCGCCGACGAATCGATCCGCCGCCTGCTGCACGAACTGCGTCATTCGACGGTCGACATCCGCCTGGTGCCGGACATGTTCAGCTACCAGCTACTGAACTACTCCACCGAGAACATCCTCGGCCTGCCGGTGCTGAACCTGTCGTACTCGCCGCTGTCCGGCCCCAACCGCTACGCCAAGGACCTGCTGGACCGGGTGCTGGCACTGGGCATCCTGCTGCTGATCGCGCCGCTGCTGCTGCTGATCTCCGCGGCGATCAAGCTGAGCTCGCCGGGACCGGTGCTGTTCCGCCAGGACCGGCATGGCAACGACGGCGAGACGTTCACCGTCTACAAGTTCCGCAGCATGCATGTCCGGCCGCCGGAAACGGGCTACCAGCAGGCGCGCCGCGACGATCCGCGCGTCACCCGGCTCGGCAGCTTCCTGCGGCGGACCAGCCTCGACGAGTTGCCGCAGTTCATCAACGTGCTGCAGGGCAGCATGTCGATCGTCGGGCCGCGCCCTCATCCCTGTGAAATGAACGACATCTACTGTGACCAGGTCGAGCGCTACATGTGGCGTCACAAGGTCAAGCCCGGCATCACCGGATGGGCCCAGGTCAACGGCTATCGGGGTGAGACCGATACGCTGGACAAAATGCGCAAACGTGTGGAGTATGACCTTTACTACATCGAACATTGGTCATTGCTGTTCGACATCCGGATCATCCTGATGACCGTATGGAAGGGTTTCTCCAGTCGCAATGCCTATTAAGAAGCAAACAAGAAGAGGCGGCCTTTCGGGGGCGGCCCATGTGGTATCCGGGGTAGGCATGAAAGTGCCTGCAGTGAACGAGGAGAGGCTATGAAACGAACCCGCGCAGTCCATTCGGCGCTGGCAGCAACGGGCTTGTTGCTGATCTGTGGCGCCGCCGTCGCGCAGGATGGTGAGGTCAGCGGTTCGGGCATCGGCATCGCGCCGGGCCTGCGACTGGAACCCTCGGTCAAGTCGCAGCTGTGGTTCACTGACAACATGTACCGCAGCGACGACAACGAGACCGATGCCATGGGTCTGATCGTCGAACCGGCGGCCGTGCTGGCCTATTCCCCCTCCTACGGCAGATATCGCCTCGGCTTCCTGGGCGAGGCCGCGTCCTTCGATACCGTCGACGAGGACAACTACTTCGACAGCCAGCTGTTCCTCACCGGCGACCTGCGGCCGCTGCTGCGGCACCGCTTCGAGTTCGATGCGCGTTACGAGCATGGCCACGATGCCTTCGGCACCAACCGCACCCAGGGCCAGGCGGCGCTGCGTGACCGCGAGATGGACATCTGGGACGAGACCGGCCTGACGGTGAAGTACATCTTCGGCCAGTCCGAAGCGCTGCTGAACCTCTATGGCCGCGCCGGCATCACCGGCAAGGAATACGACACCAACCGCCAGGATCCGGTCAATCCGGCGTTGGGCACGCGCTTCCTCGACCATGACTCGACCCTGATCGGTGGTGGCGTGATCTACCGTCTCAGCGCCAAGACCCGCTTCGTGGTGGATGTCGAGCAGAAGGACATCGACTACGACATCGAGTCGACGCCGTCCTTCGACGGCGACTCGCAGCGCGCCCTGCTGGGTGTGCGCTGGCTGGCCACGGCCAAGACCTCGGGCGAGGCGATGGTGGGCTACTACGCGCGCAACTTCGACGACGACGGCCGCGAGGATGTCTCCGGCATCGACTGGCAGGTGCGTGTCGACTGGCGTCCGCGCCTGCGCAGCAACTTCACGCTGACCACCGGCCGCTTCGTCCGCGAGACCTTCCTGCTCGGCGAAGACTTCATCAACGAGCAGTACGCCCAGCTGGGCTGGCGCCAGGACTGGTCGGAGCGCCTGTATTCCGAGACTGAGCTGGGCTACTTCCAGCACAAGTTCGAGGGCACCTCGCGCGACGACGATACCGTCGCGCTACGGTCCGCGCTGTACTACCGCATGACGCGCCGCATCACCGCCAAGGGCGGGTTCGAGCACACCACTCGCGACTCCTCGACAACTTCCCTGGACTTCCAGCGCAATGTCCTTTTCACCGGTCTTGATGTGGCTCTCTGATTTGACGCAGTCCGGCACAGGAGGATGGCGGGGTCGCTTTCGGTGGTGGCAGCTGGCGCTGATCGCGGGGCTGATGGCCTGCTCCGCGCCGCAGCCCCAGCCGGGATTGGCTGAACCCGGCGTCCAGGTCCAGGCGGGCGCGAGCGCGCCGTCGCAGGCGCTGGCGATCGGCGACCTGATCCGCATCGACCTGCTCGGCGATCGTCCGCTGACCCTGCAGACCCGCCTCGACGAGCGCGGCAGCGTCACCCTGCCGATGGCTGGCGAGGTCCGCGCCGTCGGCCTGACGCCAGCGCAACTCGAAACCGCGCTGGCCGAATCCCTGCGCAAGGGCGGCTCCAGCCTGGTGCCAAGGGTGTCCCTGCCGGGCGCCCCGGTACGTGCTGCCGCGCCTGTGCCGGCGCCGGTGGCTGGCCGCGGCAGCCCGGCGGCCGGCGTGGCACCCGCGCCGATGGTGCCCGGCGTGCCCACCGGCCGTCTCGACTACCGCCTCGGCGTGGGCGACCTGGTGCGCATCCAGGTC
>DATILC010000036.1:0-21618 GCA_035476855.1 Solimonas sp. | reverse complement strand
ATCGTGCTGACCGCGACCACCGACAGCATGGGCTTCTTCATCTTCCTGGGTCTGGCCAGTGCCTTCCTGGGGTAGGGCGGGGCCTGTGTGCCGGGCCGGGCTCCCGGCCGGCCAGGGTTCGCGCTGGCGCCTGTCACGAAGCTTGGCTTAGAGTGCCCGCCCGATGAACGCATCCGCCGATCCGATTCCCCTGCTGGCCCGCGCCCTGATCGGTGCCGGCCAGCTGTTCCACGCCCGTGGCTGGGTGCCGGCGACCGGCGGCAACTTCTCCGCCCGCCTGGGGCCGGAACGCATGCTGATCACCGCCTCCGGCTGCCACAAGGGCGAGCTGACCGAGGCCGATTTCCTGGTCGCCGACCTCGACGGCAGGCCGGTCGACAGTCCGCGCAAGGCCTCCTACGAGACCCTGCTGCACTGCCAGCTGTACCGGCATGACCCGAAGATCGGCGGCGCCCTGCACACCCATTCGGTGGCCAACACCGTGCTGTCGCGCCGTTCTGATCGCATCCGTCTGGCCGGCTACGAGCTGCTGAAGCTGCTGCCCGGGATCACCACCCACGATGCCGTGGTCGAAGTGCCGGTGTTCGAGAACGACCAGGACATCCCGCGGCTTGCGGCGCGTGTCGATGCCCATATGAAGCAGCATCCGGCGACGCCGGCCTATGTCATCGCCGGCCACGGCCTCTATGCCTGGGGTGCGACGGTGGCCGAGGCCCGTTGGCGCGTCGAGGCGCTGGAATTCATGCTCGAGTGCGAGCTGCGCTCGTAAGTTGCTGAAGGAGTAATGCCATGACCACCCTGACCCTCTATGCGGACAGCGATGCCGGCAGGCCGCTGGCGACGCTGACGAAGTTCGAGGAGATCCGCGACGCGCTGGCGCAGGCCGGCGTCGAGTTCGAGCGCTGGGAGGCCGGTGCGGAACTGGCGCCCGATGCGACGCAGGAGCAGGTGATCGCCGCCTACGGCAGCGCCATCGACAAGCTCAATGCGAAATATGGCTTCCAGTCGATCGACGTGGTGGCGATGTATCCGGAGCACCCGCAGGCCGAGGCCATGCGCGGCAAGTTCCTGGCCGAGCACACCCATGACGATTTCGAGACGCGCTTCTTCGTCGATGGTGCCGGCATGTTCTACATCCGCGCCGGCGGCAAGGTCTACATGACCGAGTGCACCCGCGGTGACTTGATCAACCTGCCGGCGAACCTGACGCACTGGTTCGACATGGGCCCGAAGCCGTTCTTCAAGGCGATCCGCTTCTTCCGCATCGCGGAAGGCTGGGTCGGCAAGTTCACCGGCGACAGCATCGCCGACCGCTTCCCGCGCTACGAGCGGGTGGCTTAACAGACAGCAGTTTCCGAGGGCGGGAACGGTGTGGAAGGAAAGATGATCAAGGCCATCGTTACCGACATCGAGGGGACCACCTCCTCGATCGACTTCGTGCACCAGTCGCTGTTCCCCTACGCCAGGCAGCACATGCGGGCCTTCCTGCGCGCGCAGGCCGGCAACGACGCCGTGCAGCAGCAGCTGGCCGAGGTCGAGCGCCAGGAAAACCGCGACCTGTCGCTGGGCGAGGCGGCCGATGTGCTGGAGCGCTGGATTGTCGAGGATCGCAAGCTGACGCCGCTGAAAGCCCTGCAGGGCATGATCTGGCGGCAGGGTTATGAGGCTGGCGAGTTGAAGGGCCACGTCTACCCCGACACGCCGGAGGCCCTGCGCCGCTGGCATGCGGCCGGCCTGCGGCTCTACGTCTACTCCTCGGGCTCGGAGGAGGCGCAGCGCCTGATCTTCGGCCACAGCGATGCCGGTGACCTGACGCCGCTGTTCTCGGGCTATTTCGACACCCGCATCGGCGGCAAGCGCGAGGTCGCGTCCTACCGCGCCATCCTGCAGCAGCTGGGCCTGCCGGGTGAGGAGGTGCTGTTCCTGTCGGACATCGCCGAAGAACTGGATGCGGCGCAGGCGGCGGGGATGAAAACCTGCCAGTTGCTGCGCGACGAACGCACGCGGCCAGGGGCGGGGCATCCGCAGGTCACGACGATGACGGCGGTCGCGGTCTAGCGTTCGTCGCCGCTTCCGGGTGCCGTCCATGGCGAGATCTCGCTGGGTTCAACTACCCCCGGCCCGGCCATCCGTGGCCGGGCGCTCGCCGGGGCAGATGTCCACTGGACATCTGCCTACATCCGGCGAGCCCAGTCATAGTCCGGATCTCCGATCACCGCGAAGTCCGGATTGAGCAGCGATTCCTTCTGGTTGTAGCGCAGCGGCGCGAAGCCCGGCATCACCCGCACCTCGCCACCAGCCTGCTCGACGATGCAGTGGCCGGCTGCCGTGTCCCATTCGCTGGTCGGGCCGGTGCGCGGATGCAGGTCGGCGCTGCCCTCGGCAATCAGGCAGAACTTCAGCGAGGAGCCGCGGCTGATGGCCTCATGTGGTGGCATGCGCTGGAGAAACAGCTCCAGCGCCGGATTGCGGTGGGACTTGCTCACCAGCAGCACGGGCCGCTGCGGCACGCGGCGCGTGCGGATGGCCTGGCGCTGGCCCTGTTCGACGCGCCAGGCGCCACAGCCTTCGGCCGCGATCCAGCCCTGCTGCAGCACCGGCGCATGCACTACGCCCAGCACTGGTCGGCCGTCGTCGATCAGGGCGATGTTGACGGTGAATTCGCCGTTGCGCTTGATGAACTCCTTGGTGCCATCGAGCGGATCGACCAGCCAGTAGCGCGTCCAGTGGCGGCGCGTGTCCCAGGGGATGTCCGCGGCCTCTTCCGACAGCACCGGCAGTTCCGGGCTCAGGGCCTGCAGGCCGGCGAGGATGTGGTGGTGCGCCGCGAGGTCGGCCTGGGTCAGCGGCGAGTGGTCCTCCTTGTGGGTGACCGAGAAGCCGCCGTGGTAGATCTCCAGCACGCGTTCGCCAGCCTCCTGCGCAAGGCGCAGCACGCGGTCCAGCAACTCCTGCGAGGGCTTCACGGCAAGGTTCTCCGGCTCCGGGCGGCTATGATACGGCCCTGATGAGTACCCAGACCCCGCCCCTGGACTGGGCACAGGCCGAATGGGTCATCCTCGACATGGATGGCACCATCCTCGACCTGGCCTACGACAACTACTTCTGGCGCGAGCTGCTCCCCGAGCGCTATGCCGCTGCCCGTGGCCTGTCGCTGGAGCAGGCGCGTGCCGAACTGCTGCCCAGGTTCATCGAGGTGCAGCACACCTTGCCCTGGTACTGCACCGACTACTGGAGCGAGATCACCGGCCTCGACGTTGCCGGGCTCAAGCGCGAGATCCGCGACCGCATCCGTGCGCTGGAGGGGGCGGAGCGCTTCCTGCAGCACGTGCGCGACTCTGGGCGCCAGTTGTGGCTGGCGACCAATGCGCACGGCGACAGCTGGAAGCTGAAGATGGGACACACCGGCCTGGGCAGCTATTTCCACCACATCGTCAGCTCGCACGACTACGGGGCGCCGAAGGAAGATGCGCGGTTCTGGCAGCGCTTCCAGGCGGACAAGCCGTTTGTGAGCGAGCGGGCCTTGTTCGTCGATGACAGCCTGCCGGTGCTGCGCTCGGCGCGCGCCTTCGGCATCGGGCAGGTGGTGGGCCTGCGCCATCCGGATTCGACGCAGCCGCCACGGCTGGACCTGGACTGGAACCCGGCGGTCGACCGGATCGAGCAGCTGCTGCCGCGCTGAGCGCGGCAGGGTCGACTACATCGCGCTCTTGGGCTGCGGCTGCAACGTCACCGGTTGCGCCAGACTGCTGCCCGGCGTGGCGACATGCTGCCGCGGCGGCAAGGCCTCCAGCCAGCTGCGCACGCGCTGGGCGTCGGCGAAGCGCGACAGCTTGCCGTCGGAATCGAGGAACACCATCACCACCGGCCGGTCCTCGACATAGGCCTGCATCACCAGGCAGCGGCCCGCTTCGGAGATGTAGCCGGTCTTCTGCAGGCCGATCGCCCAGTCGTCGCCGCGGTAGCGCACCAGCCGGTTGCTGCTGACGAAGTGCATCGTGCGGCGACCGGAGACGACGGTGTGTTCGGTCTGTGTCGAGTAGGCGCGGATCACCGGCACGCGGTAGGCGGCGTTGACCATGCGCACCAGGTCGGCGGCGCTGGAGACGTTGGAGCTGGACAGGCCGGTGGGATCGACGAAATGGCTGTCGCGCATGCCCAGTTCCTGCGCCTTGCGGTTCATCGCGCCGACGAAGGCGCGGATGCCGCCCGGGTAGTGGCGGCCCAGTGCCGAGGCGGCGCGGTTCTCCGAGGACATCAGTGCCAGCAGCAGCAGGTCGGCACGGCTCAGCTGCAGGCCGATGCCGAGGCGCGAGTGGCTGCCCTTTTCTGTGTCGATGTCGTCGGTGCCGATCTCGAGGATCTCGTCCATCGGCTGGTGCGCGTCGGTCACCACCAGCGCGGTCATCAGCTTGGTGATCGAGGCGATCGGCAGCACCGCCTGCGGGTTCTTGCTGAACAGCACCTCATGGGTCTTCTGGTCCACCACCATGGCGACGCTGGAGGCGAGGTTCAGCTCGTCCGGCGTGTGGCGCAGTCCCATTATCCGGCCCAGCGAGGGCGAGGACGGCGCCACCGCGACGACACGGCGCACCGAACGGCGCGAGGACTTGCGGGTCACGCGCTTCTTGGTGGCCTTGCTGCCGCTGTTGCGCTTCTTGCTGACCGTGGTCTTGCGCTGCGCGCTGGTCTTGCGGGGGCTGGCGGCTTCGCTCTTCTTGGCGGTGGTGGAGGTCTTGACCCCCTTGTCCTTCCCCGCCGCCATGGCGGGCGTGACGCCCGCGCTCAGGCCTGCCAGCGCCAAGGCCAGCAGCAATTGCCGCCAGCCCGCGACGAATCCGCGCGTCTTTTTGTTCTTCATGGTCGTACCTGGCCGCCCCAACCCCTGCCGTATAGGTACGAAAAATATATCAAGGCCAAGAGCTTGTGAAGGACTTTTAATCTGAACCTGACGAGCGGCTCAGCGTCGCCGGCCGTGACCGCCGCCACTGCCGCCGCTGCGGCGCCCGCCGCCCGGGCGTCCGCCACCGGGCCGGCCGCCGCTGTAGGGACGGCGTGGTGCGCGCGGCGGCGCGACGAAGTCGGTGGCGAGCCAGTCATGGGCCTCCTGCATCAGCGGAATCTTGGCGCCGATGTACTTTTCGATCGGGGGCAGAGAGTAAACCCATGTTTCGCAGCAGAAGGAAATGGCATCGCCGGTGGCGCCGGCACGAGCGGTGCGGCCGATGCGATGAACGTAGTCCTCCGGGTCCTGCGGCAGGTCGAAGTTGATCACATGCGACACGCCGGGGATGTGCAGGCCGCGGGCGGCGACGTCGGTGGCCACCAGGATCGGCAGGCGGCCTTCCTTGAAGTCGTCGAGCAGCTTGATGCGCTTGGTCTGGGCGACGTCACCGGACAGGGTTGCCGCCTCGAAGCCATTGAGCTTGAGCGCCGCCTCGACCTCCTCGGCGCCGCGCTTGGTGTTGAGGAACACCAGGGTGCGGAAGGGGTCGTGGTGGCGCAGCAGGCCGACCAGCATCGCCAGCTTCTCGTCGTTGGCGACATGGATCAGGCCTTGGGTCACGCGCTCGGCGGTGATCTGCTCGGGCTCGATCTCGATCTTGGTCGGCTCGTTCATGTGCTCGTAGGCGAGCTCCAGCACGCGCTGCGATAAAGTGGCCGAGAACAGGTAGTTGCGGCGCTGGTCGGGCGGCGGCAGTTTGCGCAGCATGTAGCGGATGTCGACGATGAAGCCGAGATCGAACATGCGATCGGCCTCGTCGAGCACCAGCGATTCGATCTGGTCGAGCTTGTAGGTGCCCTGCTTGAAATAGTCGATCAGGCGTCCCGGCGTGCCGATCAGGATGTCGATGCCTTCCTCGATCGCCGCGCGCTGGGTTTCATAGCCGGCGCCGCCGTAGCAGACCACCATGCGCAGGCCGGTTTCGGCGCCGAGCTGCTCGGCGTCCTTGAGGATCTGGATCGCCAGCTCGCGGGTCGGCGCCATCATCAGCGCGCGCGGCTGCTTCGGATCGGCGCCTTCGCGCCGCGGCCTGGTCAGCAGCTGGTTCATCGTCGCCAGCAGGAACGCGGCCGATTTGCCGGTGCCGGTCTGCGCCTGGCCGGCCAGATCGGCGCCGTTGAGCGCCAGCGGCAGGGTCTGCGCCTGGATCGGCGTGCAGTGGGTAAAGCCCAGTTTCGCCAGCCCGGACTTGAGCAGCGGATGCAGGGGCAGGGAGTCGAATGAGACGTCGCTGAGGTGTTGAGGGCGCATGAGTGGTATGGTTCGTCGGGACCAGCGCTCTTGCAAGCGGCGGTCGGATGGGATGAAATAGCGCCATCAACTATATGGCTGCGCGGCAACCTGGATCACCGGCCGCGGCTAGAACAGCCCGCAGTATTTCCCCCGTTTCAAAATTAATCATAACGATCTGACTGTTTTTTTGCGCGGCTTGTGCGCGTCGACAGCAGCCCCCATCTTTCGGTATGCGGGCTTTTCCACCCCGCATTGGCCCACCAACCGAGGTATCCCATGAGCGAACATATCTCCGCCGTCACCGACGCCAGTTTTGAGCAGGATGTGCTCAAGTCGGACCTGCCCGTCCTGGTTGATTTCTGGGCGGAATGGTGCGGTCCCTGCCGGATGATTGCCCCGATTCTGGAGCAAGTCGCCCAGGAGAACGCCGGCAAGCTCAAGGTCGTCAAACTGAACGTGGATGAGAACCCGGGCACTCCCCCGAAGTTCGGCATCCGCGGCATCCCCACGCTGATCCTGTTCAAGAACGGCCAGCCGGCCGCGACCCAGGTCGGTGCCGTCCACAAGGCCCAGTTGGCCGCTTTTGTCACTCCTCACGTAAATGCCGCCTAACAATCCGCGCATGAAACGCCACCGCCGTCATGGCGGCGGCGGTGGTGGTCGCAACCCCCAGCAAGGCGGTGGCGGCAATAACAACCAGCCCGGCAACAACATGGGCTTCCCCGACGACGACCACGATCTGCAGCCGGAAGACCCGGCGATCGTCAACGACGGCCCCATGGCGCCTGGGGGCGAAGCCTACGACGCCTCCCGCCCGGCCCCGCAGATGTCGGATGACGACGAAGGCGGCAACGGCAACGGCGGCGGGCAAGGCCAGCCGCAGCAGCCGGCGCAGCCGCCCAAGATCGTCCACGTCCCCGACCTGAAAAAGATGACAGCGGCGGCGCTGCTGGAACTGGCCGAGCAGCAGGGCCTGGACAACATCGCCCGCGTCAAGAAACAGGATCTGCTCTTCACGATCCTGAAGGCCGCCGCTCGCCGCGGCGAGCACATCTACATCGAGGGCGTGCTCGAGATCATGCCGGACGGCTACGGCTTCCTGCGCGGTCCCGACGCCTCCTACCTCGCCGGCCCGGACGACGTCTACATCTCGCCCAGCCAGATCCGTCGCTTCGCGATGCGCACCGGCGACACCATCGCCGGCCGCGTCCGCTCGCCGAAGGACAACGAGCGCTACTTCGCGTTGCTCAAGGTCGACTCGATCAATTTCGAGCCCTACGAGCAGAGCCGCAAGAAAGTGTCCTTCGAGAACCTCACGCCGCTGTTCGCGGACGAGCAGTTCAAGATGGAGCGCGGCAACGGCACCACCGAAGACATCACCGCCCGCATCATCGACCTGGTCGCGCCCTTCGGCAGAGGCCAGCGTGGCCTGATCGTCTCGCCGCCCAAGGCCGGCAAGACGATCATGATGCAGAACATCGCCCAGTCGATCGCCGCCAACTATCCGGATGTGTACCTGATCATCCTGCTGGTCGACGAGCGTCCGGAAGAAGTCACCGACATGCAGCGCACGGTGCGCGCTGAAGTCATCTCGTCGACCTTCGACGAGCCGGCCACGCGCCACGTGCAGGTCGCCGAGATGGTGATCGAGAAGGCCAAGCGCCTGGTCGAGCACAAGCGCGACGTCGTCATCCTGCTGGACTCCATCACCCGCCTGGCGCGCGCCTACAACACCGTTGCGCCGTCCTCGGGCAAGGTGCTGACCGGCGGTGTCGACGCCAACGCCCTGCAGAAGCCCAAGCGCTTCTTCGGTGCCGCGCGCAACATCGAGGAAGGCGGCTCGCTGACGATCATCGCCACCGCGCTGGTCGACACCGGCTCGAAGATGGACGAAGTGATCTACGAGGAATTCAAGGGCACCGGCAACATGGAGCTCCATCTGGAGCGCCGCATCGCCGAGAAGCGCGTGTTCCCCGCGATCAACATCAATCGTTCCGGCACCCGCAAGGAAGAGTTGATGATCGATCCGGCCGACCTCAACAAGGTCTGGATCCTGCGCAAGGTGCTGCACGACATGGACGACATCGCCGCCGTGGAAATGCTCATCGACCGCATGAAGCACAGCAAGACCAACCAGGCGTTCTTCGATTCGATGAAGCGGAATTAAAGCTCCGAGCCGTGTGTTGGAACAAAAAGGGGCGCCATGAAAGGCGCCCCTTTTTGCATCCGTTTCCCGTCCCGCAGGGACTCCCTACGGTCGCAAGCGGGAGAGGGGTGGCAAGCTGTTACTGCACCGCCGCGCAGTTCGGCTCGGCCGTGTAGCGCTGCCCCGGATCGACTGCGCCCAGCCGCTCCAGCACATCGCGGCCCAGCAGCACCGGCGTGGAAAAGCCGCTGCGGTCGGCGAGGCTGAAATCGGCCTGCAGCGCGGTCTGGCCGATGCACAGGTCCAGGGTCACCACCCAGCGTTCCTGCGGCTCGGCACCGTTCTTCTGCCTGATGCGTACGCGGCGTGCGACGGGTTGTTCCAGGACTTCGTCGTTGATGCGGAAGCGCAGCCAGTTCTGGCCCTCGCGTTCGAACAACTCGACGTCGGCGGCATGCAGCGAGGAGATGTCGGCGCCGGTGTCGAGCTTGGCCTCGACCTCCATCCAGCGTGCCAGCGTCTCGATGCGGACGCGCTCCAGCCAGCCGTAGCGCGGCGGGCAGCTTTCCTGCGCCAGCGTCGCCAGCGGCAGCAGCGCCGCCAGTGCTGCCAGGGCCCAGCGCCGGATCATGACTTTTCGCGCGCGATGGCGCGGTAGCCGATGTCGTTGCGGAACTGCACGCCCTTCCAGCCGATCTTGTGCAGTGCCGAGTAGGCCAGTGCCTGGGCGGCGCCGACGCTGTCGCCGCGGGCGACCACGCAGAGCACGCGGCCGCCGCTGGTGACGACCTGGCCATCCTTCTGGGCAGTGCCGGCATGGAATACCTTTGCCACGCCCATCTGGGCATCGAGGCCGACGATGGCGTCGCCCTTGGCGATCGGCCCGGGGTAGCCGGCGGCGGCCATCACCACGCCCAGTGCCGGCTGCGGGCTCCAGCGCGGCTGCACGGTGGCGAGCTGGTCATCGACCGCGGCTTCGAGCAGGTCGAGCAGGTCGGAGTCGAGGCGGAACAGGATCGGCTGGGTTTCCGGATCGCCCATGCGCACGTTGAACTCCAGCACGCGCGGTGCGCCCTCGGTGTTGATCATCAGGCCGGCGTAGAGGAAGCCGGTGAAGGGCGCGCCCTCGTCGGCCATGCCCTTGAGCGTCGGTTCGATGACTTCGCGGCAGGCGCGGGCATGCACCTCCGGCGTGACCACCGGCGCCGGCGAGTAGGCGCCCATGCCGCCGGTGTTGGGGCCGGTGTCGCCGTCGCCGATGCGCTTGTGGTCCTGCGAGGTGGCCATCGCGACGTAGCTGGTGCCGCTGGCGACGACGATGAAGCTGGCCTCCTCGCCGTCGAGGAAATCCTCGACCACGATGCGCGCGCCGGCCTGGCCCAGCAGCTCGCCGCCGAGCATGTCGCGCGCCGCGGACTGGGCCTCGGCGACGGTGGTGGCGACCACCACGCCCTTGCCGGCGGCCAGGCCATCGGCCTTGACCACGATCGGGGCGCCGCGCCCGGCGATGTAGGCCACAGCCGGCTCGATCTCGGTGAAGACGCGGTACTGCGCCGTCGGGATGCGCTGGCGCTCGAGGAAGTCCTTGGTGAAGGCCTTGGAGGCCTCCAGCTGCGCCGCGGCGCGGGTGGGGCCGAAGATGCGCAGCCCGGCGGCCTGGAAGGCGTCGACCACGCCCAGCGACAGCGGCGCCTCGGGGCCGACCACGGTGAAGCCGACGCCCTCGGCTTGCGCCAGCTTCAGCAGGCCGGCGACGTCGTCGACCGCCACGGCGGCATTGCGGCAGCCCGGCTCGGTGGCAGTGCCGGCGTTGCCGGGGGCGACAATGACCTCGCTGACGCGCGGCGACTGCGCCAGCTTCCAGGCCAGGGCGTGTTCGCGGCCACCGGAGCCGATTACCAGGATCTTCATCGCTTGCGTCATCTGCATCTCTCGATCGGGTTCTGCCGGGGAGCTGCGGCAGAACGGTTTTGCGCCCGCAGGAAAATGGGCGGAAAAGGGGGGCGATAGGGTAGCCGAAAATGAAAAAACGGCTAGGTGAGGCGGGAATTGTTTGATGTCCAGTGGACATCAAACCCGCCAAACGCCCCGCCATGGATGGCGGGGCAGTGGGTGGATTCGATCTGCCAAGCTTGCGCCATGGATGGCCCCCCAAAGCAAAAAACCCCGCCTTCATACGAAAGCGGGGTCGTTTTTCAGCCCGGCCCTAGCGCGGACGCAGGTTGTTGCCCTCGACACGCACTGCGCTGCCGACCGACAGGCCTGCCGGATCGGCGACGGTGACGCTGCGGCTGCTGCCGTCGTCCATGCGCACGCCGATCTCGTAGACGGTGGTCGAGCGGGCACGCTTCTCGATCTCGCGGCCCGCCACGGCGCCGAGGATGGCGCCACCGATGGTGGCGGCGTCCTTGCCCTTGCCGCCGCCGAACTGGTGGCCGATGACGCCACCGGCCGCAGCGCCGCCGATGGTGCCCATCGCGCCGGCCTCACCCTTCTGGGTCACCGGGGTGATAGTGGTCACCGTGCCGCAGTCGTAGCAGACCTGGGGCGGCGGCGGCGGGGGCGGCTGGACCGGCTTGGGCTTCGGCTTGGGCTTCGGCGCCGGCTCGGGTGCCGGTGCCGGTTCGGCCGGGGCGGGCGGTGGGGTGACCGCGGCCGGCTGTTCCATCGTCGGGGCGGCTAGGGGTTCGTCCGGCTTGTTGCAGCCGGCGAGCAGCGCTGCCGAAAGCACGAGGCCGGCAGCAAAGGCGGGAACAACGGATTTCATTGGTGATGCTCCTGTCATGGGGGCCGGCGCTGAGGCCGGTCTGACTACAGAATACGCAGCAAAGCTGAACGGAAAATGTACTCCGTGCACAGCAGGCTCAGGAAGCAGGCGCCGGTGTAGAACACATTGACCGACAAGGCCGCGACCACGCGGGCAAGGATATTCGCCTGGCGGAAATGACGGTACGCCCACAGCGCGGCCATTGCCAGCAGCATCTCCGGAACCAGCGGATAGAGGGCCATGCCGTCGATGGCGACGACGCCGTGGTTGTACCAGATCTGCAGCGGGCGGGCGGCCCACTCCCAGAACCCGAACAGCAGCAGCGACAGCGCTCCGGCGACCAGGTAGGGGTGGCGCGCCGCCTGTGCCAGCAGCAGCACCGGGAACAGCAGCATCATCCACAGGCCGAGGAAGTAGACCGGCACCTCGCCGCCGATGCGCGGCTGGCCGAGGTCGGGGAAGGCCAGCACGCCGGCGACGCGCACCAGCGCCCAGTCCGGCAGCACCTGGCCGGCGGCCAGCGGCAGCAGGAACAGCCACAGGAACAGCCACTCGGAATGCCCGCGGACCAGGCTCAGCAGCGGCAGCAGGCAGTGGTATCCCAGGGTCAGCCACAGCAGGTTCTGGCCGCGCGCCGGTCCTTCGGACATCAGCACCAGGGGCAGGGCGGCGGCGAGGAACAGCAGGTGCAGCCACAACGCGTCGCGGACCGAGGCGTTCATCACTCTTCCCTGAGTTGAGATTTCTTATTTACAGATTTTTATTTATTTACAACTAATTGTCACAAATCTGTCGGTTCGGATGCCGGGCCAGGGGCTGGCGCGGGAGCTGTCGGCAGGGTCATTGCCGAAAGCCGCGCGCTGGTCATCGACAGGCGGTAGATCAGCGTCTCGGTGAAGACCTTGTAGAAGCGCAGCTGGCACTTCTCGGAGATGCGGCTGATGGCGGTGGCATTGAGCTTCAGCGCCAGCACCTGGTTGACCGCCGCGACGTTGCCGGAGCGCTTGCCGCCACCGATGAAGCCGATCTCGCCCATGCAATCGCCCTTTTCCAGGCGATAGATCGCCTTGCCGCCCTTCTGCACCTCGGCGGTGCCCAGCGCGATGATGTAGAAGGCCGCGTCGACACCGCCCTCGGTGATCATCTGCTCGCCCGGCTGGTAGGTCGCCATCGAGCTGACGTTGAGGATCTCGGTGATCTCCTCGTCGGAGAAGCCGTCGAAGAAGTGCAGGCGGCGCAGCGAGTCACGCGACTCGCGGCGGCTGACCGTATGGCCGGCCAGCTTGAACTGGTCATAGAGGCGCGCCAGCGCACCGGCGAGGTCGATGCCGCGCGGGTAGCGTTCCTCGGGGTTCTTCAGCAGCAGGCGCGACACCAGGTTGGACAACTCGGCCGGGATATCGGGCCGGATCTCGCGCACACGCGGCGCCGGCTGGGTGTTGATCGCCAGCAGCAGCTCTTCCTTGTCCTTCAGCGGGAAGGGCGGCTGGCCGGTCAGCAGCTGGAACATCACTGCGCCCAGCGAGTAGAGGTCGCTGGTGGCCTCCAGTGGCTCGCCGCGGGCCTGTTCCGGCGACATGTACAGCGGCGAGCCCAGCAGGATGCCGGAGCCGAGGCCGGCGGCGACTTCATGGCCGATCTCGGCGATCGAGAAGTCCATCAGCTTGGGCACGCCATCGCGCGTCAGCATGATGTTGCTGGGCTTGATGTCGCGGTGCAGGACGCCCTTGCTGTGGGCGTAGTCCAGCGCCTTGGCGCACTTGAAGATGATGTCGATGACCTGTTCGATCGGCGCGCGCTGGTCGCCGGCGCGGCACATCGGCAGCAGGGTCTCGCCGTCGATGTACTCCATCACCAGGTAGCTGAGCTCGCCTTCGACGCCGGCGTCGTAGAGCGAGACGATGTGCTTGTGCGACAGCATGCCGGCCGCGCGGGCCTCGGCGAAGAAGGATCGCTCGTGGGCGATATCCGTCCTGAATTCAATGTCCTGCAGCGCTACCTTGACGGCGACATCGCGCTGCACGAAGGGATCGAAGCCCTTGTAGACCACGCCACAGGCACCGCGGCCGATTTCGCCGCGGATTTCGTATTTGCCGATTCTTTCGGGCGCTGCGTCCGGCAGCGCGGCCCGGTGGGCCTCACTGACTTCCGTATCGCCTTCGCGCTGACGCGACCGCATCGCCGCGTTGCTCTTGTCTAACTGCACAATTCCCCCAACCGGACTGATGACTCTCGCGGCTTCCGCGCAGGATACCCGAGGCAGCCATCAGGGTGCCAAAACAGGGCGGCCGAAGCGATGTTCAGCCGGGTTGCGCCGACAGGCGTGCGCTGGTGACGGAGAGACGGTAGATCAGGGTCTGGGTGAAGACCTTGTAGAAGCGCAGCTGGCAGTCGCGCGACACCCGTTCCATCAGCGTCGCGTTGATCTTCAGCGCCAGCACCTTGTTCAGCGCCACCACCGTGGCGGTGCGCTTGGTCGCCGACAGGAAGCCGATCTCGCCGACGCAGTCGCCCTTCTCCATGCGGTAGATCGCCTTGCTGCCCTTGCGCACCTCGGCGCTGCCCAGCGCCAGGATGTAGAAGGAATCGTCGATGTCGCCCTCGGTGATGATGGCGTCGCCGGCCTGGTAGGTGGCCATGGTGCTGGCGTTGAGGATTTCGTCGATCTCCTCGTCGGAGAAGCCGTCGAAGAAATGCAGGCGGCGCAGCGAGTCGCGTGATTCGCGGCGGCTGATCACCAGGCCCTGCTGGCGCAGCTGGTCGAACAGGCGCGTCAGCGTCACTGCCAGCTCGCCGCCGCTCTGGTAGCGCTCCGCCGGGGTCTTCAGCAGCAGGCGCGACACCACCTCCGATACGCCCTCCGGCACCTCCGGCCGCAGTTCGCGCACCCGCGGCGCCGGCTGGTGCTTGATCGCGTGGAACAGCGGCGGGATGTCCTGGATCGGGAACGGCGGCTGGCCGGTGAGCAGCTGGAACATCACCGCGCCCAGCGCGTAGAGGTCGGTGGCCGGGGTCAGCGGCTCGCGCCGGATCTGCTCGGGCGCCATGTACAGCGGCGAGCCCTGCACGCCCTTGCTCTGGTCCTGTTGCTCGCCGGCGCTGTTGTTCTCGGCGATCGAGAAGTCCATCACCTTGGGCACGCCCTCTCGCGTCAGCATGATGTTGCTGGGCTTGATGTCGCGATGCAGGACGCCCTTGCTGTGGGCGTAGTCCAGGCCCTTGGCGCACTTGAAGATGATGTCGATGACCTGGTCCAGCGGCGCGCGCGCCCCCTTGGAGCGGCACAGCGGCTGGAGGGTCTCGCCGTCGATGTATTCCATGACGATGTAGCTGAGGTCATCCTCGACCCCGGCGTCGTACAGCGACACGATGTGCGGATGCGCCAGCATGCCGGCGGCACGCGCCTCGGCGAAGAAGGCGCGTTCGTGGGTCTCGGCATCGGACTTGAAGTCGGCGTCCTGCAGCGCCACCTTGATGGCGACGTCGCGCTGCACGAAGCGGTCGAAGGCCTTGTAGACCACGCCACAGGCGCCGCGCCCGATCTCGCCGCGGATGTCGTACTTGCTGATGCGCGACGGCACGTCGGTCGGCAGCCTGCCGCCGTCATGTCCTTCCGTTGCCTGCGTATCCCCGCTCATGGCCGCCGCGCTTCCTGCGCCTGGCCCTGTGATTCCGGCACTCTGCTGATCTCCCCACCCGCAACAGCGGGCCGGTTCAGGATAGCGGTCGCCCGCGCTTTTCTCCAGAAAGCCGGTCGTGGAATTCGAGGAAGGCCTTCAGTACGCGGTCCGGCGCCTCGACCTGGGGGTAGTGGCCGACCCCGGGGATCAGTACCGCGTCGGCGGCCGGTACGATCTCCTGGTAGCGCGCCACCATGTGGGCGCCGGAGACCGGGTCCTCCGGGCCATTGATCAGGCGCAGCGGCACGCGTGAGCGCTGCAGCGCGCCGACCCAGCGCTCGCGGTTGGCGCTGCGCTCGCCGATGTAGCGGATCAGGCGGTGGGCCAGATGATGCCCGCCATCGTGCGAGACCAGCTGCCAGAAGTCGTGCAGCTCGATCAGGCCGGGGCGGGTGTCGGGGCCGAACACGCGGCTGAAGCTGCTGCCGAAACGACGCTCGTTCAGCAGCCGCGTGACCAGGAAGCCAAGCGGGCCGTTGAGCGCCTTCTGCGTCCACAGCGCGCGGTGGGTTTCCGGGAACAGGCCGCCGTTGAGGAACACCACCGACAGCAGCTCGACGCGCCGCCTGGGCTGGCTCAGCTCGCGCGCCAGCAGTTCCTGGGCGACGCTGACGCCGTAGTCGTGGGCCAGGATATGGACCCGATCGACCCCGCGCTCGGCCAGCAGGGCCTCGCAGAGGTCGGCCTGCTCCAGCAGCGAGTAGTCGTGGTGGCGCGGCTTGGCCGACCAGCCGAAGCCGAGCAGGTCCGGCGCCAGCACCTGCGCGAAGCGCTTGCGCAGCGCCGGCCACAGCGGCTCCCAGTCCCAGGAGGCGGTGGGGAAGCCGTGGATGCACAGCAGCGCCGTGCGGCCGCTGCCGTCGGCACGGTAGAACACCTCATGTTCGCCGAAGCGGAATGCCGCTCCCGCTTCCTTCCAGCTGCGCAGGCTCATGCCCGGCTTTGTACTACGAACCCGGCGCTACAGACTACCGACGGCCACCCGACCGCGGACCTTCAGCTCCGGCGGCAGCAGCTTGTACATCACCGGCGTCACCAGTCGGCCGATCATGGTCGAGCTGATCAGGCCGCCGATCAGCACCCAGGCCATCGGCGAGTACAGCGCCGAATTCTGGAAGGCCAGCGGGCTGAGGCCGCCGATGGCGGTGACCGAGGTCAGCAGGATCGGCAGGAAGCGGATCTCGCCGGCCTGGGCGATGGCATCGTCCAGCGGGATGCCTTCCTCGCGCAGCTGGTTGGTGAAGTCCACCAGCAGGATCGAGTTCTTGATCTCGATGCCGGTCAGGGCGATGAAGCCGACCATCGCGGTGAAGCTGAGGTTGTAGCCGGTGATGAACAGCATCAGCAGGCCGCCCATCACGCCCAGCGGTACCACGGTGGCGACGATCAGCGTCGACTTGAATCCGCCGAATTCCAGCACCAGGATCGCCATGATGCCGAATACGGTCACCAGGATGGCGGTGCCGAAGCCGGCGAAGCTTTCGCTGCGCGCCTTGACCTCGCCGGCCACCATGTAGCGGTAGCCCTCGGGCCAGGCATAGGCGTCGAGCTGCCTGATGAGCTGCTGGGTCAGCTTCTCGGTGTTGTAGCCCTTCTGCGGATGCGCGGTGAGCAGCACGCTGCGCTGGCGGTGATAGCGGTAGATGGCATTGGGCGCGTCGATCAGCTGCGGCCGCGTGAGCTGTGCCAGCGGCACCTGCATGCCGGTGGCGGTGCCCACGTGCAGGCCCTGCAGGGCCTCGATGGACGGGCGACCCTGCAGCGGGCCGCGCACGACGATCGGGTAGGTATCGCCGTCCTCCTCACGGAACTCGCCGGCTTTCAGGCCGGAGAAGGCGGCGCGCACCGCCTGGTTCAGTTCCAGCGGCGATACACCCAGCAGGCCGGCCTTGGTGGTGTCGATGCCCAGGTCCATGTCGACGCGGGAGCGGCGCAGCGGGTTGCCGGTGTCGCGCGTGCCCGGGGTGTCGGTGATGAGCTTCTCGACGTCGGCGGCCAGCTGTCGCAGCTGCGGCAGGTCGTCGCCGATCACCCGGATGGCGATGGGCGCGTCCATCGGCGGGCCGTTCTCGAACTCGAACAGGACAACCTCCGCACCCGGAATCTTGTCGAACTCGTGGCGCAGGCGGTCGAACAGCGCGTTGGTCTCGCGGTTGTCGTAGCGCTTGAGCTGTACGAACAGCTCCGCATAGCTGGAATCGAACTCGCGCGGGAACAGGTTGTAGTAGATCTTGGGGTTGCCATGGCCGAGGTTGGCCATGACGTGGTCGATCTCCGTCTCCTTCAGCAGCAGGGCCTCGACCTGGCGCATGACGGCGTCGGTCTTGGTCAGGCTGGAGCCGTTGGGCAGCTTGATCTCGACCATGAACTGCGGCGTGTTGGCCTTGGGGAACACGCTGAAGCCGATCGCCGGTACCAGCAGGAAGCTGCCCACCACCAGCACCGCTGCGATCGCCACCGTGGTCTTGGGACGTGCCAGTGCGCGGCGCAGCCACGGCGAGTAGACCTTGTGGATCAGGCGCATCAGCGCGCGCAGCACGGCGTTACCCTCGGCATGCTCATGCAGCGGCAACACGCGGCTGGCGAGGAAGGGGATGATCGTCAGCGCCACGAACAGCGAGGCCAGCACGGTGAAGATTACCGACAGCGGCAGCGAGCGGATGAAATTGCCGGCGTTGCCGGGCAGCGCCAGCAGCGGCAGGAAGGCGAACAGCAGGGTCGCGGTGCAGCCCAGTACCGCCAGCGAGATCTGGCGTGTGGCCATCATCGCTGCCTCCTGGCGCTGGTGGCCCATGCGCAGGTAGCGCGCGATGTTCTCCACCACCACGATGGAGTCGTCGACCAGCAGGCCCAGCGCGACGACGAAGCCGGCGATGGACAGCTGGTTGAGCGAGAAGCCGGCGAAGTGCAGCGCCGCAAGGCCGGTGGCCAGCGACAGCGGGATCGACACCATGACGATGCCGGCGGCGCGCAGGCCCAGCGGCAGCAGGGTGATCATGACCAGCACGATGGCGACGGCGAAGTCCGCACCCAGGCGCTTGAGGCGATGGTCGACGTTGCGCGACTGGTCGAAGCCCTGCTCCAGCTTCACCTCGGCCGGCAGCGTACGCTGGAAGTCCTGCAGTGCCTGCTCGATCGCGGCACGGGTGACGAAGATGTTCTGGCCTTCCTTCTGGTTGGCGGTGACGAACACGGCGCGGTGACCGTCGAAGCGCGCGGTGTGTTCGTCGGGGCCGTAGTCCCAGCGCACGTCGGCAACATCGCTGATGCGGACCAGGCGGCTGCCGTCACCGGCCAGCACGGTGTCGCGCACCTCTTCCGGGGTTTCGTAGTTGCCGCTGGTCTGCACGTTGAAGCGGCGGCTGCCGTACTCCACCGCGCCGCCGGGAATGTTGGTGTTGCGGCCGCTGACAGCATTCAGCAGCTGGCCGAGACGCACGTTGAGGCTGGACATGCGCTTGAAGTCCGCCTCGACGCGCAGCTCGCGCTGCGGAAAGGCCCAGGCCTGGGATTCGCGCACGCCGGGCAGGCGCTCCAGGCGGTCCTGGAGGTCGTCGGCGAGATCGCCGAGCGTGTGCCAGGACACGGTGTCGGAGACCAGCGCCAGCTGCACGATGTTGGTATGGCCGGGGTTGATGCGCTTGACCTCCAACCGCGTGATGCCGGAGGGCAGGCTGCCGCGGATCGCGCCCAGTTCGCGGTTGAGGTCGTCGAACTTCTTGTCGACGTCGACGTCGCCCTCGAATTCCACGAACACGATGCCGACGCTGTCGGCCGAGGTGGAGAGGATGTCCTTGACGTCATCGAGCCGGTTCATCGCGTCCTCGATCGGCTCGGCGATCTCGCGCTCGACCTGGTGAGGATCGGCGCCCGGATAGATGGTGATGACCTGGAAGGCGGAGATGGGGAAGTACGGGTCTTCGGTGCGCGGCATCTCGCGCCAGGCATTCCAGCCCAGGGCGCAGAGCAGCAGGAAGATCAGGACCGTGAACTGCGGGTTGCGGACCGAGAAATCGGAAATCCTCACCGGTGTTCCCCTAGTTCTTCGCGGTGGTTTCCGCGATCACGCTGACCTTCTCGCCGTCGCGCAGGTAGGTGGCCCCTTCGGTGACCACGGCATGGCCGGCCGGCAGCGGCTGCGCCAGCGCCGCGCGGTCACCGGCGACGAAGGCGATCGGCACGCGTTGTGCCTTCACCTGGGTGCCGCCCTGGGGCAGCAGGTAGACCAGCATGTTGCGCTGGTCGCCTTCAACCAACGCGGTGAGCGGGATGTACTGCAGCGACTCGCCACCGGCGCCGCCGCGGATTTCGGCGCGGCCGATCAGGCCGCTGACGAACGGCGTCTGGCCGGGATCGAAGGCGATATCGACGCGGTAGGTGCCCATGCGCGGATCGGCCGCGCGGCTGAGCTCCTGCACCTTGCCGGCGAATTCCTTGCCGGGGAAGGCGTCGAAGCGCAGCGTCGCGGCATCGCCGTCCTGCAGGCGCACCACTTCGCGGTCGGCCAGGCCCAGGCGCAGCACCATGCCGCTGCCGGTATCGCCCAGCGTCAGCACCGGCTGGCCGGCGGCGACCATCTCGCGCGATTCGGACAGGCGGCGCAGGATCCGGCCCTGCGTCGGCGCGACGATGCGCGCGTTGTTGCGGGCGAAGTCGGCATTGGACAGGCCGGCGCGCGCCATGCGCTCGGCGGTGTTGAGGTCATCAAGCTGCTCGCGCGTCAGCACGTCTTCGTGGAACAGCTTCTGACCGCGCTCGAGGTCGCGCTTGGTCTTGAGCCAGGCCTCGCGCGCCTGCGTCGAGCCGGCATCCACCTGGGCCGGCTCCAGCGTCGCCAGCTGCTGGCCACGCTGCACGATGTCGCCCTCGCGCACGGCGATGTTCTGCACGATGCCCGGCACCATGAAGGACAGGCGCGTCTCGTCGCGGTAGGCGACCACGCCGTTGCTCTCCACCGGTGGTGTCGCCGGTCCGTCCTGCGGCAGGGCGACCTGCACGCTGCGCGGCGGCGGCGCGGCAGCGGGGGGTGGTTCGTTGGCGCTGCAGGCGGCGAGGAGCAGGGCAGGCAGCAGGATCAGAACGGGGCGCATGGCGTCACTCCGCAACAAGGGTGGCCGGCAGCGGGTACGCCGCCGTGGTGTATTCGAGTTCGGCCGCGCGCGACAGCGCGGCCTGGCGGGCAATGACCTGGCCGAGGCTGGCGTCGGTCAGCGTGCGCTCGGCGTCGAAGAATTCGACCTGCGACAGCTGGCCCTCGTCGCGCTTGCGCGAGGAGATGCGGAAGCTTTCGTCGGCGGCACTGCGGCGCGCATCGGCGCTGTCGATGGCGCGCAGCGACACCGCCAGTTCCTCGCGCGCAGCCTGCTCGGCCAGCACCAGCTTCTGCTGCAGGTCCTTGCGGCGCGCGCGCAGGCTGTCGCGCTCGGCGCGGGCCTGGGCCTGCTGCGCGGCGCGCAGGCCGAAGTCGAACACCGACCAGTTCAGCACCAGCGAGGCGACGGAGAAATCGTGCTCGCGGTCGAATTCGTATTCCTCGCCCTGCACGCCGTAGTCGGCGCCGAGGGCCAGCGTCGGCCAGCGGCCGGCGCGCGCGGCACGACGCTTGGCTTCCGCCGCGTCGACCGCATGCTCGATCTGGCGCAGCTCGGGGCGCGTGCGACCGCTGGCTTCGGTCGCAGGGATTACCAGGCCGGCGCCGCTGTCCGGTACCGGCGTGTCCAGCGGCTGGCCGCGCAGGAAGTTGAGGTAGCGCTGTGCCTGGCTGGCCTGGGCGCGCGCGGCGTCGAGCCGCTGTACCACCGCCAGGCGCTCGGCCTCGGCGCGCAGGCGGCGGTCGCGCGTGGCCTTGCCGGCGTCGACCAGGGCCTGCGACACGCGCACGTTCTCGGCCAGGGTGCGCTCGCTGGACTCGAGGATGGCGATGCCGGCGCGGGCCTGCGCCAGTGTGTAGGCGGCCTGCTTGACGTCGCGCACCAGGCTGCGCGCCAGCGCCTCGTGTGCGGCGGTCTCGGATTCGTAGAGCGAGGACTGGGCGTCGATCGCCGCGCCCAGCTGCGGTGCGAACAGCGGTGCGCTGAGGGACAGGCGCGTGTCCTGCTCCTTCTCGCGCAGCAGGGCGATGCTCTGGTTCTCGATCTGCGGGAACTGCTGCGAGCCGGTCAGCTGGTTGAGCGTGCTGTACACCGGATTGAGCAGGTCGCCGGCGGGGAAATCGATGGTGCGGCCGCCGTCGGCGACGCTGTAGCGCGCCTTCAGGTCGAGCTGCGGCAGGCGCTGGGCACGCGCCTCGCGCAGCGCCTGCAGGCGCGCCTCGACGCTCAGCTGCTGCGCGTTCAATGCGGCGTTATGGGCCAGGGCCTGGTCGATGTAGGCCGCCAGCGGATCGGCCGGCGGCGTGACTGCAGGAGTGGCTGGCAGGCCGCTGCTCAGTGCCAGCACGACGCCGGCCTGTGCGGGCAGGGTGGCCAGTGCCAGCAGGCTGGCGAGCAGGACGTGGTGGGCGTGGCGCATCTCAGCCTCCTCGCAGGGTGTCGGGGTTCGCTGCCAGCGCGCGCAGGCCGAAGTCGACGCTGTGCTCGAGGAACTGCGGCAGCGTGAAGCCCTCGTCGGTGATGATCGTGCCCTTGGTCTGGGCCAGCTGGATCACGCCATGGGTCAGGCCCCAGAGCGTGATCGCGGTCAGCAGCGGATTGCCGAGGTCCTTGCGGATCGAGCCGTCGGCGACGCCGTTGAGCAGGGCGCGGACGGTGACCTCATGGACGCAGCGGCCGGCGGTGAGCGCATCGCG
>DATILC010000035.1:0-5862 GCA_035476855.1 Solimonas sp. | reverse complement strand
TCCAAAGAAATCAGGAAATCAAAACCGGGGAAACGTCAGGGGCTGGGGTGAGGGGCGGCTTTTCAGCCGAGGTGCCGCAGATCTCCTCCAGCACGACCTCTGTCTCGCGCAGCACCCGGTCGTTCCAGAACCGCGACCGGGAGCGCGCGGTAGTTTTGGGCATCAGGGCCTCGCATGGAGCATTCCGGCATGGCGGCGCTTCTGCCCTACACCTTTCTCCGGCTCGCGTGCCGCCCCTCACCCCGGCCCTCTCCCCGCACGCGGGGAGAGGGAGCGGTTTTCATGACCGCGCAGCGCTACCCGGAATTGGGAGAAGAACCCTTTTTGGCCCCCCGGCGTCAGCATGAAAGCGGCCTGTGGCCCTTGAATCCGGAAGCCCGACGCGCAAGCATTGGACGCTTGGCCCGACGCGCTACGAGGATGATCAATGAATTCATTCCCGATTCCACCATCGATGCAGGTCGAGCACAGATGAGCATCCGCACCAAGCTGATATTGGCGCTGCTGCTGGTGACGCTGCTGCCGTTCTTTGGACTGTTCGGCTTTTTCCAGTACTCCAACGGCCAGCAGATCGAACGTTCCGGCACGGCGGCGCAGGTGCAGGCTGCCGATCTGATCGACGCCGTTGCGCGCGACCTCAAGCACGCCGTCTCGGAGGTGCAGACCTGGAGCGCCAGTTCCGATATCTCGCGCTCCGCGCTGCAGGCCGGCGACATCGCGACGCCCGTACTGGAGCAGCGATGGACCAGCAATGCCTATGTCTATTCGGCGCAGGCAAACCTGCTCAAGAACCTGCAGCGCATCAGCGGCAACCGCTTCGCCGAAATTTTCTTCACCGATGCGCGCGGCAACGTGGTCGCCGCCACCAACCCTACCTCGGACTTCGGCCAGGGGCCGGAGACCGATCCTCCGGCGGGCGAGGAATGGTGGGCCCAGGCACGCAGTCGCGGCCTGCGCATCGGCAAGCTTACGCGTGACGCCAGTGCCGGCGTCTACTCCGTGGACATCTCGATCGCGCTCTCGCACGACGGCCACTTCGCCGGCGTGCTCAAGGCGGTCTACAACGTCGAATCGCTGCTGGAAATCATCGGCAAGAGCACGGTCGGCCGGTCCGGCCACGTCGTTCTGGTGGACGCAAAGGGCAACATCATCGCGGCGCCCCATCGCTTTGCCTCGATCATCTTCGACAAGACCTCGAACGTCAGCGGCTTCGAGGCCTTTCGGATGGCACAGAACAATATCCCTGGCTACACCTTCGAGAACGTGCCCTGGGTCGGCCGCGCGCTGATCGGCGTGGCCCGCGCCACAGCGCAGGAGTCGTCGCTGGAAGAGGGCTGGTCCGCCCTGGTGATCGTGCCGGTGGAGGAAGCGCTGGTTTCTGCGCGGCAGTTGTTCTGGTTCGGCGTGCTGACGCTCGGTGCCGTGGCACTGGTGGTGGTGGGTGCGACCATTTTCCTGTCCGCACGGATTTCGAGGCCGCTGGTCGACATCGCCGGCTCGGTCGCGCAGATCGATGGCGGCGCCCTTGGCGTGCGCGTGCCGCACGAGGGGGCGGACGAGGTGGGCACGCTGGCCGCTGCAATCAACCGCATGACCCAGCGCCTCGCGCGCTACGACGCCATGAACATCGAGAAGATCAAGCAGCTCAATGTCGATCTCGAGGGCGCCAATCGCCAGCTCGAACAACTGGCAACCACCGACGCGCTGACCGGGCTCGCGAACCGGCGCATTTTCTCCGAACGACTGGAATATGAACTCAAGCGCACACAGCGCTCCGGAGTACCGCTGTCACTGGTGATGATCGACCTCGACCACTTCAAGCGGATCAACGATACCCATGGCCACCAGGCCGGCGATGCGGTGCTGCGTGAGGTCGGCTCGCTGCTGCGCATGGTGATCCGGCAGACCGATACCGCCGCCCGCTATGGCGGCGAGGAAATGGCCCTGATCCTTCCGGGCACCGACAAACAGGGCGCACTGAACCTGGCGGAAAAGGTACGCAAGCTGATCTCCCTGGAAACCGTCGTCACCGACGGCGCAGAGCTCAACATCACTGCCAGCCTGGGCATCGCCAGTGCGTCCGATCTGGCGGCGCCGGATGCGTCGTCGATGGTCCAGATCGCCGATGCGGCGCTGTACCGCGCCAAAAGCGGCGGCAGAAACCGGGTGGAGTCGGCGCTTGCCGTCGCTGCCGGCGACGCGGCACCGGATCAATCCGGCTAGCCTGATCGACCCGCAGCAGACCCGCAGGGCGGATCGCTGATCCGCCCTGCGGGCTGAGTCGGACACCCGCGTTGGTTGCCGTGGAAAGCCAGGGCAACTCAGTGTCCGGAACGCTGGGCCGCCGCCTCCGCTCGTTCCCAGGCCTGCAAGTAGGCCTCCGCGGATCGGAACACGTAGCGCAGCGCCTCTTCGCCGCCGGCAGTGCGCTGCATGTCGGCGATGAAGTCCGGATACAAGCCGTAGTGCGCGACCCCATCGACATTCAGGTCGTAGCTGCGCTCACCGGTGACCTGGCGTTCAAAGCTCACGCGACCATCGTAGGATCTGAAGGGGTAGGCCAGCGGGTTCTCGACGGCATCCGCCCGCGGCGCGGGTTGCTGGTGGACGCCGTTGATGTCGGAACCAAACCCGGTCGCCAGGCCCACTGTCGTTCCATGCACCTCGCGGTAGGCGGCGATGAGCTGCTGGATGAAGTCCACCGTGGCTGGCGCCGGCTCGTCGGGCAGGTTGGAGATGATCCCGCCTACTTCGAGAATGCGCTTGCTGTCGCGGGCATCGCTGATGAAGCCAGTGTGTCCCGACAGTACCGGCACATCGCGTGCGGCAGCGATGTCGAGCATGCGCTTGCGCGCCAGTGTGCCGCTGTGGTCGGTCTCGATCATGATGCCGTGGTCGATCATCCGGTTGACGAAGTAGTCGCCCAGCGCGGTGAGTCCGCGCGCGTTCTCCGCGCAGGGGGTCAGTGGCGGCACGGACGGCAGTCCGGTGGCCTGCAGCAGCACCGTGTCGATGATCCCCAGCGGTTCTTGCACGGGGGCCTCGCCCGGCGGCGTGCCGTCGGCCTGCTCGCAGGGAATCGTGGCGTAGGGATGGCCGGTGTCGACGATGTTGCCGGCCTGGTACACCACGTTGAGGGCCGGATTGTCGGGCAGGCGGGCACCGCCCAGCGCATTGTCGAAGAGGTGGATCGGAAAGATCGCGCGCACGCCCAGGCCGTGCCATTGCTCCAGCTGCTGGTCGATGTGCTCGCGCGTGCACTCCGGCACGTCGAGGAATTCGCCGCAGTCGAAGATCTTCTCGTTCTCCGTGCCCAGCATGACCGCCATCCGGCCGGCCTCGATCACCCGGCGCGCCTCGCCAGCGCTGTAGACGATACGGAAGAAGCCCTTGCCGGGGCCGCCTTCCTGGGCGTCGATGTAGTCCTGCAGGTTCAGCACCAGCTGTCGCTGCAGCGCGATGCTCTCCATCTCGTTGCAGTCATGTTCCCGCAGCGGCCAGACCTGGCAGATCACTTCGTTGGCGACCAGGTGATTCATCATGAAACGCAGCCCGCCCATCCAGGCGCGCTTGAGCCAGATGTAGTACGTCTGGTGATGCGTCTGCGAGCCATGCGCCGGCCAGTCGCGGAAGCTCGGCCAGCCGCGGGTTTCGTGCGGCGGGAACAGCTGGCGGCTGGGGTTCACGATGCCGTCCAGTGCGTCGATCGCTCCACCGGGGCCGTGATCGGCCGCGCAGTCCTCCAGCGCGTGCGTGATGCCGAACTTGTGAAAGGGCTTGCCATAGCCGAGGCGTCCACCCAGGGCCTCCGATCCGCCCAGGTGCATGTGCGTCTCGGCATAGCCGAACACCGTTCCATCCGGGTTGCGGCCCTTGAATGGCGTACCGCTGGCGTTGATCCGGGCCTCCGGATATTCCGCACAGCCGCGGGCTGGCAGGAACTCATGGCGGCCCGGCCGCCCCTCCATCGCAAGCTGCTCGCCGCTCAGGGTGGAGACGATGCGGAAGCGATCGCCGTCCTGTTCCACAGTCCATTCGGCGGCGTCGCTGGGTGCTTCCGCGATGGCCGGCGCGCCCTGTGGCGCCGCTGCTGCCGGTATGCCCGGCAGGCTGTCGCCGATATCGTTCACCGCATCCGACAACGGCAGCGCCGGGTGCAGCACGGCCAGCACGTCGCCCGAGCCGGAGATCGTGCTGCCGACTTCGTCCAGCAGCGACGATGGTTGTGAGCCGAGGCCGGAGTTGCCCTCGCCGAGTGCCATGAAGCGGCGTTCCGGCGTGTAGAACAGGTAGCGGCCCAGTGCGGTCGGTTTCATGTAGAAAGGCGTACCGCGAGCCGCGTCGGCAGCAAACAGCAGCTGCTCGCCCTCGGCGCGCAGGTAATGCCCGCCCGTCTCGCGCACCAGGTAGCAGCCGTTGGCCATCGCGTAGCGATCGGATGCACGCGCGGCAGGCTGCGGAACGCCGTCTGCCGGCGAGCTGTTGCCGCAAGCCTGCAGCAGGGCAATCAGGGAAATGAGCAGCGCCGGGGCGATCGTATTGCGGAACACTCAGGGCTCCTGCGACAGGGAATGTGGACAGCACCAACGGCAGGCGCAGTGCGCCAGCAGGAGCCCGGAATGATTGACCCGGGCCCCTGGTCCGGGATCACCAGCGCATCAACACCGAGCCCCAGGTAAAGCCGGAGCCGAAGGCCACCAGGCAGACCAGATCACCCTGCTTGACCTTGCCCAGCGCCCGCGCCTCGTGGAGGCACAGCGGAATGGTCGCGGCGGTGGTGTTGCCATACTTCTGGATGTTGTTGTGCACCTTGCTCTCGTCGATGCGCAGCAGCTTGGCGACCATCTCGTTGATGCGCAGGTTGGCCTGGTGCGGGATCAGCATGTCGATGTCGGACACGGCGAGGCCCTGGTCCGCCAGCACTTCCTGGATCACTTCGGGCATGCGCTTGACCGCGGTCTTGAAGACCTTCTGGCCATCCATGGTGGTGAAGATGCGGCCTTCGTCGATGTCGTCGTGGGTGACGAATACGTCGCGCCCGGGGGCCATGCCGGGCCACTGGATAGCCAGGCATTCGGCATCGCTGCCGTCGGAGTGCACGCGGCTGGTGAGGATGCCGCGGGCCGGATCATCGCTGACGCCGATCACGGCGGCACCCGCCCCATCGCCGAACAGCACGGTGACGGTGCGCCCGCGCGTGGACTTGTCGAGGCCGCGGGAGTGCACCTCGCCACCGATCAGCAGGATCTTCTTGTACTGGCCGGAGCGGATGAAGACATCGGCCATCTGCAGGCCGTAGATGAAGCCGGAGCACTGCTGGCGGATGTCGAAGGCCGGCACATGGCCGATGCCCAGCTCGCGCTGCACCAGCACGCCGCAGCCGGGGAAGTAGTAATCCGGCGAGAGCGTGGCGTAGATGATGCAGTCGATCTCGCTGGCCTCGCAGCCGGCATCGGCGAGCGCGGCACGCGCCGCCTTGACGCCCATCGTGTAGTTGCCGTCCTCAGGCTCGACCCAGCGCCGCTCCTCGATGCCGGAGCGTTCCACGATCCACTCGTGGCTGGTGTCCATCACCTTGGCCAGGTCGTGATTGGTAACGACGCGGGACGGCACATGGGTGCCCAGACCCAGGATGCGGGAGCGCAGTGCGGTCATGAGGAATCTCGGTGGTTCGTTCGATGCAGGGATATTGCCTGAAGGCACGGGTTCTACCCAGCCTGTCTAGCCCGCATTTCTCACAGGGTCGCCGGAGAATCCCGCGTGCTGATTGGTCAGCATGGCCATTTGACGGTTTATCTCGAAAACACTCTGTCGCTGAGGATTCTCCGGCTGAATCGGCGCTGGCTGGTTCGGACCGCGCTG
>DATILC010000034.1:0-14105 GCA_035476855.1 Solimonas sp. | reverse complement strand
GGTCGCCCGCATGGCGATGATGGGCCTGCACTTCCTCGGCGACGTGCCGTTCAGCGAGGTCTACATCACCGGCCTGGTGCGCGACGCCGAAGGCAACAAGATGTCCAAGTCCAAGGGCAACGTGCTCGACCCGCTGGACCTGGTCGACGGCATCAGCCTGGAAGACCTGCTGCGCAAGCGCACCACCGGCCTGATGCAGCCGCAGCTCGCCACCAAGATCGATGCCGCAACGCGCCGCCAGTATCCGCAGGGCATCGAGCCGGTCGGCGTCGACGCGCTGCGCTTCACCTTCCTGGCGCTGGCCAGCACCGGCCGCGACATCCGCTTCGACGCCAGCCGTGCCGGCGGTTACCGCAATTTCTGCAACAAGATCTGGAACGCCGCGCGCTTCGTGCTGATGAACACGGAGGACAAGGACTGCGGACAGGACGAATCGCTGCCGTACACGCTGTCCGCCGCCGACCGCTGGATCGTCTCGCGCCTGCAGAAGCTCGAAGCCGAGGTCGCCGGGTATTTCCAGAGCTACCGCTTCGACCTGCTGTCGCAGGCGCTCTACCAGTTCATCTGGAACGAGTACTGCGACTGGTACCTGGAACTCAGCAAGCCGGCGCTGCTGAACGGTGACGAGGCCGCGCAGCGCGGCACGCGCCGCACCCTGGTGCGCGTGCTGGAGACCAGCCTGCGCCTGCTGCACCCGCTGATGCCCTTCATCACCGAGGAAATCTGGCAGCGCATCGCGCCGCTGGCGGCGAAGACTGGCCCGAGCCTGATGCTGCAGCCCTACCCGGTCGCCAACACTGCGAAGATCGACGAGGTCGCCGAGGCCGACATCGAGTGGCTCAAGGCCTTCATCCTCGGCGTGCGCCAGATCCGTGGCGAGATGGATATCGCGCCGAAGAAGGCGCTGCCGCTGCTGCTGCGCAATGCCACTGAAGCCGATCGCCAGCGCGTCGCGCGGCTGCAGGATGCGATCGTGTTTCTCGCCAACGTCGAGGCACCACAGTTCCACGACGCCGGCGAGCCGCCGGAGTCCGCAACCGCACTGCTCGGCCAGATGAGCCTGCTGGTGCCGATGGCCGGCCTGATCGACAAGGATGCCGAACTGGCGCGCCTCGACAAGCAGGTCGCCAAGATCGAAGGCGACATGGCCAAGACCGAGACGCGCGTCGCCAACCCCAACTTCGGCAAGGCCCCGGAACACGTGCAGCAACAGACCCGCGACCTGCTGGCCAAGCAGAAGCAGGACTTCGCCGCGCTGCAGGCACAGCGCGTCCGCATCCAGGCGCTGTAAGGCCAGCGACTCCGGCGGCTTGCGCAGCGCGCAGCCCGCCGGAGCCTTCAGGCCGGAAGGCCGATGATTTCCCGGTAGCGTCGCAGCGAGTCGGCGACAGCGAAATCGCGTACCACAGTTTCCCGCGCCGCTACTCTCAGTCCGGCGTAGCGTGCCGGCTGCGCCAGCACCTCTTCGACCCGGCTTGCGATCTGCTCGACATCGAAGAAGTCGACCAGCAGGCCATTGTGGCCATCCTCGATCACCTCGCGCACCGGCGGCGTCCCCGAGGCCACCACCAGGCAGCCGTGGGCCATGCATTCCAGCAGCGACCAGGACAGCACGAAGGGAATCGTCAGGTAGACATGCGCGGCGGAGACCTGCAGCAGCCGGCAGTAGGTTTCATAAGGCAGCTTGCCGAGGAAGTGCAGGCGTGACAGGTCCGGCGACAGCTCGCGCAGCATTTTCTCGCGCCAGTGGGCGGCGCCCTTGGGCCGCGCGCCGTAGCTCACCTCATCGCCACCGGCGACCACGATGTGGCAGTCCGGAACACGTTCGAGGATGCGCTGCGCCGCACGCATGAAGATGTGGAAGCCCCGCGCCGGCTCGAGGTTACGCGCGACATAGGTCACCACCTTGTCACCATGCTTCAGCACAACGCCGCCCGGCAGTTCCAGCCGCGCCTGCGGGTCGGGCCGCAGCTTCTCGACGTCGAAGCCCTCGTGGTTGACCACGATCCGCGGCTGATAGGCCGCGGGAAACAACGAGCGCTGCCAGGGCATCGCCGCCACACCGGCATCGGCCGCATCGAGCGCCACCAGCAGGTGGGCATTGGCCGAGCGCCGCCGCATTTCCTCGTCGAGGTCGACCGGAAATTCCGGATCGAAACCCAGGTCCACGCCCCTGCCGTGATGGAAGAACTCGGTCAGCAGCACCAGTCGCGTCTGCGGCCATATGTCCTTCACGAACAGGGCCTCGCCCCAGCCCGCATGGGCCAGCACCACATCCGGATTCCAGCCCTTTTCGCGCAGGGCCAGCATCACCCGCGCGACGGCCTGGCCGTAGAGCACGGCCGACTCCATCGGTCGCGCATGACGGTGGATGGCCTCGGCAGGCTTGCGCGCCAGCTCGTAGCGGAGCAGGTCGGCCGCCCCCGCCAGCCCCGGCGCCCTGGCATGGCCGATATTGATCAGGCGAACTTTCGGATCCGCCGCAAGATGCGGCGCCAGGTATCTGAATTGACCGGGGAAATTCTGATGGATGAGCAGGATGTTCATGTCCGGAACCGGAGCGGGACGACCGTTGGTTTTGTTGTATTATCTGGTACGTTGAACGTACGACTCAATACGACCATGCCCGCCCGCCCGATTCGACCTGCTACGGCCGCATCCCCCGACACCGAGGGCGGGCGTCCCGGCTTTGATCGCAGCGAGCGCAGCGAACTGGCACGCATGGTGTGCCAGCTGTTCGAGCACTGGCAACTCGACCTGGCGGCGCAGTGCGAGCTGTTGGGCCTGTCCTCCGGCACGCGCTCGACGCTGGCGCGCTACCGCCGTGGCGAACCGCTGGCCGACAGCCGCGACCTGCTGGACCGCGTCGGCAACCTGCTCGGCATCCACAAGTCGCTGCGCCTGCTCTACCCGCACAACCGCGAACTGGCCTACCGCTGGCCGACGGCGCGCAACCGCGGCCTCGACAACCACACGCCGCTGGAGATCATGCTGCAGAACGGCTTGCCGGGGATCATCACCGTCCGCGCCTATCTCGATTTCCTGCGCGGCTTATGAAATTCGCCTCATCAATCCTGCAGCAGCTCGCTGGTCCCACATACCTGCGCCGACTCGCGACGCCAGGATTCCCATGCCGCACATGGGGCCCCTCGACGCTGCTTGCGCCGCGATGACCCTGCCGTCGGAGCTGCTCGACGCCGCCCTGCATTTCCGCGGCGACCTCTACCGCAACATCGTCAGCCTGCGCGAGACACAGGATCTCGCCGACGACCTGAGCGATCGCGCCGGCGCGGCGGCGTTGCTGGCGAAGGCGGAAATGGCGACCAAGCCGCGCCTGCCCGCCCCCGGCCTGCACCGGCCCTTCGAGGAAGGCTATGGCCAGGCGATCCAGTTCCCGTTCGTGCCGAAGCACTGGTTCCGGACACGTTTCTCCGACGGCAGCTTCGGCGTCTGGTACGGCTCGCCCACACTGGAAACGACGGTGCACGAGACCGTCCATCACTTCCATCGCAAGCTGGTCGAAGACCCGGGATTCACCGATCACACGGAACCGATCGTGGCCGAGCGTCGCGTCTACCGCGTGGCGGCGGACGCCCTGCTGATCGACCTGCGGCCACAGGTCGAAACCCACCCTGCCTTGCGCGATCCAGATTCCTGGGACTTCTGCCAGCAGCTGGGCCGCAGCCTGCGCGACGCCGGGCATCCGGGGCTGATCACGCAGTCGGCGCGCTGCGAGGGCGACAACGTTGCCTTGCTGGAACCGCGCTACCTGTCGAACGTGCGCGACCACTGCTACCTGCGCTACGTCTGCAAGCCGGGCAGCCGCAGTGTCAGTGTCGAACGCCGGCCGGGGCGGCGCTGGATGAGCATCGAGGTAGCGGGCGGAAACCCCTGAGCGGGCGCGGGCGGCGACCGACTCTTTGCACGCCCGTGTCCTTGTGGCGCCATCCATGGCGGGACTTCTGTCACTTGATTGACCTCCGGCCGCGTTTGGCCAGGCTGGGACATGACATTGAGTCATGTCCCAGTAAGCCAAACGCCATCCCTGGCCGGGCGTTCGGCGACGCAGGCAAGGCCGTTCAGGCCTTGCCTAAGCGCGTCCCCTCACCCGCCCTTCACTACCCGCAGCTCCGGCCGGCCGCGCGGCACATCGACAACACTGCCGGTGGATTCCAGCTTTTCGACGCACTGATCCAGCGTCTGGCTGATCAGGGTCTGGTTGCGGATCATCTCGATGCGCGGCCAGGTGGCACGCTCGCCTTCCAGCATGAAGCGCTTGATCGATTCCATCGTCGGGTTGGAAGTGACGTTGGCGTAACGCCAGATGCTGACGTCGGGGAAGATGTTGATGTGGCCGCGGTAGTCCTGGTCCAGCACCGCGCTGGCGGTGTCCAGCGGCGTGCGGAGCAAGCCGTTGGGCATGTTGGACCGCGCCAGGTCGAGGATGCTCTTGGCCTGGCCGCGCACCGAGGAGTAGGCGTAGTTGCGAACCGCCTTGAGCACGCCCCGCGAGTTCGGCTCGCTCTTCGAGACAAAGGGCAGCACGTGCGGGTTGGTCTGGCTGACGATGAAGTGGTTGACGTTGTGCAGGCGCCGCAGGCGCAGCGTCGGCAGGTCGGACTTCAGCGAGCCGTCGTTCCAGCGCAGCAGCGGCATGTAGGGCACGCGCTCGGCGTTCTCGTCCTGCGTCATCAGCATGACCGGCGGGAACAGGATCGGCACCGCACACGAAGCCAGTACCGCCTCGCGGATGTACAGGTAGGGGAAGGTCAGGTAGTTCACCAGCCGCGGCAGCTGGTTGACGCCCGCTGGTGACACCGTGATGTTGATGATGCGGCCGGACAGCTTGGCTGCCTCCTCGAAGGTCATGTCCTTGACGTTCTTGGCGATGGCGCGCTTGAGCTGGTTCTGGTCCATCATCGAACCGCGGCGCAGCATGTGGCGGATCGGCAGGACGCGCCAGAAGTGGTAGTAGGCGCTTTCCGGATCGAGCAGTTCCTCGACCTCATGCGGCGCGCGCGTGCCGCAGGTGGCAGCCACCACCGAACCGGCGCTGGAACCGGACATCACCGTCGGCACCAGCCCTTCGCGGAACAGCGCCTTGACCACGCCGACGTGGAACAGGCCCAGCGTGGCGCCGCCGGACAGCATCAGCGCGGAGCGCCCATAGGATTGCGCGACCTCCTGGAAGAACTTCAGTTTGGCCGGATGCGGGAAGTCCGCCAGTTCCAGGTCGCAGAGTTCGTTGAGCGCGGTGGCGACTTCGGTAACGTAGTCGCGGATCAGGTGCTTGGTACCGACGCGGCAGTGGCCATACAACTCGGGATTGCCGGTGTTGCCGAGGCTCCAGTGCAGGCCCTGGCGCAGGTGATGGATCAGCTTCGGATAGGCGCGGTCAGCGCGGTACTGGCGGATCTGACGCAGGCGCGAGCGGACCAGGCGCCAGTCGTAGTCCTCGGAGGTATCGTCCTCGCGCCACTCGTTGAGACCGTCGCGACGATCCAGCGCGTCGGAGGCTTCGTACCAGGTGCGGTAGTCGGTCGCCTGCGACTGCTCACGGGTGAGTTCTCGCGTATATCGGTCCACCGATGGACTCCCTGCGTGGAATTGAATGACCGGTATCGTCGCCCAGTTTCCGCAGTGCCGCAATCGCGCTGCAGCAAAGGTAACCGGCAGAAACTGCCGTTCATCCGGATTCCCCAGTCGCCGTATACACTTGCTGCAACCCGGACGGAAAAAAACGTACATGAACTCGTCGATCCAACCCGCACTGGACAGCCTCAACCAGATCATCCTCGGCAAGCAGAACCAGCTGCGCCTGGCCGCGGCCTGCCTGCTGGCGCGGGGACACCTGCTGATCGAGGACATCCCGGGCGTCGGCAAGACCACGCTGGCGCTGGGCCTGGCGCGGGTCATGGGGCTGGCCTTCCAGCGCGTGCAGTTCACCAGCGACCTGCTGCCCGCCGACATCATCGGCGTATCGATCTACGAACCCAACAACGCCAGCTTCCGCTTCCACCCCGGCCCGATCTTCTCGCAGCTGGTGCTGGCCGACGAAGTCAACCGCGCCAGCCCGAAGACACAGTCGGCGCTGCTGGAGGCCATGGAAGAGCGCCAGGTCACGGCCGAGGGCGAGACCCGTCCGCTGCCGGAACCATTCTTCGTCATCGCCACGCAGAACCCTGCGCACCAGATCGGCACCTTCCCCTTGCCGGAGTCGCAGCTGGACCGCTTCCTGATGCGCATCTCGATGGGCTACCCGGCACACGAGGCGGAGAAGGCACTGCTGATGGAACGCGAGCGCCGTGACCTGCTGGCCGAGATCAAGCCGGCGCTACGACCGGATGAACTGCTCAACCTGCAGGCCCAGGTCAAGGCGGTACGCGTGATGCCGGCGCTGGTCGACTACATCCTGGCGCTGGTGCGCCACACGCGCGAGCACACGGGCCTGCGCCAGGGCCTGTCGCCGCGCGCAGCGCTGGCGCTGAAGCGTGCAGCCCAGGCCTGGGCGCTGGTCTCCGGACGCAACGGCGCGATCCCGGAAGACGTGCAGGCGGTGTTCGCCTCGGTGGTCAACCATCGCCTGATCGCCGCCAGCGAACGTGAAGGCGGCGCACCGACAGCCGAGGACATCCTGGCGCGCGTGGCGATTCCCTGAGCCGGCGATGCGCGTCTGGCTGATCTTCAAGATCCTGCTGCACCCGATCCGCTGGGTGCAGGAGCGCATCGATACCTGGGTGCTGGCCCGGGTCAAGCGCCAACCAGGGCCGATCGGCGTGCCGCGCAACCGCGTCTACATCGTGCCGACGCGCTTCGGCTATTTCTTCGCCTTCATGGCGCTGATCATGCTGCTCGGGTCGATGAACTACTCGAACAGCATGGGCTTCGTGCTGACCTTCCTGCTGGCGTCCCTCGGCCTGGTCTGCATGCACCACACCCACGGCAACCTGGTCAACGTGCAGCTGCGCGCGGGCAAGACCCAGCCGGTGTTCGCCGGCGAGATCGCGCATTTCGAGATACTGGTCGACAACCCTGCCGCCAGCGAGCGCTACAGCTTCGCACTGAGCTGGCCCAAGGCAACGCAGCCGCCGGTCACCGCGGATGTCCCGCCGCAGGGTTCGGCGGCGATGCGCATCGCCACGCCCGCAGAGCGCCGCGGCTGGTTGCGCAGCCGCGTATTCAGCCTGTCCACCGATTTTCCGCTGGGCCTGTTCCATGCCTGGACCTGGGCCGACCTCGACATGGTCTGCCTGGTCTATCCGCGCCCCGCCGCAGCGGGTCGCCAGCCGCCGCCCGTCGCCGGTGCCATCGGCCAGCGTCCCAGCAACGCCTCCGGACAGGACGAGTTCGCCGGCCTGCGCAACTACCATCGCGGCGATTCGATGAAGTCGGTGCACTGGAAGAGCCTGCCGAAATCGCCTTCGATGCCGATGGTCAAGCAGTTCACCGAGCTGCTGGATCAGGAGCTCTGGCTGGACTGGAACAGCATTCCGGAACTCGACACCGAGGGTCGACTTTCGCAGCTGACCCGCTGGGTGCTCGACGCCGAGGGACAGCGCCACGCCTATGGCCTGCGCCTGCCTGGCCTGGTGATCCCGCCGAATCGCGGCGAGATCCATCAACACGAATGCCTGCGCGCCCTGGCGCTGTTCCAGTACTGAGCGCCAGCCGATGAAGAGCGCCAGCGCCGCCGACTACCTGCACCAGACCTCTTTGCTGCGCCTGCTGGCGGTGCTGGCGCTGGTGTTGTCGGCCCATGTGCCGACCCTCCCGTCCTGGGAAGTGATCCTGCTCGGCGCCGGCCTCGGCTGGCGTGCTCTCGCCTCCCTGCGCCAATGGCCACTGCCCAGGCCCTGGCTGCGTTCGGTGATCGTGCTGCTGGTGTTCGCCGGCGTGTTCGCCAGCTACGGACGCATCAATGGCCAGCAGCCCGGCACGGCGCTGCTGGTGGCGATGGCGGTGATGAAGGTGCTGGAAATGCGCTCGCGCCGCGACGTCATGGTCACGGTGTTCCTGATGTACTTCATCCTGCTGACGCACTTCCTGCACTCGCAGGAAATGTGGACCGCGATCTACCTGCTGGTCTGCGCGGTGACGATCACCGCACTGCTGGTCGACGTCAATCATCCCGGCCAGGCGCTGCCGCTGCGTCGCAGCGTCGAGATCGGTGGCCGCATGGTTGCGCTGTCGGTGCCGCTGGCGCTGGTGTTCTTCGTGCTTTTCCCCCGCATTCCGGGCCCGCTCTGGGGGCTGCCGGTGGATGCGGGGGGCGGCGGCGCCAGCCGTAGCGGCATGTCCTCCGAAATGGCGCCGGGCGATATTTCAGAGATGATCCTGTCGGAGCGCACCGCCTTCAGGGTGAGTTTTCTCGACACCGTGCCGCCACCGCGGCAACGTTACTGGCGCGGCCCGGTACTCGACCAGTTCGACGGCCGCGCCTGGAAGGGCAGCGCCATGTCGCAGGGCATCCGCAAGCCCGAGGCGCGTCTCGAATCCTCCGCGATCAGCTACCAGGTGATCATGGAGCCGCATCGCGGCCCCTGGCTGTTTGCGCTGGACCTGCCTGATCCCGGCCTGCTGCCGCCGAAAACCTTCATCGCCTCCGAATACCAGATGATGCGCGGCGGGAATGTCAACGAAACCCTGCTCTACAAGCTGCGCTCGCATACGCGTTATGTACTGCAGGCTGAGCTGCCGCCAATGGTTCGGCGCGTCAACCTTGGCCTGCCGAAGGGCTTCAACCCCCAAGCGGCGGAACTGGCCCGCCAGCTACGCGAACAGCACGGCGAACCGGAGGCGATCGTGCAGGCCGTGCTGCAGAAATTCCGCAAGGAGAAGTTCGTCTACACGCTGCGCCCCCCAAGGTTGGGACGCGACAGCGTCGACGATTTCCTGTTCAGGACGCAGCGCGGTTTCTGTGAGCACTACTCGAGCTCCTTCACCTATCTGATGCGCGCGGCGGGCATTCCGGCGCGAGTCGTCACCGGCTACCAGGGCGGCGAACAGAACCTGCTGGGCGACTACTACACGGTCAGGGATGCGGACGCCCACGCCTGGAGCGAGGTCTGGTACGAGGGCCGCGGCTGGGTCCGCATCGACCCGACTTCCGCCGTTGCGCCCAACCGCATCGAAAGAGGCATCTCCGAGGCCCTGGGCGCCGACGAGGGCCTGCCGGACTTCCTCGATCGCAGCGGGGGAGCCAGCCTGCGCATCCGCCTGCAAGCCCAGTGGGACTGGCTCGACTCACAGTGGAACCGCTGGGTACTCGGCTATGGCCCGGAACTGCAGCAGGAATTCCTGCAGCGCTTCGGCATCCGCGACTGGAGCGGCATGATCCTGGCACTGACCGTCATCGCGACAACCCTGCTCAGCGTGATCGGGCTTCTGTTGCTTCGCCAGTTCGCGCCGGCACGCAACGAAGACCTGGCCGTACGGCTATGGCATCGCGCGCAGCGACGGCTGCTGAAGGCCGGCATCGCGCAGCGCCCCACCGAGGGTGTTCGCGACTTCGCCGAACGCGTGTCGCTGGAGCATCCGGAATTCGCAAGCACAGTCCAGCGCGCGGCGGATGCCTATTTGAAGCTGCGCTACCTCGAAGGCGAGTCACCCGCGCTGCAGGCGGAACTGACCCAGGCGGTCAAGGCGATCAGGGCCTGAGCTCAGGCTCGCGCACGCGGCTCAGCAACCATGCACCGGCAAGGAAGAACGGCAGCAGCGTCAGGATCGGCAGGCGCTGGTTATCCACCAGCAGCGCGGTCTGTCCCACCACGATCGGCCCCAGCACCGCGGCGAACTTGCCAAGCATGTTGTAGAAACCAAAGAACTGTCCTGCCTGTCCTGGCGGAATCAGTTTCGCGTAGTAGGAACGCGACAGCGACTGGATACCTCCCTGCACCGTCGCGATCGCTGCGGCCATCCAGTAGAACTGTGCCTCGGTCTGCAGCGTATAGGCCCAGCAGGTCACCCCGACGTAGATCGCGATGGCAACGTAGAGCATGGCCTTGGTGCCGAAGCGGTCCGCCAGCCAGCCGTAGGCGATGGCCGCGGGAAAGCCAAGGAACTGCACCAGCAGCAGCGCCTTGATCAGCGCTCCCGGATCGAAGCCCAGCTTGACGCCATAGTCGACTGCCATGCGGATGATGGTGTCGACCGCGTCGATGTAGAGCCAGTAGGCGCCGAGGAAGTACAGCACAGGCTTCATCGTCAGGATCTGGCGGAAGGTCTGTTTCAGCTGCTGCCAGTCGCCACCCTCGACTGCCGCAGACGGATACTCCTGTACGTTGCCGAACAGCGGCAGCGAGAACAGTACCCACCAGATGCCGACCATCATGAAGGACAGCAGGATCGCATCGGCACCGCTGTCCAGGCCGAAGGCCTGCGGCTTCTGGAACATGAAGACGTTAAGCGCGAACAGCAGGCCGCCGCCGAGATAGCCCAGGCCGTAACCCAGCGCCGAAGTGCGGTCCATCTCCTCCGCGCTGGCGACGTTGACGATCAGCGAATCATAGAACGAGGTGCCGGCAAAGAAGCCGATCGAGGCCAGCGTGAACAGCAGCAGCGCCGTGCGCCAATCACCCTGTGCGACCCCGTACAGGGCCGCGGTGGAAACAGCGCCGAGCAGCGTGGTGGCGAACAGGAAGCGCTTCTTGTAGCCACGACGGTCGGCCAGCCCGCCGAGCAGCGGCGCCAGGATCATCACCACGATGCTGGAGACCGAACTGGCCACGCCGAGCCAGAAGGTGCGCTCGCCCGCAGGCAGGCCGCCTGCCCAGTATTGCGCGAAGAACAGCGGGAAGAACCCGGCCATCACCGTGGTGGCAAAGGCGGAATTGGCCCAGTCGTAGAACGCCCAGGAAATCTTCTGCTTGCGACTGCCGGTTCCGCTGCGCATCGATACTCCTTGCGATCAGACCAGGTCGAGCCCCAGCACCAGCGCGTCCTCGCGTCCCTTCTCGTCCGGATAGTAGGCCTTGCGCGTACCCAGACGCTTGAACCCGAACTGCTCGTAGAGTTTCTGCGCCGGCTTGTTCGATACCCGCACTTCCAGCAGCACCAGCGTAACGCTGGCGGCACGCGCCACCATCAGCAGGTGCTTCATCAGGAACTGGGCAAGGCCCAGACGCCGCTGCTCGGGCTCGACACAGAGATTGAGGATATGGGCCTCGCCCACTGCCATGCTCATCAACGCATAGGCCAGCACCTCGCCCAGCGTGTTGGTCACCACCCAGGAGCTGTAGCCGACTTTCAGGCAGTCCTGGAAGATGCCGTCTGTCCAGGGGAAAGGATAGGCCTGCCGCTCGATCTCCAGTACCTGCGGCAGATGCGAAGGATGCATCGGTGCCAGGCGCCAGAGTTCCTGCGGCTGGGCGCTCACGGCCTCAAGCGCCCTTCAGGAACTGGTGGATCTTCTTCAGATCCTCCCAGCTCTTGGCCTTCTCGCGCGGGCTGCGCAGCAGGTAGGCCGGGTGATAGGTGATCAATAGCGGCGTCTTGTCCGGCCCGTACTCGTGCAGCGGCCCTCGCAGCCGCGACAGCGGCGCATCGGTGCCGAGCAGGCGCTGCGCGGCGATGCGGCCGAGACCGACGATCAGCTTCGGCTTGACCAACCGGATCTGCTGTTCGAGATACGGACGGCAGGCCTCGACCTCATCGGTTTCCGGATCGCGGTTGCCGGGCGGGCGGCACTTGACCACGTTGGCAATGAAGGTGTTGTCGCACCGCGAACGCCCGATCGCGCGCAGCATTTCGTCGAGCAGCTTGCCGGCCTTGCCGACGAAGGGCTCGCCCTGTGCATCCTCGTCCGCCCCCGGCCCCTCGCCGACCACCATCAGCGGTGCGGTCTCGACGCCGACGCCGAACACGGTCTGGGTTCGCGTCGTGCAGAGCTTGCACCGGCGACAGTCCTTGACCATCTCGCGCAAGCCGGTCCAGTCCTGTGGCACTTCGACCGGAGCAAGCGGAGCCGCCACGACTACGGGCGGCGGCGCAGCGGGACGCGACGGCATCTCCGCACGCGACGCCGGCGCCGACGGAAGCGGCGGCCGTTCACGCGCAGGAGGAGAAGCCGGCAGCTCCGGCTCCACCACCGCAGGCGCGGCAGAACGCAGGGACCATTGCTCGATCCCCAGCGCCTGCAGCACCTGCCCGCGGCGTGCTGCAGCCATCCTCAGGGAATGCCCATCGCCGTGACGAACTGCGGGTGCGCGCGTTCCATCGGTGCGCTGCCCAGGCGATTCACCGCGTTGACATAGGCCTTGGCCGAGGCGATGACGATGTCGGTGTCCGCGCCCTGCCCGTTGACGGTATGCCCGTCCTTGGCCAGGCGCACGGTGACCTCGCCCTGCGAGTCGGTGCCGCTGGTGATGTTGTTGACCGAAAACAGCAGCAGCTCCGACTCCGTACGGATCATCTGCTCGATCGCCGCGAACACCGCGTCGACCGGACCGTCGCCCTGCGCACGGGTTTCCATGTGCTCGCCGTTGAACTCCAGGGCCACCCGCGCCACCGGCCGGGTGCCGGACTTGCTGGTGACTTCCAGATCGACCAGCTTGACGCGCTCATGCTCGCGCGCCTGCTGGCTCTCGCTGACCAGCGCCTGCAGGTCCTCGTCGAAGATCTCGCGCTTCTTGTCGGCCAGGGTCTTGAAGCGCGCGAACACCTCGGCCAGTTCGGCATCGGAAGCAAACTTGTAGCCCAGCTCCTCCATGCGCGCGCGGAACGCCGCACGGCCGGACAGCTTGCCCAGCGTCAGGCGGTTGGCGTTCCAGCCGACGCTCTCGGCGCTCATGATCTCGTAGGTCTCGCGGTGCTTCAGCACGCCGTCCTGGTGGATGCCGGACTCGTGCGCGAAGGCATTGGCACCGACGATCGCCTTGTTCGGCTGCACCGGGTAGCCGGTGATGCCGGAGACCAGCTTGGAAGTCGGCACGATCTGCGTGGCGTCGATGCGCGTGTCGATGCCGAACACGTCCTTGCGCGTCTTCACCGCCATCACGATCTCTTCCAGCGCGGCGTTACCGGCGCGCTCGCCCAGGCCGTTGATGGTGCACTCGACCTGGCGTGCGCCGGCCATCACCGCCGACAGCGAGTTGGCCACCGCCATGCCCAGGTCGTTGTGGCAGTGCGCCGACCAGATCACCTTGTCGGAGCCCGGCACGCGCTCGATCAGTTGGCGGAAACGGTCGCCCAGCTGCCAGGGCACGGTGTAGCCCACCGTATCCGGCACGTTCAGGGTGGTCGCACCGGCCTTGATCACGGCCTCGAAGATGCGGCACAGGAAGTCGATATCCGAGCGCAATGCGTCCTCGGCGGAGAACTCGACGTCGTCGGTGTACTCGCGCGCCCACTTCACGGCTCTCACTGCTGCCTCGACCACCTCGTCCGGCTGCATGCGCAGCTTCTTTTCCATGTGGATCGGACTGGTGGCGATGAAGGTGTGAATACGGCCCGAACGCGCCGGCTTGATCGCCTCGCCGGAGGCACGGATGTCGCGCTCGTTGGCGCGCGCCAGCGAGCACACGGTGCTTTCGGTAACGGCGCGGGCGATCGCCTGCACCGAGGCGAAGTCACCGGGGCTGGCAGCAGCGAAGCCGGCTTCGATGACATTGACGCCCAGGCGCTCCAGCGCCTTGGCAATGCGGATCTTCTCGTCCTGGGTCATCGACGCGCCGGGCGACTGCTCGCCGTCACGCAGGGTCGTGTCGAAAATGATCAACTGGTTTTTCATGGGTACTTTCCTAGCCTGTACGGACCCGGCGCGATGCGCCCCGGCCCGGGAATCTGAACTATCTGATTTTTACACGGTTTTGGCCCCGTGCGCGGCGCGCTCGATGGTCTGCCTTACGGCAGAAGGAGCAGGCCAAGCTGGTTTTGAAGACCCAGCCAAGGATGGCTGGCAGTCTTGGGCAGGGATGCCCCAATCGCAAACGGCCGTGCGCCCTGGGGCGCAGCGGGAACAGCAAATTGGCCGTATGCGGAATGCATGGGTGAATCTTAGACCAACTCCGCTGCGCGCTTCAAACCGCCGGTCCGGCCAATCAGGCCGCCGGGACCGGTTTGCGGCGCAGGCGGCGCCACAGCACCACCGCCGGCCCGGACAGGGCGTA
>DATILC010000033.1:0-6586 GCA_035476855.1 Solimonas sp. | reverse complement strand
GGCACGCCTGCTCTGCAGCACGACCGACCCTCCGCTTACACCACAGGCGATGCAAGCCCTCTTCTCAAGATTCGCAATATGAAAAACCGGGGAAACGTCAGCCCCAGCCCTCTCCCCGCAGGCGGGGAGAGGGAGAAAGAGAGCAAGCCGTGCGGCCTTCGGCTCCCGCAGATCGGAGAAGAACCAAAAAAGCCGCGCCGGAACGAGAAAGCCCCCGAGCGGGTCGGGGGCCTCACGTACCACCTGGGTCAGTGCGTTCCTCAGAGCGTCTTCAGGTACTCGATGATCGCGCGCCGTTCCTGGTCGGTCAGCACCGATGTAAACGCATGCCCCTGGTTGCCCTGACTGTAGAGGTTGGAGTTGAAGATCTTGCGGTTCTCGATGTCCTGCTGGGTCATCGTCAGCCCCGCCGGCCGCGGCAGGTTCCAGGTGAGGCCGACCAGGGTGTAGATCTCGGCGAGCAGCTCCTGCACCGGTGAGGGCGTGCCGGGGCTGATCGGGTTGCAGGCGAGGTACGGATCGGAGCCGGCGGCGCCGCAGGGAATCTCGTCGTACTTCCAGCCCAGCTTGTCGAAGTCGTAGCCGCGCTGCAGGTTGGTGTCGAAGCCCATCACCACCTTGCCTGCCTGATCGGCGCGCGCCGGCGTGGACCAGCGCTTCCAGATGCGCGGGCGCTCGCTGTCCGGATCGAGCACGCCCCAGATGTTGGGCACCGAGCCGTTGTGGAAGTAGGGCGCAGCGGCCCAGATGCCCCACAGCGGCGGCGCCAGCATGATCGGCGTGTTGTCCTCGGTGTAGCCGGCGTTGCCCAGCCCGCAGTAGACCACCGCCTGGTTGAGGATCGCGGGGCTGACGCTGCCGTCGGCGTTGCGCAGGCTCTGCATGGCGTCGGCGTAGACCGGATCGGTGCCGGTGATCGCGGTCGGCACGGTGTAGGCGGCGATGCCAGCGAGCTCCGGTGTGTCCAGGTAGGACGGATCGTTGGCGTAGCGCGGCGAGTACGCGCCGTGGCAGCTCGCGCAGGAGCCGTTGCCTGCGTCGGGACGCGCGACCGGGTTGTCGAGTTTGTCGCCCCAGAGATTCTTGGAGTGGAACAGGATCGCGCCCTGCTCGGCCATCGCGGTGTCGATCGGTTGCGGATAGCGCGGCGGCGGCAGGGTTTCCGCCCAGGTCTGGAACGGGCCGGCATGTGCGTCCATCCAGGCCAGCGCTTCATCACCGCCACCGCTGAGGCTCTTGGCCAGGTCGTAGTACGCGGCCAGGTCGATGCGCGAGGAATCGGTGGGCAGGACCGCGCCGTGGAATTTCTGCGGGCGATAGGCCAGGTTCCACCAGGGCGGGCTCTTGATGTTGCCGATCGCCTGGCTGAACACGATCTTGTCGTTGAGCAGCAGCGCCGGGTCGCCGTTGCTGAACAGGATGAAGGCGAGCTGGAAGAAGTCGATCGCGCCGGTGCCGCGGTTGGTGGAGAGCGTCACCGCGGAGATCGCCGTGTTCACGCCCGCGCCCGCGAGGCCCTCGGCCTTGCTGAAGTCGGAACTGGCGACGGAGAAGTCGCCGATGCTGCCGGCGCCGCCGAGCTGCGGGCCCAGACCGGGGCCGTCGGCGACAGTGCCGAGCTGGCCGTTGTGGCAGAACAGGCAGACCTTCTGGCCGATCTCGCCGGTCCAGGTGCCATCGGCCTTGCGGATCTGCGTGAACACCATCGGCAGCTGGCCGGAGCCGCCGTCGGTGGCGTTGGGATCCTGCCCCGGCAGCGGATAGGGATTGCGCACCAGGCTGCGCGGCGAGCCGTAGCGCTCCGCCACCAGCTCGTCGAAATTGGTGGGGCGTTCGTCCAGGCCCCAGGCGGAATCCCAGAGCAGGTTGTACTTCTCCGCCGAAAGACCGGCGGGATTGTCGTTGCCGCCGGCGAAGCTCAGCGGCGTGCCGGCCTCGCCCTGTCCGTGGCCGACGAAGCGACCGAGCTCTGCCTGCTCGCGCATTTCGCCGCAGGTCTTGGGCCGCGCCACGGCGTTGTCGCAGGACTTCCAGTGCGCGTTGAAGGCGACCGCCTTGCCCTCGTTGACGCCGGGCACGATCAGCGTGCGCGGATCCACCGGCAGCACGGCGCTGGCCGCCTTGCCCTCGCAGAAGTTGGACCAGGCGTTGCCGCCGCGGGGCCCGCCGATCAGCGGCAGTTCGTTGATCGAGCCGAGTCCGCCAAGCACGCAGGCAGAGGGGGTGAGATAGCCGCGCAGCAGCGCATCCATCTCCTTGTAGGCATCGCTGCCCACCGGCCAGGGCGTGCCGCCGCTGTGCGTGCGGCTGTCTGTGCCCGAGGCCATCTTGAGGATGCGCGAGGGGCCGGCGCTGTTGCCGCCCAGGCGCTCCCAGGAGGCGCGCAGCAGGCTGGAGTCCTGGCTCTCGTTGCCCGACAGCTGGAACAGCTTGCCGTTCGCAACATCCGCGACGCCGCCGGGGATGTGGCAGCTGCGGCAGAAATCGAGCCGCGGCTGCACACGCAGGGTGAAGAGCTCGTCGCAGTTCCTGACCTCAGTGCTGCCGCGAGGGCCGGCGCCACCGCTGCCCGCATCGCTGCGGCCGCCGTAGTCGCCACAGGCGGACAGCAGCACTGCGCTGCAGAGGGCCGTGAGCAGGCCCAGCTGGTGATGCGATGTGCGCAGGCTCATGGCTCCCCTCAACGGCAACGCCGATCTTGACTTTAGTCAGACAAGATAAGCCGAGCAAGGGCTCGGAACCACTCGGATTGGGGGTGTCGTGGCCGGGGCAGGGCGGGGGTGTCCGGGGAGTGGGGCAAGCTTCTGATCTGGAAACGAAAAGAAGCCGGGACAGGTGTAGTCCCCGGTGGCCATCGCAGGTCTCCGTGCTGCGGCTGCTCAGCTTGCAGTGTCGGTCTGCGTCACCGGCGTCAGGCGATCTGCAGGACGCTGCGATGGATGAAGCGCACCAGGTCAGGTTGGCCGCGCGCGCCCATCTTGGCGTAGATCTTCTTGGAGTAGGTGCGCGCAGTTTCCTGCGTCAGCCCGAGATGCGTGGCGGCTTCCATGATGCTCATGCCGCGGCCCAGCGCGAGCGCCAGGCGGCTCTCGCTGGGCAGCAGGCCGAACATCTGCCCCAGCTGTTCGCAGCGGTCGGCGGACAGCAGGCTGTCGCCGTGGACATAGGCGATCACTGCCGGCACCGCCTTGGGCGAGTGGGCCCTGCGCTCGGCCGGCACCAGCAGCATGTCCAGCCAGGGGTCGCGGCTCAGCACCATGGCGCGCGGCCGTGCCTGCTCCTTCAGGGCCAGTGCCTTCACCGCCGCCACGATCTCGCGCCCCTGGCGGGCCGATGCAGTGATCAGGCGGCCATCCGGGCCGATGCGCAGGGCCTGCGAGCGCTCGAGGATGATGCGCCCCTGCGGGTCTGCTTCCAGTACCCGGGCGGCGCTGTCGAGTGCGATCCAGCCGAAGTCCAGCCGCTGGATCGCGTCGCCCGCCAGCTGCGCGCTGGTGCGCTCGCGCTCCAGTGCCAGGAAGCTGCGCAGCACGCTGCGCAGGTAGGGCGCCAGCTCCTGCAGCAGCGCCGTGACGGCAGGCGCGAAGTCGCCCTTGCGCCGGGTGATGCTGAGCCAGCCGCTGACGCCGCTGGGCTCGATCACCCGCATCATGCGGATGACATTCATCCCGCTGGGCGCCATCACCTCGCGCACATAGGCATCGCCCGCCGGATCGCCGGGCGGCAGCAGTGCGGCGAAATCGTAGACGCGGCCTTCGGCCATGTCGTGATACGGCATCGGGTCGCGCTGGTAGAAGCGCTCCCGGTACAGGCGCTGCACCTTGGGCGGCGAGCACTCGCCGGAGTACAGGTGCAGGACCGAGCTTGGCGACAGCCCCGGCGGCCGGAAGATCAGGCTGGCGTAGTCGGAGCCCGTGTGTCGCCGCAGCGCATCCAGGAAGCGCCCCCAGGGCGGTGCCTCGAAGGCGCCGTCCAGCAGGGCCAGCAGCAACTCGCCCGACACTGCAGACGCCTTCCCTCGCAAGCTGCGCCCTCCCGGAACATGGCCTTTGCCGGCCTGCCGGGGATGATGCCACAGCGGCATGTCCCCATATGGGGATATGCCGCCCGCGCCGCGCTGGGTAGCTTGGCTCAAGCACAACGACTTTCAGCAGGGGAGTAGGGCCGTGGATCTCAAACTCAAGGGCCGGCGCGCGCTGGTCACCGGCAGCAGCAGCGGCATCGGCGAAGCAACGGCCCGCATGCTGGCCGAGGAAGGCGCCGTGGTGGTCGTGCACGGTCGCAACCGTGAGCGCGCCGAGCGCGTCGCGAAGGAGATCAAGGCGGCGGGTGTCGCTATTGGCGACCTGAACAACGACGAGGGCGCCGCAGCGGTCCACGCGGAAGCCTGCGCCGCGCTCGGCGGCAACGTCGAGGTCCTCATCAACAACGCCGGTGGCAGCTCCACCGGCAACTCCTCGAAGCCGCCCTCCGGCATCAAGGCGGCGGACTACATCGCCAACTACCACTCCAACATGCTCGGCGCCGTGCGCCTGGTGCTGCTGGCCCTGCCGGACATGCAGGCTGCGAAGTTCGGCCGCATCATCAACGTGTCGAGCGCCGTGGCGATCCAGCCCAACAATGTCGGCGTGGATTACTCCGCCGCAAAAGCCGCACTGAACAACTTCACCGTGAGCCTGGCCGGCTCCCTCAAGGGCGGCGGCGTCACCGTGAATACCGTGACCCCCGGCGTGATCATGGTGGACGGCCTGCTGCGCTTCGGCCGCGCGCGCTACAACAATCCGGAGATGCCGCTGGAAGAGGTCACCCAGCGCATGGCGGAGGAGAAGATCTTCCAGCTGCCGCCGGCGGGCCGCCTGGGCCAGCCGGAAGAAGTCGCGATGGTCGCCTGCATGCTCGCCAGCCCGGCGCTGGGCTACGTCACCGGTTCCAACTACCGGGTAGACGGCGGCCAGGTGCGTTCGGTCCTCTGACGCCGCCCCACAAACAACAACAGGAGAGGCTCGCATGTCAGGCAAGACCTATCGCGTCATTCAATGGGCCACCGGCGTGGTCGGCAAGACCGCGTTGCGGCACTTCATCGAGAACCCCGCATTCGAGCTGGTCGGCGTGCTGGTGACCAAGCCGGAGAAAGTCGGCGTGGACGCCGGCGACATCGTCGGTCTCCCGAAGACTGGCGTGCTGGCGACCAACGATGTCGAGCAGATCATCGCGCTGGACGCGGACTGCGTGCTGTTCGCGCCGATCGTGACCAACGTCGACACCATCTGCCGCCTGCTGCGCTCGGGCAAGAACGTCGCCTCGGTGGCCGGCCCGTTCTCGCCGCAGCACCACTCGGAGCATTTCGCGAAGATCGAGGCGGCCTGCCGCGAAGGCAACTCGTCCTATCACCCCTGCGGCATCCACCCCGGCTTCTCCGGCGACATCCTGCCGCTGACGCTCACGCGGCTGATGAACCGCGTCGATCACATCCAGATCTACGAGTTCATCGACAAGCTGCGCAACCCGATGGTCTACACCGAGATGATGGGCTTCGGCCGCGATCCGGATGAGTTGCTGGCCAAGCCCAGCCGCTCGCCGGAGGCACCCTATGCCTTCGCGCAGTCGATGGCGCTGGTGGCCGAAGGACTGGGCAAGAAGATCGAGAAGGTCACCACCAGACTCGAAGTGGCCAAGGCCACACAGGACATTCCCTACAGCCTCGGCATCGGCCTGCCCATCAGCGGCACGGTCCGCCAGGGCACCGTCGCTGGCCAGCACTACGAATGGACCGCGTGGTCAGACGGCAAGCCGCTGATCACCTATCACTTCTACTGGACCATGGGTGAGCACGTGGAGCCGCGCTGGGACATCGACAGCCGCTACCAGGTGGTGATCGAGGGAGACCCGCCGCTCGAGGTGAGGCTGATGAGCCGCCCGGACGCCGACGGCGTGCGCCCCTTCCTCGGCCTGCCCTGGACGGGGCTGGTCGGCGCTACCGCGCTACCGGCGGTCTGCGAAGCAAAGCCCGGCGTGGTTACGCATGTTGATCTTGGCGTGGTGCAGCCGCGGGGGCTGGTGCGGTAGTGCGGCTGCCGGGGTGCGATGAGCCTCTTTCCGCGGCAGGTGGATCACTGATGCGCCCGACTAGCTGCTCTGCTCCATCGGCACGATGGGTGATTTATTGGTTCTTCTCCCAATTCCGGGGAACTGCCGCTGAGTCCTCCCTCTCCCCGCTTGCGGGGAGAGGGCTGGCGAGGGGATGGATCCCCGAGGTAGGGCAACGCATGGAGCAGTTGCCGAGGTGAGGGGCGACATGCGTGCCGGAGAAAAAAGCGTCCGGTAGAAGAGCCGCCACTCCGGAAAGCTCCATGCGACGCCCCGACCCCCCAACCACGCCAGACCGACGTCGTGCTGAAGGAGATTTATGGCGCCTCGGCCGAAAAGCCGCCCCTCACCCCCACCCCTGACGTTTCCCCGGTTTTTCATATTGCGAATCTTGAGAAGAGGGCTTGCATCGCCTGTGGTGTAAGCGGAGGGTCGGTCGTGCTGCAGAGCAGGCGTGCCAGAGTGACCAGAGAGATTTCCCGGATGGTGGTTCGGGTGG
>DATILC010000032.1:0-36402 GCA_035476855.1 Solimonas sp. | reverse complement strand
TGCTGCGGCTCCTTTCTCTGGCTTCGCCTTCATCAGGAACGCGGCAAAGGCCGGCAGCAGGATGACCGCGGCGCCGGCGTTGGCCAGGAACATGATCGTCAGCAGGATGCCCATGTCGACCTGGAACTGCAGGCCCGACATCAGCCAGGTGCAGACGCTCGCCGCCAGCGCCAGCGCGGTGAACAGCACTGCCTTGCCGGTCTGGTGCAGCGTCTGCTCATAGGCCTTGCGCAGGCTCATGCCCTTGTTCACGCATTCCTCGAGCACGCTGTAGATGTAGATGCCGTAGTCGACGCCGATGCCCGCCGCGAACGCCGCCACCGGCAAGGTCGAGACCTTCACGCCGATCTGCAGGAACACCATCACCGCATAGGACAGCACCGACACCAGGGCCAGCGGCACCAGCACGCAGACCAGGCCGGCAAAGCTGCGGAACGACAGGTACACGCAGACGCCGATCCCCAGATAGACCCACAGCAGGATCGGCCGTTCGGTTTCCCTGATGACGTCGTTGGCCGCGGCCATCACGCCGACGTTGCCGGTGGCGAGCTTGAGCTTGACCGGCGAGTCCGGGCCCCGCTCCTCCTCGAACTTCTTCACCGCCGCGATGATGCCGTCGATGGTCTCGGCCTTGTGGTCGGCGGTGAAGATCAGCACCGGGATGGCGCTGCAGTCGTTGCTGAGCAGGCCGGTGGACGGCGGTACCGGCTGCAGGGTGATGACGAAGCCGTCGGCATTGCGCGGCAGCACGGCCCATTTCGGGTTGCTCTCGTTGAAGGCCGAGAACACCAGTCGCGAGACCTGCGGCAGCGACAGCGTCGACTGCACGCCCGCGGTGTTCTGCATGCGCCAGGCGAAGGCGTCGATGGTGTTCATCACCCGCTTGTCGATGCAGCCATCCTTGGGGTTCTCGGCGACCACCTTGAGGATGTCAACGCCGATGGAGAACTTGCTGACGATGGCGGCGGTGTCCTGGTTGTAGCGCGAATCCGGACGCAGCTCCGGCACGCCGTTGTGCAGCTCGCCGATCTTGAGGTCGCGCCCCACCCACTCGGCCCAGCCATACAGCAGTACTGCGGCGCCCAGCACGACACCGGCCACCGGCTTGAGCGTGATCGCCGACAGCCAGTGCCAGACCGGCGCGAAGTAGGCATCGCGGCGGCGCTGGTGCTCGCGGAACTTCTTCGGGTCCGGAATCCTGGCGTAGGACAGCAGGCAGGGCAGCAGGATCTTCTTGCAGACGATGATGGCGACCAGGCCGAACATGGCGTTGATCGCCATCTCCTGCACGATGCCGATCGGCACCAGCAGGATGGTGCCGAAGCCGACCACGTTGGTCAGCACCGCCGAGATGCCGGGGATCACCAGGCGACGATAGGTGGCACGCGAGGCCTCGAAGCTGTCCTGGCCGTGGTCGGCAACCTCGTAGAGCCAGAAGCTGGTGATCTGGATGCCGTGGGAGACGCCGATCGCCAGCACCAGGAAGGGCACCAGGATGGCAAAGGGATCGAGGCCGTAGCCGAACAGGTGCAGGAAGCCCAGTTCCCAGACCACCGCCAGCGTCGAGCAGGACAGCGGGATCAGGGCGATGCGCAGCGATCCGCAGTACCACCACAGCAGTAGCAGGGTCAGCAGCAGGGTCAGGGCGAAGAAACCCACCACTTCGAGCGTGGCCTCGGCGATGTCGCCGACCACCTTGGCGAAGCCGATGATGTGGATGTCGACGTTGGGGTTGTAGTCCGGGTTGGCGACCTCGGTGACGTTGAGCTTGCGTGCCGGGATGTCGAGGATCAGGGTCTCGCCGGCCTCGGTCTGGTAATCGACGTCGAAGCTCTTGAACCATGACCAGCCCGGCTCGGAATAGCCGCGGTGGACCACGTCGCCGGCCTTGAACGGCGCCAGGTCCGCGTCGAGCTTGTATTCATACATGCGCGGCGAAGTGAAGCGGTGGCGGATCTCCTCGATCTTGCCTGCCATCAGCACGTAGTCCAGCGGCTGCTTGCTGACCGGATCGGTCTCCAGCAGCTCGGAGAACACCATGGCGCCACTCTGGTCGTTGGCGACCAGGCGGCCGATGACGTTGGCCTTGGAGACGTTCTCGCGGATCTTGGCGAACATCTGCGGCGTCGGCGCGTACTCGGCCGGGATCACGTTGCCGCCGGCGAAGCCGTCCTCCACCACCTCGATGTAGCGCACATCCGGCGTGAAGATCGAGCTGACCCGGGCCGTATCCATGCCGCGGGTGAAGAACACCGCGTCGGTCAGGCCGCGCAGGGTCTTGAGGTACCCGGCGTTGTAGATGTCGCCCTGCTTCTGCACCGCCGCCAGCAGCACCAGGTTGGCACCGCCGAATTCACGCTGGTACTGCTTGAACACCTGGATGTAGGGGTGGCCCAGCGGCAGCTGCTTCTCGAAGCCGGTCTCCGGTCGCAGTTGCAGCGCCTGCCAGGCCATGAACAGCGTCAGCAGCGTCAGCACCAGCAGGGTGCGCGGCCGCCGGCCAAACACGATCGGCTCGGTGACCTGGATGAACAGCTGCGAAAAACGCCCTCTTGCGTCATGCATGTACCGGTTCTCCCCCGTTTGCGCGATGCGGCCAGCGAATGCGGCTGCTCGCGTTTTCTGCTCGTATGTTCGCATGAGCCGCCGAGGCCTGCCCGACACAAGGCCATCGCTGCACGAATGCTGCTGGAACCCCTGTTGTACAGGCCGGCAGGCCTGCTGGCGCCACCCGTCGCTGCTCGATCCCCTCCGGTCGGGACAGAACTTGCAGGGGGCCAAACTTACTATCTGACAGCGTCGTCATGTATCGCGCATGCGCGATATAGTGACCACCAGTTCAGGGGGTTTCCTCCCGAGCTTCGGGTCGTTCCAGGCAGACACCGCCTGGTTGGCAGGCAGCCAGATGATTGCGGCAGTTTCCGTCGAAATTTGGCAGTAACAACAATCGTTTATACGTCACATCACAACGGTGCGACGAAGTTCGGAGGGCATGTGACCGCAGTTGCAGGACTTCACCGGGGCCTGGCCCCGGACTTGCTTGCACTCCCGTCTCCTGCCCTGCCGCCGAGCGTCCCGTGACCGACCTGCTCCCCAAAGTCAGCCGCAACCTGCCGATCCGCTGGAAGCTGACCCTGCTGGTGCTGACCGTGGCCCTGACCGCGGCCGCGCCGATGGCCGTCTACGGCCTGCGCGGCTGGATCGGCGAAAGCCTGGCAGGTGTCATCGGCCTGATCGTTGCCGGAGGTTTGTTGACGCTGGTGGCGATGATGGTGCTGGGCTTCGTGCAGTCGATCGTGCGCCCGCTGGATGAACTGGTGCAGGGCGCCGAGGGCCTGATCCGCGGCTCCTGGGATACGCCACTGCCGGAAGCCCGCGGTGACGAGATCGGCGCCGTGGCCGCAGCGCTCGGCGAACTCCGCGACCGCGCGCAGCGCTGGGACTACCTCGCCCACCACGATCAGCTGACCGGCCTCTCCAACCGCGCCCGCCTCGAATCCCTGCTGGCCACCGAGGTGCCGACCCTGCGCGCCCAGGGCCAGGCCCTGATCGTGACCTACATCGGCCTCGACCAGTTGACCGGCATCAGCGACATGATGGGTGCCGCCGCAGCCGACGAATTCCTGCGTATCGCCGTGCGCCGCCTGCGCAGCCAGGCCAGCGACTCCTCGCGCCTGTTCTACGTTGGTGGCGCGCTGTTTGCCGTGGTGTCGCCGCAGCTGCCCAACAACGCCCGCCTGCTCGAACTGGCCGACCAGAGCACCCGTGCCCTGATCGGCGAACTGTCGCGGCCGTTCACGCTGAACGACCAGGAGCTCGACATGACGGTCAATGTCGGCGTGGTCACCTGCCCGCAGGACGGCAGCAGCTACGAGGAGATCATCGCCAACGCCCAGGCCGCGCTGAGCCATGCGCGCCAGCACCCGGGCCTGGGCTTCCAGTTCTACACCCGCCAGATCGCCGAGAAGGTGCGCTCACGCACCGCGCTGATGTCGCAGCTGCGCCGTGCCGTGCAGGGCGAGGAACTGCGCGTGTACTACCAGCCGGTGCTGGACGTGGCTGCCGGTCGCGTGGTCTGCGCCGAGGCCCTGATGCGCTGGCAGCACCCGACCCGCGGCCTGGTGATGCCGGGCGAGTTCATCCAGGTCGCCGAGGAAACCGGCGCCATCGGTGCGATGGGCGGCTGGTGCCTGGGCAAGGCCCTGGCCGATGCCAAGACCTGGCAGCAGTCCGGCGCCGATCAGGTAAGGCTCGCGGTCAACCTCTCCGCGCGCCAGCTCAACGACCCGCGCCTGGTCGATTCGATCCACAACATGATCGAGACCGCCGACGCGGATCCGGCCCACCTCGAGCTGGAGCTGACCGAAAGCACGATGATGCACAACCCGGCGCACAGCGCCCGCGTGCTGCGCAACCTCAAGGCCATGGGCCTGACGCTGTCGGTGGACGACTTCGGTACCGGCTACTCGTCGCTGGCCTACCTGCAGCGCTTCCCGCTGGACAAGATCAAGATCGACCGCAGCTTCGTCTCGCGCGTCACCCGCAGCCGCAAGGATGAGCTGATCGTGCAGGCCACCACCGGCCTGGCCGCCAACCTCGGCCTGCAGATCGTCGCCGAGGGCGTCGAGACCCGCGAGCAGCGCGACATCCTGCGCGGCTTCGGCTGCAACATGATGCAGGGCTTCCTGTTCAGCCCGGCACTGCCGCTGCCGGAGTTCATGGACTGGTGCAACACGCCGGAAATCGCCGAGCGCGCGGGCGCCACGCTGAACTGATTCAGAAGCCTCGCAGCGTCGCGAACTCCGCCAGTTCCGCGCGCCGCGTGCGCAGCTTGTTCACCGGCGCCGCTTCATCCAGGGTGCCCAGCGCCATGCCGCAGCAGAGCATCAGCTCCGGCGGCATTCCCAGGTACTCCGCCACGGTCTTCGGCCACAGCACCCAGGACTCCTGCGCGCAGCTGTGCAGGCCATGCTCGCGTGCCAGCAGCATGATGCTCTGCTGGACCATGCCGATGTCCATCCACTGGTCGATGCCCATCTGGCGGTCGATGGCGAAGAACAGACCCACCGGTGCGCCGAAGAAGCTGAAGTTGCGCATCACCTGCCTGACCCGCGACAGCTTGTCCTCGCGCGGGATGCCCAGCGTGGCGTAGAGATCCTCGCCGCACTCGAAGCGCCGCGTGCGATAGGGCTCGCCGAGGTTCTTCGGGTAGATGTCGTACTCGCTGCCCTCGCCGGCCGGATTGGTCTGCCAGCGGCTTTCCATCAGCGCCACGAACTCGCGCAGCGGCGCTCCCGTCAACGCGTAGACATGCCAGGGCTGCAGGTTGCCGCCGGAGGGCGAGCGACGCGCGCCTTCGAGGATGGCGCGCAGCGTCGCCTCGGGCACCGGGGTATCGAGGAAGGCGCGACAGCTGATCCGTGTCGCCAGGGCTTCTGAAACCTTGATGGTAATTCTCCTGAGCTAAAGGCAATCGGCCACGGAATGCCACGGAAAAAACCGACCACGAGCAGGAATTTCCGTGTTCGTCCGTGTCATTCCGTGGCAGAAATTCTTCCTCTGTCGGCAATCAGGCCGCCATTGCCGAAGCCGCGATCACAGTCTGCCGCTCTGTCCCGTTCCGCGCATCCTCCTTGATCATCGCCGCCGCCTTCTCGCCGACCATGGTCGCCGGGGCGTTGGTGTTGCAGCCCGGCACGGTCGGCATGATCGAACAGTCGGCGATGCGCAGGCCTTTGAGCCCGTGGACCCGCAGGCGCGGATCGACCACCGCCATGCGGTCGCTGGCCGGCCCCATCTTGCAGGTGCCGACCGGGTGGTAGGCCACCTCGGCGGTGTTGCGCACGAACTCGCGCAGCTGCTCGTCGGTCTGTACGGCCGGACCCGGCGAGACTTCGACATCGCGATGCGGGTCCAGCGCGCGCTGCGCCAGCACGCGCCGGGTTTCCTTCACGCCCGCGACCAGCCGGTCGACGTCGCGTGCATGCGCGGCGAAGTTCGGATCAATGCGCGGCGGCGCCAACGGATCGGCACTGTGCAGGCTCACCCGCCCGCGCGAGAGCGGCCGCAGGTCGTAGTTCATCACCGAGTAGCCGTAGCCGCTTAAGGGGCCGCGCAGGTCCAGCGCATGGTGGGCGTTGCGCGTCGGCAGCACATGCCACTGGATGTCGGGGATCGGCTCGCGTGGGCTGGAACGGAAGAAGCCGCCGGCCTCGCCCATGTTGCTGGTCAGCTCGCCGCGGCGCTGGAACAGGTACTGGAAAAAAGCGACCAGCAGGCTCCACCACCGCGTCGGGTGGAAGGAGAAGCCGACGCGCGTCTTCGCACGGGTTTCCACGAACACATCGAGGTGATCCTGCAGGTTCTCGCCGACCCCCGGCAGTTCGTGCTGCACGGCGATGCCGTTGCGCTGCAACTCCTCTCGCGGGCCGATGCCGGAGAGCAACAACAGCTGCGGTGACTGGAACGCACCGGCGCTGAGGATGACCTCGCGCTGCGCGCGCAGCTGCAGCATCCTGCCGCGCTGCCGGTACTCCACGCCGACGGCGCGCTCGTTCTCCAGCAGCAACCGCGTCGCCTGGGCACCGGTGATCACCTCGAGGTTCGGCCGCCCCTCGGCGGGCCGCAGGAAGGCGCGCGCATTGCTGCAGCGCTGGCCATCCTTCTGGAACACCTGGTAGAGGCCCACGCCCTCCTGTCGGGCGCCGTTGAAATCCGGGTTGAACCTGTGCCCGGCCTGCTGCGCCGCCTCGACGAAGGCCAGGCTCAGCGGATTGTTGATCCGGCGGGCGGCGATGTTCAGCGGGCCGCCGCGACCGTGGAAGGGTCGATCCTCCGCCGCGGACTCGGGCTCATGGTTCTCGGAGCGGATGAAGTACGGCAGCACCTCCCCGTAACTCCAGCCCTCGCAGCCCAGCGCCGCCCAGTGGTCGTAGTCGTGCGGGTGGCCACGGGTGTAGACCGTGCCGTTGATGCTGCTGGAACCGCCGAGCGTCTTGCCGCGTGGCTGGTACAGGCGGCGGCCGTTGAGATGCTTCTGCGGCTCGCTCCAGAACTTCCAGTTGCAGAAGGTGCCGCGGACCAGCGGGATGAAGCCCGAAGGGATCAGGATGAAAGGGTTCCAGTCGCGCGGGCCGGCCTCCAGCAGGCAGACGCGATGCTCCCCGCTCTCGCTGAGTCGGTTGGCCAGCACGCAGCCGGCGGAACCGCCACCGACGATCACATAATCGTATTCCATGATCATTGGCATCCTGCCCTGATGTCTTCGCAATGCTGTCGTTTGCCGGAGCGGTCCGGGTAGTCGCGCGCCGAGCGGTAACGGAAACTCATCTTCGCCGCGCCCTCTGCGCCGGCGTCGTCGACCAGGCGCTGGTCGGCATCGGCGTAGCCGGGCTCGCCGGCCTTCTTCAGCCAGCGGTCGAACCAGGCCAGCGTGTAGTGGATGATGGCCGGGCCGCCCCAGCCGCCGCGACAGGCGCCGCTGGAGGTATCGGCGCACCAGGAAGTGGCCGGAAAGGTGTTGGACGGCGAGTAGTCGAAATGCGTCGTGCCCTGGAAACCCAGCACATAGGCCGGGATGCCAGCCGCCTGCCACTCGGCGAAAGCCAGCTTGTGGTTGTCCAGGTTCGGCGCCACCAGGTTCGGTGTCGGCACCAGGCCGTAGTCGGCGTTGAAGCTCAGTGACGGCGCACGCGGCGCGAACTTCGGCAGCGTGCCGACGGTGCCGATCTGGACCAGCGCGTTGGCGAAGGCTTCCGGCAAGGGGTAATCGTTGGCCGGCGCCAGCCCGGCACCATCGGAGCGGATCAGGCTGTCCCAGGCCACCGCCGCCTTCACCGGATTCGCCGCATCCATCTGCCCGGGCCAGGGATCCGCACCCGGCGCACCGTAGCCCTGCACCACCGACACGCCAATCGCACCCAGCGAATGTCCGGCGATACCCAGTCGCGCCGGATCAAGGCGGTTCCAGATCGGGTTGTAGGTGGTGGTCTCGGTCGGATAGGTGCCGGCGCAGGAAACATTGTGCGGATACGGCCGTGCCGGCGTGGAGCGGAAGAAGTCGATCGCATCGACCTGGCCGTCCCAGAACACATGCGGGCCAAGGTTGCTGCCCTGCTGCAGCGACGGCGTCTGCTGGTCGGAACGCCCCTGCCCGCGCGGGTCGTAGGTCAGCACCGCGTAGCCGGCGCGCACCAGCGCCTGCGCCGCCCACCAGTAGACCGTCTCCGGCGCCTGCACCGAGCCATTGGTGATGACCACGTTCGGCAGCGTCGCACTGCCGGCGTTCCGCGGCAGCCACAGGCGGCCCGACAGCCGCGCGCAGTCGCGGTCGTAGAACACCACCGGCGTCACCTCGGCCTCCTGTTCGTAGAAGGCCATGCCGTCAGGGCCTGCCGCGGAGGGGTAGCGGAACGGGTCGCCGACGCACAGCGACTCCAGCGTCGTGCACAAGGGTGTCAGCGGGGTGTTGCCGGAGCGTGGATCGAGCCAGCTCGGGTCGGCCAGCGACCGCGCGAGCCACTCCTGCAGGTTGATCGGGGATTGCGCAAAAAAGCGGGCCTGGAAGGCGGCGTCGAGCTGCTCCGCGGGCGCTTCCAGCGACTTGCCGTAGTTGGCGGCCTCGCAGGTGGTCCAGGCCGCGGAGGGATAGGCCGCCTCATCGCAGCTGCGGTCGAGGTTCTGCGGCTGCGTCGGCGTGACGCCGGCGGAACCTCCTGCTGCCGCCGACGGCGCGCCGGAACTGCCGCAGCCGGCCAGCAGCCCGACCACAACGGCCAGGCCCAGGGCCCTGGTGATTTCGCGCATCCTTCCTCCATCCGTCTATTGCGGTGTCTGCCCACAGCATCTGCCCGGGGCGAACTATCCGGCAAGCCTAAGAATCCGCCGCGGCGATTGTTATGATCGCCGCGGACAGACGATAGACCGAAACGGACAGAACGGATGGATCCAGGGGTAAGGCGGGCCGCCGCCAGCGTGCAGCTGTTCGTACAGATCGGCGCGGAGCACGGCCTGGACGCGGCGCAATGCCTGGCAGACACGGAGATCGACGCCGCGCGGCTGTTCGATGCCGACGCCGAGGTCAGTGTGGGCCAGGAACTGCAGGTCATGCGCAACCTGCAGCGACTGCTGCCCGAGGTGCCCGGCCTCGGCCTGCAAGCCGGCCTGCGGCTGCGGCTCAGCACCCACGGCATGCTCGGCTACGCCATGCTCAGCAGCGCCACCTTGCGTGACGCGTTGCTGCTGATGCTGCGCTACCTCGACCTGGCCTATGCCTACTGCGATGTCAGCACCGAGGAGGACGCGCAGGAGATGCGCATCCTGTTCGATGACAGCAGCGCGCCAGCGGACGTGCGCGGCTTCATGCTGGAGCGCATCGCCGGCGGTGCCTATGCGCTGGCGCATGAAATGCTGGGGCGTCCGCCCGAGGTACGCCGCCTCAGCTTCCGGCTGCCGCGCCCCGCCCACGCCGCGCGCTACGCGCAACTGGTGGGCCTGGCCCCGCAGTTCGATGCAGCGCGCAACCTGATCGCGATCGACTCGGCCCTGCTCAACCGGCCGCTGCCGCAGGCCAACGAGCTGACGCAGCGGCTTTGCGAGGAACAGTGCCGGCTGCTGCTGAACCGTCGCCGCGCGCGCGGCGGCCTCGCCGGCCAGGTGCGCGACCGCCTGCTGCAATCGCCGGAACGAATGCCGGAGATCGAGACAGTCGCAGCGGCGCTGAACATGACCGGCCGCACCCTGCGCCGCCGGCTGGAGGCCGAAGGCACCGCCTATCGCGCGCTGGCCGACGAAGTGCGCTGCGCACTCGCCGAAGGCTGGCTCGCGGCGCACCTGACGGTGGAGGAAGTGGCCGAAAGGCTGGGTTTCTCCGAGCCTTCCAGCTTCATCCGCGCGTTCAAGCGCTGGACCGGCCGCACGCCGGGCGCACAGCGCGCGTCGGCGACCCGGGCGCGGCTGTAGACCGGATCAGCCGCGCAACTGCTCCACCACAGCCTGGAGCCGCTGCACCGCGCCATCGACGTCGGCCAGCTTGTCGAGCCCGAACAGGCCGACGCGGAAGCTGCGAAAATCCTTGGGCTCGTCGCACATCAGCGGCACGCCGGCTGCGGCCTGCAGGCCCAGCGCGACGAACTTCTTCGCGTTGCTGATCTCGGCATCCCCGGTATAGGACACCACCACGCCCGGCGCCTCGAAGCCCGGCGCGGCGACGCTGGGATAGCCCTGCGCAGCCAGCATCGCGCGCACGCCGCGCCCCAGCGCCCACTGTGCCTGGCGTAGCGGTTCGAGGCCGGCGGCCAAGGTATTGTTCATCGACTCGCGCAGGCGCAGCAGGCCCTCGGTGGGCATGGTGGCGTGGTAGGCGTGGCCGCCGTCCTCGTAGGTCTGCATGATCTGCAGCCACTTCTTCAGGTCCGCGGCGAAGCTGCTGCTCTGCGTCGCGGCGATGCGCGACTTGGCCTCGGCGCTGAGCATGATCAGCGCGGCGCAGGGCGTGGAACTCCATACCTTCTGCGGCGCAGTCAGCAGCAGGTCGATGCCGCAGGCCTGCATGTCGACCCAGATCGCGCCGGAGGCGACGCAGTCGAGCACGAACAGGCCGCCGTGGGCGTGGACCGCGGCACCGACGCGCTTGAGGTAATCGTCGGGCAGGATGATGCCGCTGGCAGTCTCGACATGCGGTGCGAACACCAGGTCCGGCTTTTCGCGGCGGATCGTCTCCTCCACCTCCTCGATCGCCGGTGGCGCGAAGGCCGCCTGCGGACCGTCGGCGACGGCCTTCGCCTTGATCACGGTCTCGCGCGCCGGAATGCTGCCCATCTCGAAGATCTGCGACCAGCGATAGCTGAACCAGCCATTGCGGATCACCAGCACGTTCTTGCCACCGGCGAACTGCCGCGCGATCGCCTCCATGCCGAAGGAACCGCCGCCGGGCACCACCGCCACCGCCTCGGCCTTGTAGACCTGCTTCAGCGTCGCCGAGATCTCGCGCATCGCCTGCTGGAACAGCTGCGACATGTGATTGACGGCGCGATCACTGAACACCACCGAGTATTCGAGCAGGCCTTCGGGATCGACGGAACGGAAATGGCGGGACATGGGAGCCTCTGGTGCGCACAGGGAGTCGAAGCTGCGTCTACGCGCAGGTCGGCAATTGTGACGGGAGGCTCCCCTGCAAACAATCCGCGGCCTGTTACAGCACCCCGGGAATCACCGCGCGCCGCTGCGCCGGATACTCGGCGAAAGTACGGCGATACCAGCGGTGGTTCTCCAGCGCCCGCGGCAGCAGGTTGGCCAGGGTCCACAGCAGGAACACCGCGCCAGCCGTCGACCAGGTGGCGATGGCCCAGCCGGTCCAGACCAGGAACTCGCCGAGGTAGTTGGGGCAGCTGACGCGCTCGTAGAGCCAGCCGTGCGGAATCTTGTAGCCGGTCTCGCCGGGCTTGCGCAGCGCCGCCAGCATGGCGTCGGCCTTGCGGTTGATACGCCAACCGGCGGCGAACACCGCGGCACCGATCAGGAAGCGCGGATCGGCCAGCCAGGACAGTTCATAGGCTTGGCCGATCTGCGACCAGGACAGGATCGCGGCATTGAGGAAGGACACGCCGAGATTGGTGCTGAAAGCCAGCAACGGGATCAGCAGCGGCGTGGTATCGCCCGGCTTCACGCGACGGAAGAACGGGTAGATGAAGCTGCGGTGGAAGTAATGCGACTGCCACATCGCCAGCAGGATCAGCGGCACCGGTGCCAGCGCACGGTCACCCATGAAGTAGATCGCGGCGAAGCCCAGCGCAGAGGGTGCTTCCATCACCACCCAGGACCAGCGCGTCGGCACGCCCGGACCCCACCACCAGGCGGTCTTGTCACCCTTGTGGCGGCCATAAGCAGCCTTGGCGACGAACATCAGCGAAGCGAACACGAACAGCGAGCCGGCGAAATAACCGGTCAGGAGGACTTCGTGCCACTGTGCTGCGCTCATGGAATGCACCTCGGGTCGGGAAGCAGGGTCGATGACGCATTTTCCGCGCCGCAGCCCCTGCGCGTCTTGACAGGCCTCGCCATTCCATTAGGAAATCTCGCCATGCCTGCCCCGATCAGCCGCCAGATATCCGCCCGCTTCGGCGCCGGGCTGCTCGAACAGCTGCGCCACATGGGCGTGGATCCGGGCGCCCTGCTGCCGGCACCGCGCCTGCGGGAAATCCAGGCTGCCGATGCGCGCACGCAGATGCCGCTGGGCGAGTGGGTCACGATCATGGAGGCAGCAGTCCGCGTCAGCGGCGATCCGGACCTGGCGCTGAAGGCCGGCGCCGCGATCAAGCCCGGCCAGCTGGGCCTGCTCGGGCATGTGCTGATGAGCTGCGCCACCGTCGGCGACGCCGTTCGCCAGGGCGGGCGCTACCTGCGGCTGCTGCATGCCATCGGCGGTGCCGAGCCGGTGATCCGCGACGGCCAGCTGGAGGTGCCGATGTCCTGGACCGACGGCAGCCTGCCGAGCCCGCTGATCGCGCAGTACCGCCTCGCCATCTGTGCCGGCATGGGCCGCTGGCTGACCGGCCTGCCGGAGCTGCGGATGGACGCCTGGTTCCAGTTTCCCGCCCCGGCGGACCCGCGCATCTACCAGCGCGTGTTCGGCGGCGCCCTGCACTTCGATCAGCCGCAGACCAAGCTGGCCCACCCCGTCGACTACCTGCAACTGCCGGTGGCGATGGCCGATCCGGCGATGCAGCAGCTGGCACAGGGCCAGGCCGAGGCGCTGCTGCGCGAACTGGACACCGGCTCGGCCTTCCTGCGCGAACTCGATGCGGTGCTGACCCGCGGCCTGCCGGTGGGCAGGGTTTCGCTGACGGAAACAGCGACGGCACTGAACCTGTCGACGCGCACCCTGCATCGGCGGCTGGAGGAGGAAGGCAGCTCCTTCCGCGGCGAACTCGATCGCGTGCGCCAGCGCAGCGCCGAGACCCTGCTGCGCAATCCGCGCACGACGCTGGCCGACGTCGCCTTCCTGCTGGGCTACACCGAGCAGAGCACCTTCCAGCAGGCGTTCAAGCGCTGGACCGGCAGGACGCCGGGACAGTACCGCGCGGTGCTGGCGGCCTAGACCGGCGGGGTGCCGTCCATGGCGGGACTTCACTGCCTGATCTGGCTCCGGGTCGGCCATCCATGGCCGACCGTGATCCGCCGCAGGCGATGACATCGGGTCATCGCCAAAGCGCGGCGGATCACCCCCGCGAGATCGGCTGCACCAGGATCCACAGGCCGGCGACGGTGAACAGCATCATCAGCAGCAGCATCGGCAGCTGGCTCAGCAAGGCCTTGCCGCGGCCCGGGAACAGGCGCAGCGCCTCGACGTGCGCGAGCCAGACGCTGACGATGTGGCCGAACACGATCAGCGCCACCTGCGTGTGCCAGACCAGGCCCATCTCCGGCAGGAACGGCGCACGGAACTGGCCAGCGGTGCCGAACAGGTTCCAGCCCCAGCCGAAGGGATCGGACAGCAGGCTGACGATCTTCACGCCCTGGGTCAGCACCAGCGTGTAGTAGTGCGTGAGGTTGTAGACCAGCACGATCGGCAGCAGCGAAAAGGCGAAGGCCAGTGCCAGATCGCGCAGCGAGTGCGGGCTGCGCGTCAGCAGCTTCGCCAGGGTGATGAACAGCAGGTAGACCGCCAGGTACAGGAACGGCGAAGCCAGCAGCCACAGCGTCTCGTAGGCCAGGTACCAGGGCCGCAGCTGGATGAACTCGTAGACCGGAGCGCGGCCTAGCCATTGCGTCAGCAGGCCAGTGGCGTCGCCCCAGAACAGCCGGTACCAGGGCACCGTGGTGTGCAGGCCATCGAAGGCGGTGGACGACAGCATGAACAGCACGAACAGCAGCAGGCTCCAGTGCTCCGCGCGTTCCTGCAGCAGGCCAGCAAAGGGCATGCGCAGCAGCAGGCGACCGCGCTCACCGGGCCGGGTGGCCGGCCGGTAGTCCAGCGGTGCCATGCGCGCCAGCAGCCGCAGGAACACGGCGAGGAAATCGCAATGGCGGAACCAGGCGGCGGCACCGAACAGCCAGACTCCGGCGAGGCTGATCAGGCTCCAGGCCAGCAGCAGCCTGGCGAGGAACAACGGCCGCACATGTGCGAACAGTTCGATCCAGATGAAGCCCATGTAGAAGGCCAGCGCCGGCCAGTACGCCAGCACCGCCGGATAGCGCAGGCGGCCGCGGGCATAGCCGGGGAACAGGCGATCGACGCCGCGTGCGATCAGCTGCCAGGGATTGAGCAACGCATAGAGATCGCCGGCCAGCGCGCAGAGGTAGCTGAAGCCGAGGATGAACACGACCCAGAAGAAGGTCATGCTGAAATTGCGATAGGGATCGCGGCTGCCGAAGAAGCCGGTGGCCAGGCACAGCAGCAAACACAGCAGGCTGAGCAGCTGCAGCAGCGGCAGCGCCCGCCGCAGGCCGCGCATCAGCAGGCTGTCGCTGATATCGCGCGGCGGCCTCTCCTGCCGCGCCCCCGATACCGTGACGAAATAGCCGGCGACCAGGAAGGACAGCAGCAGCGCCGCCGCCGCGCCGTAGAGATACAGCCACAGCGGCACCGGCAGGTTGTAGAGCCGGCCGAAGGAATGCGCCTGTGCGGCGCCGGGAATGAAAAGCGCCGCCAGAGTGGCGGCGCTTTTCACGATCCCGAAGGCTCGCACGGGTCCGGTCAGCGGTTGTAGGTCTTCTCCCACATCTGCAGGTAGGCCTCGGCCGAGTTGTACAGCGCGTCCAGCGCCTCGCGGCCGCCTTCAAGACGAACCTCCTCGACGTAGTCCGCAACCATGCCGTAGTGCGCGGTGCCGACCTCGTCGATGTTCCAGGTCTTGCCGCTCTCCGGAACCGTCTGCAGTTCGAACTTCAGCGGCGTGAAGCCGGAGAACTGCGGGCCCCAGTCGGCGCCCTTGAACAGCGTGAACGGATACTGCACCGGCGTGCTGCCGGCGCCGCGCGGCCCGGCGCGGTCGGCGATGCCGTTGGCGTCCATGCCGTAACCCACGGCCATCGGCTTGCCGGCCGGCCAGACCGGCTTGAGTTTCTGCATGAACTCGACGTGGCCCTTGCCGTTGGGCTTGAACGGGTAGATCAGGCCGCCCAGCGCGAGGATGTCCTTGGCCTGCTGGATCGAGATGCCGCCGTGGCCGCCGTGCGCGGAGACCAGCGGATAGGTCGGCGTCTGCGCCTTGGCCATGTCGATCATGTCCTGCTTGATCGACAGCTCGGCGTGGTCGATGTCGATGATGAACTTCTTGTCCATCAGCTTCTGCATGACGTAGCGACCCAGGTCGGTCATGCCGCGCGCGTTGCACTGGCGCTTGTCCGGCGGGTAGAGCGGCACGGTACCGCCGAGCTGGCCGAGGACGATCTCGGTCAGCGGATCACTGCCGGTACCGGGAATCGCGGTGGTCATCACCGAGCCGGCATTGTAGAAGTAGGTCTCGCCCTCGCCGCCATCCGGGCAGTCGTAGGTATCCCAGAAGTGGCCGGTGCCCCAGAAGCCGACCAGGTTCAGCACGTCGCCGTTGAAGATGCCGGTGCCGCCCAGCGCGCTGTCGACGTCGTGGTAGGGGAACAGCTCGCGCACGCCCAGTTCCCAGACCTCGTCGACCTGGCGGTCGATGTCTTCCGTGGTGCAGCCCACCATTTCGGCCTGGCCCAGCACCGAGCGCGAGGTGCAGTTGAACAGGTTGGAGAATTCCAGGCCCGGGACCACGGCCAGCTTGCCTTCGTTGATCACCTGCCGCGCCTGGGCGGGATTGCCGACGATGCGGAACCAGCCCTTGCCGGGGCCGCCTTCCTGCGCGTCGACGTAGTCCTGCAGGGTCTTGAGGTACTTCACCTGGCCGATGCCCAGGTTCATGTCGTTGCAGTCGTAGGCCGCCGCCGCCGGATTGATCGTGGTCGCGTAGATGCGAGCGACCTCGCAGAGCGCCGCGATGTTGGTGCCCTCGGACACCATGACACGCAGGCCGGCCTTCCAGGCGCGCTCGACCCACTTGTAGTACATCGCCTGGTGCAGCTGCGAAGTGGCAGCCGGCCAGTCGACGAAGTCCGGCCAGCCCTGGGTTTCATGCAGCGTCAGCGGCGTGAGGTCGAGGATCAGGGCCTCGGGATCGCGGCTGCCGTTGGGGCCGTGGTAGGCCTCGCAGTTCTCCAGCGCCAGCGGGGCGCCGAAGCGGTGGTACATCTGGCCATAGAGCACGCCACCGGCCGAGGGGCCGGCATTGCCGGTACCGTCGGACATCTCGTGGCCCATCGCCATGTGCGTGTGCACCTCGGCGAAGCCAACCACCGGTGAACTTGCGCCGCGGCCCTTGTAGGTCGGGCCGACGACGTCAGTGGTGATTTCCGGGTAGGCGGTGCAGCCGCTGGCCGGCACGAAGCTGAAGTTGGCCGGCGTCGCCGCCATCACCAGCTTGCCCGCGGCATCGGTGGACAGCGCCTGCCCGGCGGAGGCCGAACTCACGGTGTACTGGCCCGGCGCCGTGGTGTCGATGGTCCAGTCGGAGCCGTCGACCGGCGAGGCCGCGGCGCTGACGGCACTGCCGCCAGCCGTCAGCAAGGCCGAGTCATGGGCATTGAACAGGTAGCGGCCCAGGGCCGTCGGCTTCATGTAGAAGTGCTCGGCCGAGGCCGGATCGGTGGCGGTCGCGGCGTAGCCGTCGCCATCGCGCTGCACGTAGGCGTTGCCGGCCGACTTCAGCACATAGCAGTTGTTGGCCAGGTCATAACGCGTCTTCGGCACCGCCGGCGTGCCCGGGTTGTTGCTGCCGCCCTCGACGGAGCTGGAGCTGCCGCAGCCGCCCAGGGTCGCCAGTGCCAGTACCGCCAGTGCTGCCCTTCTGTATGAAGCCAAGACGCAATCTCCCTGATTTATAGGGCGATCCTAATGGCGTATGGCCTGTTCAGCTAGGGTAGAAACGCCTCAGCGGCCATGAAAAAAGCCCGCTGGAGCGGGCTTGTTCCTGCTGCTGCCAGCCGCTCAGGCGGCCTGGGGCTTCTTCAGGGCGCCCAGTACCTCGGCGTTGTGCTGGCCCAGCTTCGGGCTGGAGCCCAGCTGGGTCTTCGCGTGGCTGAACTGGATCGGGTTGGCGAACACCGGCTTGCCGTCGACCTGCTGCACGATGCCGCGGGCCTGCACCTGCGGGTTGGCCAGCACCTCGTCCATGCCCAGGACTCCCGAGATGCAGGTGTCGCCGTCGGCGAGCAGGGCTTCCCACTCGTCGCGGGTCTTGCTGCGGAACAGGTCCGCCAGCGCCTGGCGCAGCGGCTCGCCCTTGGGGCCGATGGCGAAGGGCAGCTTCAGCAGGTCCTCGCGGCCGGCCATCTTGCAGACGTTGACGAAGAACTTGTACTCCAGCGCGCCGCAGGCGATGTGCTTGCCATCGGCGGTCTCGAAGATGCGGTAGTTGGGCGTGCCACCGGAGAGGATGTCGCCGCCGCGCGGCGCCGGCTTGCCGGTCGCACGCATGCCGGCCAGGGTCAGCACCTGCAGGGCCAGCGTGCCGTCCATCATCGCCACGTCGACGAAGCTGCCCTGCCCCGAGGCGCGGGCGCCGATCACCGCGGCGAGGATGCCGACCACGCAGGTCAGCGCGCCGCCAGCGAGATCGGCGACCTGGAAGTTGCCCACCGAAGGACCCTCGCCCGCCGCGCCGGTCTGGCCCAGCTCGCCGGCGTAGCCGCGGTAGTTCATGTCATGGCCCGGGCGGTTGCGGTAGGGGCCGGTATGGCCGTAGCCGGTCAGCGAGGCGAACACCAGCTTCGGGTTGATCGCGCGCAGGGTCTCGTAGTCGCAGCCCAGCTTGGGCATCACGTCCGGGCGGAAGGATTCGATCACCACGTCGGCGGTCTTCACCAGCTCCTTGAAGGCGGCGACGTCCTCGGCCTTGCGCAGGTCCAGCGTCACTGACTTCTTGCCGCCGTTGACGACGTCGAACATCTCCGGCGTCAGGCGCGCGTAGTCGCCACCGTTCGGCTCCTCGATCTTGATCACTTCGGCGCCGAGCTGGGCCAGGTAGAGCGTGGCGAAGGGACCGGGCAGCAGGCGTGACAGGTCGAGCACGCGGATGCCGGCCAGCAGGGGGTTCAGCGACATGGGAAAAGCTCCTGTAGATACATGGGCGATGCGAAACCCTGAGTGTAGGCAGGCCCGGCGGGCCGGCGCATCGTTAGTCGGTCTTGCTCCAGGGACGCAGCCCGCAGCAGCGGTCCATGAAGCGCTTCATCAGCCGCAGGTACTGCGCCTGCTGGATGTGCAGCAGGTGATTGCCCGGGAACCAGTGCAGGCGGCTGCCCTGGAAGTGCTCGTGCAGCAGGCGCACATGCCGCGGCGGGGTGAAGCGGTCACCTGCCCCGCCGATGATCAGCACGCGGTCGCCGTCGATCTTCGGCGCATAGCTCAGCGGGTTGTGCACCGCCAGCGCATGGCGCAGCTGCGCCAGCGTCACGCCGGCGCGTTTCAGGGTCAGCGCCATCAGCGTGCCGGTGGGCTGCCACTCGCGGGCGACGTCGACGATGCTGACCACCGGAGAATTGGGAATGCAGAAGGCCAGGCGCGGATCGACCGTCGCCAGCAGCGCCGAGGTATAGCCGCCCAGCGACAGGCCGGAGACGCCCATCTGCTTGACGCCGCGGGCCTCGAGGAAATCCAGCAGCACGCGCAGGTCGCGCACGGCATGGACGATGCCCTCGTTGAAGCACGGCAGGCCGTTGGCGAACAGGCCGTAGCCGCTGAACCAGTCGCCCTTCTCCACGCGGTAGCCGTGGAACGGCATGGTGTAGAGCAGCACGTCGTAGCCGTGCTTGTAGAACCAGCGCAGCGAGAACATCTGCGCGTTGAACCAGTAGCCATCGACGCCGAAGCCATGCACCAGGATCAGCGTCGGTCGCGGCCGGTCGCCATGCGACCAGTACTGGGCGTAGGCGTTGCGGTTGTTGAAGGCGCCGTCGTAGCGCTCGGTCAGCTTCGGGTTCAATGGCCGGTGGTCGCTGTCGAAGCGCAGCAGCCGGTAGTTCACGCCGAAGGGCCGGTAGGACAGCACCTTCGGCCGCAGCTGCTCGACATGGATGCCCTTGCGCGAGCGGCCGAACACGGCCTCGCTGTCGCCGGCATCGGCCAGCGCCTCGTGCGGCTGCATCAGTCGCAGCTGCTCGTGGATGCGCTCCGGCGTCAGGAAGCCACGCCCAAGGGCCGCGGCGACGGCGATGCCGAGCCCCGAACGCAGCACACGGTCGACCGCGGCGGTGGCCGCGACCTTGAGCCGGTGCTCGGAGTCCAGCTCGGTGCCATCGGCCTGCCGGAAGAAATCTTCCGGCAGGCGCTGCCACCATGGGGCTACGGCGGCGGCCCTTGGCATCAGGCGAGCTTGGCGGCGTCGAAGAAATTGCCCAGGCGCTGGGCCAGCATCAGGTCGCCGTCAACCTGCAGCTTGCCGGTCATGAATGCGGTCATGCCGTTGAGCTCGCCCTTGAGCAAGGCCACCAGGTCGTCGTCTTCCATGGTCACGGCCAGGTCCGAAGCGGCGGCGGTGCCCTCGACGATGGCGCAGGCGCCGTTGGCGATCTGCGCGTGCATCGGCGTGGAGATGTTGAACTGGATGGTGCAGGTGGTGCCGGAGGCGGCATCCGGATTGAAGGCGGCGGGCAGCTTCTTGAGGAAGTCGGAGGCGCTCATGGTGTTGCTCCTGTGAATGAGTGAAAGTGAATCAGGAAATCGAGTCATAAAGAAGACCGGACGGCCGGCCCCATGCCATTGCCGTCCGGATAACGAGGAAGCTTCGCGAGTCTGTCGTGGGAGCGACGCAAGTCGCGATGGCCGGTCATCACGGCCACCGGCGATCGCGGCTCGCGCCGCTCCCACATTTCAGCAACTGCAATCAGTCTTTGCGATACATGGTGACGACGCAGGCGCCGCCCAGCCCGAGGTTGTGCTGCAGCGCGATGTTGGCGCCGGCTACCTGGCGTGCATCGGCGGTGCCGCGCAGCTGCCAGACCAGTTCGGTGCACTGGGCGAGGCCCGTCGCCCCCAGCGGATGACCCTTCGACAGCAGGCCGCCGGAGGGATTGGTCACGACCTTGCCACCGTAGGTGTTGTCGCCGTCCCAGATGAACTTCTCGGCGCCGCCTTCCGGGCACAGGCCCAGGGCTTCATAGGTCAGCAGCTCGTTGGCGGTGAAGCAGTCGTGCAACTCGACCACCTTGATGTCCTTCGGGCCGATGCTCGCCGCCTCGTAGACCTGGCGCGCCGCGTCCTTGGTCATGTCGTAGCCGATCATCTTGATCATGCTGCGCTCGTCGAAGCTGCTGGCGAAGTCGGTGGTCATCGCCTGCGCGGCGATGTACACCGGCTTCGAAATGCCGTGCTTCTTGGCAAACTCGTCCGAGCACAGGATCGCGGCACCGGCGCCGCAGGTCGGCGGGCAGCACTGGAAGCGGGTCAGCGGATCGAACACCTCGTCCGAGGCCATGATTTCTTCCAGGCTCAGCTTCTGGCCGAACAGCGCATAGGGATTGCGGCTGGCGTGTTCGCGGGCCTTCACCGAAATCTTGCCGAAGGTCTCCTTCTTGGTGCCGTGCTGGAAGCGGTACTCGCGCCCCGCTCCACCGAACATCTGCGCCGCCGGCGGTGCCGCGCTGATGCCCTGCAGGTCGATCATCACCTGCGCGTGCTTGCCCATCGGCGGCTCGCGATCATCGAACTTGTTGCCGAGCGCACCCTTCTCCATCTTCTCGAAGCCCAGCGCCAGCACGCACTCGGCGGCACCGCTCTCGATCGCCTGGCGTGCCAGCCACAGCGCGGTCGAGCCGGTCGAGCAGTTGTTGTTGACGTTGACCACCGGGATGCCGGTCAGGCCCAGCTCGTAGACCGCACGCTGGCCGCAGGTGGAATCGCCGTAGACGTAGCCGACGTAGGCCTGCTGCACTTCCTTGTAGGCGATGCCGGCATCGGCCAGCGCCTTGTTACCGGCCTCCTTGGCCATTTCGTAGTACTCGGGACTGGCGCCGGGCTTGGCGAACTTGGTCATGCCCACACCGATGACATTGACGCGACGTTTCATGTGTTTCTCCGGATGTTGATCGGTAGGGTCAGATCAGCTTGTTCAGCAGGGACAGCTCCTGGGCCAGCTTCACATCGCCGTCGACGCGCAGCTTGCCGCGCTGGAACAGGTCACGAATCTGCGCCTCGCCCTTCACCAGCGCAACGAGATCGTCGTCGGCGATGCCGAACACAGCGTTGGCCTGCCCCGCAGCGCCCTGCTCGATCTTCGGCGTCTTGCCGGAGAAATCGACCAGCCAAGTCGCCTCGGGGGCCTTCAGGTTGAAGCGCAGGATCTGGCCCTGCAGGCCGTTGCCGACCTTGTGATCGCCCGACACCTTCTTCTGCAGCGCCGCGAAGATTTCCGCGCCGCGGCCGGTCTTGGCTGCCGCCGGAGCCGCTGCGGCTGCCTTCGGAGCGGCCGAGGCGGCACTGCCACGTGACTTGATCACTTCTTCCAGCAGTTTCGGATCGAGCTTCTGCAGGAAGCCGAGCTTCTGCGAGGCCATGACATTGCCGCCAACCTTCATCTTTCCGCCGAAATACAGCTTGTTCGGATCGGCCTTGCCGGTGGACATCGCGATGAAATCCTCGTCGCTCAGTTCCAGCGTGACATCCGGATTGGCGACATCGCCCTGCTTGACCGTGCCGTCGCCCGACTTCATGTCGAGATACCAGCTGCTGTCCGGCGCGGTGAGCTTGAACTGGAACACCGTCTTGACCTGGTCGCCAAGTCCCTTGGTCGCAGCCAGGTGCTTGCCGATCGCGGCGAAGATGTCGGCCGAGGCCGGTCCGCTGGAGGCAGCCGCAGCCGGAGCCGCCGGTGCAGCACCGGCACGCGACTTCAGCACTTCCTCCAGCAGTTTCGGATCGAGCTTCTGCAGGAAACCGAGCTTCTGCGAGGCCATGACGTTGCCGCCGACCTTCATCTTGCCGCCGAAGTACAGCTTGTTCGGATCGGCCTTGCCGGTGGACATGGCGACGAAATCTTCTTCGCTCAGTTCCAGGGTGACGTCGGCCGCAGCGGCCGTGCCCTGGTTGACGGTGCCGTCGCCCGACTTCATGTCGAGATACCAGCTGGCATCCGGCGACTTCAGGTTGAACTGGAACACCGTCTTGACCTGGTCACCGAGGCCCTTGGTCGCAGCCAGGTGCTTGCCGATGGCGGCGAAGATATCCGCCGAGGTCGGGCCGGCAGCCGGTGCGGCAGCGGCGCTCGCGCTTGCGGCCTTCGCTGCTGCCTTGCGCTGCGGGATCTGCTCGTAGAGCTCCACCGCGGCACTCTTGATCACGACCTTGCCGCGTTCCTTGACACTGGTCTCGAACACGATGCGCGTGTCCGATTCCTTCCACATCTTCGTCACCAGCGTCTCGCCCGGGAACACGCTCTCGGCGAAGCGCACCTTGATGCTCTTGAACTTGCGCGGATCGTTGTCGCAGAAGGCCTTGATGACGTGACGGCCGACGTGGCCGTAGGTGCAGAGGCCATGCAGGATCGGCTTGTCGAAGCCGAAGGCCTTGGCGAAGGCCGGATCTGCGTGCAGCGGATTCCAGTCACCGGACAGGCGATACAGCAGGGCCTGGTTGGCGTCGGTCTTCTCCTCGATCACCGCATCGGGCTCGCGCGCCGGCGGTACGTTGATCTCCGCCGAGGAGCCGCGATCGCCGCCCCAACCGCCCGCGCCGCGAACGAAGGTAGTGATCTCGTTATAGGCGATCTCCTCGCCGGTCTCGTCGGTGGTGCTCACCGCCATCACCACCACCGCATGCGGCGCCTTGTCGTAGGCGGCCTTGAACTTGAAGGTGTTCTTCAGTTTGCCCTTGGGCGGCAGCGGGTACTTGAGCTCGGTGTACTGCTCGCCGTGCAGCACGCGATCGAAGCCGAAGTTGAAGCCCTTGATCGGCTGCTTGCCTTCCTTGGCCAACGCCAGCATCGCGTTCATCGGCGGCATTACTGCATAGGTTGGCAGCGCGTAGAACTTTTCGCCCTTCAGCTCGTAGACATAGGACAGCTCCTTGTCGTCGAGCGGGTTGGCGGCAGCGCCGACACCCAGCGCGTAGATCGACAGGTCGCGCTGGTCATACGACGATTCCAGCGTGACCTCGGACTTGCTGGCCTCGTCGAGGTCGATGAACTCGTTGCCGCCCAGCGACTTCGAGTTCATGTTCGACAGCAGTGGCGCCATCGATTCGTTGATGTTGGTCGGGTACTCGCCGTCCTTGAAGTCGGTGACCTTGGCCCACTGCTTCGACACGTCTTCCGGACCGAAGGCACTGCCGAGCTTGAACGAATGCCCCCTGGTGCGTTCCCAGCGCAGCTTGCCGATGTAGCCGGCACCGACCTCGAACAGACCGCCGGTTTCCTTGCAGTCTTCGTGGCAGAGCCAGCCGACCAGCGGGCTGACGTACTCGGGCTTGAGCGCCGCGATCAGCTCCGGCGGCAGCACGGTCTCGGTCAGGCGGCTGCCTGCGATCGGCGCGATGGTGTTGACGTGGACGTTCTTGGCACGGCCTTCCTGCGCCAGCGTATTCGACAGACCCACCAGCGCCAGCTTGGCCGCCGAGTAGTTGGCCTGGCCGAAGTTGCCGTAGATGCCGGCGGCCGAGGTGGTCATGACGATGCGGCCGTAGCCCTTGTCGCGCATGATCGGCCAGGCCGCATGCGACACCGCGAAGGAACCGTTGAGGTGCACGCGCACGATCAGGTTCCAGTCGTCCACGCTCATCTTGTGGAAGCTGGTGTCGCGCAGGATGCCGGCGTTGTTGATGACGATGTCGACCGTGCCGAAGGCATCGACAGCGGTCTTGACGATGTTGGCGCCGTCCTCGACCGAGTCGTAGTTGGCGACGGCGTCGCCGCCCATCGCCTTGATTTCCTCGACCACCTTGTCGGCCGCAGCGGAGGACTTGCCGCCGCCGTGGATGCCGCCGCCGAGGTCGTTGACCACGACCTTGGCACCGCGAGCACCAAACAACAGTGCGTGCTGGCGGCCGAGACCGTTGCCGGCGCCGGTGACGATGACGACCTTGCCGTCGTAGCGAAGCTGATCCATTCCAGAATCTCCAGAGTTACAGATTGTTTTGAAAGTCCGGGCCGCGGATGGCCTGGACTTGCACAGGGACGTGTCAGCCCGTTACATCGTCCGGGCAATCAGTTCCTTCATGATTTCGTTGGTGCCGCCGTAGATGCGCTGGGCACGCGAATCGATGTAGGCGCGAGCGATCGGGTACTCCAGCATGTAGCCGTAGCCGCCGTGCAGCTGCAGGCACTGGTCGATCACCTTGCTCATCAGGTCCGAGGTCCAGTACTTGGCGGTGGCGGCATCATCGACGCCGAGCTTCTTCTTCAGCACCAGCTCGATGCAGCGATCGACGTAGACGCGGCCGATCGCCAGTTCGCCCTTCATCTCGGCCAGCTTGAAACGGGTGTTCTGGTAGCTCGCCACCGGCTTGCCGAATACCTTGCGGCCACGGGTGTATTCCAGCGTCTGCTTCAGCGCGGCCTCGGCACCGGCGACCGAGGTGATCGCGATCATCAGGCGTTCCCAGGCCAGCTCCTGCATCAGCATGACAAAGCCCATGCCTTCCTTGGCCCCCAGCAGGTTGGCCTTCGGCACCTTGACGTTCTCGAAGAACAGCTCGCAGGTGTCCTGCGCATGCATGCCGATCTTCTTCAGCGGACGGCCCTTGCTGAAGCCCGGGCTGTTGGCCTCGACCAGCAGCAGGGAGATGTCCTTGGCGCCCTCGCCGGAGTTGCCGGTCTTGGCAACGACGATGACCAGGTCGCACAGGTAGCCGTTGGTGATGAAGATCTTGGAGCCGTTGAGGATGTAGTGGTCGCCATCGGCCACCGCCGTGGTCTTGACCGCCTGCAGGTCCGAGCCGGTGCCCGGCTCGGTCATCGCGATGGCGCCGACCAGTTCGCCGGTCGCCATCTTCGGCAGGTACTTGGCCTTCTGTTCCTTGGTGCCGAAGTTGTTGATGTAGGGCGCGACGATGTCGGAGTGCAGCGAGAAGCCGACGCCGGAGTCACCGGCATAGGACTGCTCCTCCATCAGGATCGTGCTGTAGGTGCGATCCACGCCCAGGCCGCCGAACTCTTCCGGCATGGTCACGCAGAGCAGGCCCATCTCGCCGGCCTTGTTCCACAGGCGGCGGTCGACGTGCTGCTGCGCCTCCCAGGCTTCACGGTGAGGGACGACCTCCTCGGCGAAGAAACGGCGGACAGTCTTGCGGAAATCTTCGTGCTCAGCCGAGAACAGGCTTCTTGGGATCATGGGGCGCTCCAGGGGAAAGGAAATTTACATACAGTCTGGACTGTATATAATTAAATCCGGCCCCGGCCTGTCAATGTCCGGATCGACCGGAAGTGACAAGCCCTTCACAGCGTTCAGAATTTGCTTGCCTCAGGTACCCGAGATGCCGAGAATCGCGCCCGCCATGAAGTCCCCCACCCCGGTCAAACAGCGCCGCACGCACGAAGAGCGCAGCAGCGCGATGCGCAAGCGCCTGCTGACGGCGACGCTGGAAAGCCTGTCGGTGGATGGCTACGCGGGCAGCACCCTGAGTTCGATCGTGCGCCGTGCCGGCGTCTCTCGCGGCGCACAGGTACATCACTACCCGAACAAGCAGGCCTTGATGATCGACGCGGCCGAGGACCTGCTGAAGCGCACCTATCGCCGGCTCGGCGAGCTGCTGCTGTCGATCTCGTCCGAGGACGACCGCCTCGGCGCGCTGGTGCACGCCACCTGGGAGCAGATCTTCTCGACGCCGCTGTACCGCGCCTACTGCGAGCTGGTGGCGGCGAGCCAGCGCGACCCTGCCCTGTCCGAAGCCCTGCGCGGACTGCTGCCGCGGGTCATGCGCTTGTTCGAGCCGGCGGCCAACCACTACTTCGAATCCAGCGATCCGCGCCAGCGGCCAGCTGAGATCTTCCTGCAGCTCAGCAGTCTGCTCAGCGGGCTGGCACTGCAGGCCCCACTGCTGAACAACGATGCACTGATCCGCCTGCAGCTCGAAGGCTGGGTGCGACAGGTCGCGCCGGTGATGCGTGCACGCAAGGGCATCACCGCGCCGCCGCCGCGCCCGGCGCAGTGGGACAGTCCGCTGGAGGCCAAGATCCCGCCTGCCCGACCCTGAGCCCCGTCGTGTTAAGCCAGCGGTCGGTTTCGGCTGCTAGCGTGGCAGGATGCGACTCGAAGACCTCGGGCTCATCGGCAACTGCCAGATTTCCGCACTCGTCGAGCGCAGCGGCAGCATTGTCTGGTGCTGCCTGCCGCGCTTCGACGCCGAGCCCGTGTTCGGCCGGATGCTGGATCCGGCCGGCGGCGAGTTCAGCGTCACGCCGGCGGCCGGTGGTACCGGCGTCCAGCAGTACCTGCGCAACTCCAACGTCCTCGAGACGGTGTTCCACAGTGAGGATGGCAGCCTGCGGGTGCTCGACTTCGCGCCGCGCTTCATGCAGCACGAGCGCATGTACCGTCCGACCCAGCTGGTCCGCATCATCGAGCCGTTGTCCGGCACGCCGCTGCTCCGGGTCGGCTGCAATCCCTGCCTGGGCTGGTCCAAGGCGGCTCCGCGGCGCACCACCGGCTCCAATCACATCCGCTACGAGGGCTATGCGGCGCCCCTGCGGCTCAACACCGATATCCCGCTGTCCTACCTCGATGCCCGGCCGTTCGCGCTGACCGAGCGCAAGCACCTGCTGCTGACCTGGGGCACGCCGGTCGAAGAGCCGTTGCCGGCACTGTGCGAGCGCCTGCTGATGCAGACGCTGCGCTACTGGCAACGCTGGGTGAAGCACTGCAACATCCCGCCGCTGTACCAGCAGCAGGTGCTCCGCTCGGCGCTGGCGCTGAAGCTGCACTGCTACGAGGACACCGGCGCCATCGTCGCGGCGATGACCACCTCGATCCCCGAAGCCCCCGGCAGCGGCCGCACCTGGGACTATCGGTATTGCTGGCTGCGCGACGCCTATTACGTGCTGTCGGCGCTGCGCCTGCTCGGCCACTTCGAGGAGCGCGAGCACTTCATCCAGTACCTGCTCAACATCGCCGCCGAGTCACCCGCGCTGGACCTGAAACCGCTGTATCGCGTCGACGGCCGCTCCGACCTGGAGGAATCCACGCTCTCGCACTGGGCCGGATTCAATGGCGACGGCCCGGTACGCGTCGGCAACGCGGCAGCACTGCACCAGCAGCACGACGTGTTCGGCGAAATGGTGCTGGCGCTGACGCCGGTGTTCATGGACGACCGCTTCCAGCAGGAGCGCTCGCCGGCGACGCTGGACCTGCTGGAGCGGTTGGCACGCAAGGCCATAGCCGTCGCAGGCACACCGGACGCGGGCATCTGGGAGTTCCGCAAGGAGTGGCAGCCGCAGACCTTTTCCAGCCTGATGTGCTGGGCCGCCGCCGATCGCATGGCGCAGATTGCCGCACGCCACCGCCCACAGCACGCAGATGAATTCCGCGCCGCAGCGGCGAAGATCCATGAGGAGATCGTGGCGCGGACCTGGAGTTCCTCCTGCGGCAACTTCGTCTCGGCCTATGGCGGCCAGGATCTGGACGCGGCACTGCTGCAGATGCCGGTCCTGCGATTCCTGCCGCCACGGGATCCGCGGCTGGCAGCGACCATCGACGCCGTGCGCAGGGAGTTGTCGCAGGACGGCTGGCTGTTCCGCTACCACGCCGACGACGGTCTGGGCAGCACCTCGGTGGCCTTCCTGATCTGCAGTTTCTGGCTGGTCGAGGCACTTGCGTCGACCGGGCGACTGGAGGAAGCCCGCCAGGCGATGGCCGCGATCGAGCGGCTGCAGTCGCCGCTGGGCCTGCTGGCCGAGGACTATGAAACCGGCAGCCGTCGCATGTGGGGAAATTTCCCGCAGGCCTACTCGCATGTCGGACTGATCCATGCGGCCTTTGCGGCCTCGCCGCGCTGGGCCGATGTTCTGTGATCGGCGGCTAGCTGTTTCGTTGTAATCAGGGGCTTGCGTGCTAGCATTGCCCGAGAACAACCTGTAACCGTCCCTCCGGAGTTGGATTTTCAATGAGTACGGACAAGGCGGTCGATCCGTCCATTTTCGCGAACTATGTGCCGCTCAACGCGCTGCGGCCTGAAAGCCGTGGCGACCTGGCCAGGAAGTCGATCATCCGGGCAATGCGCTCCGGCGAATATCTGTTCAAGATCGGCGAAGACGCCAAGAACGCGATGTTCCTGATCAGCGGCGAGATCCACCTCGAGGACGTAAACGGCAAGGCCATCGCCCGGCTGCGCGCCGGCGATCCCACCGCCCATCACCGCATCGCCCACCAGTCGCCGCGCAAGGTCTCGGCCCGCGCCCACGGCAACATCGAGGTGATGACGGTCGATGCCGGCCTGCTCGATGTCATGCTGACCTGGGACCAGACCGGTTCCTTCGAGGTCGGCGAGCTGCAGTCCGGCGGCGACAGTGGCTCCAGCGACGACTGGATGTCCAAGCTGCTGCAGATGCGTACCTTCCAGATGGTTCCGCCGTCCAACCTGCAGGCGATGTTCATGCGCATGCAGGAAGTGAAGATGGAGCCGGGCCAGGTCATGGTGAAGCAGGGCGAGGACGGCGACTACTTCTACGCCATCATGTCCGGCCGCTGCATCGTCACCCGCGAACAACCCAACCAGAAGCCGATACGCCTGGCCGAGCTGGAAACCGGTTCCTGTTTTGGTGAAGAGGCATTGATCTCGGATGCCAAGCGCAATGCCACGGTCACTGCGCTGACGCGCGGCAGCCTGATGCGCCTGTCGAAGGATGATTTCCGCAAGCTGCTCAACGACCCGCTGTCACGCAAGATCAGCCTGCTGGAAGCGCAGAAGCTGGTCGACAGCGGCAAGGCACGCTGGCTGGATGTACGCCTGCCCAGCGAGTTCCAGGCGCACAGCCTGAAGGGCTCGCTCAACCTGCCGCTGTACATGCTGCGCATGAAGCTCAACATGGTCGAGCCGGGCGTCACCTGGATCGTCTGCTGCGACACCGGCCGCCGCAGTTCGGTGGCCGTGTTCATCCTGACGCAGAAGGGCTACGACGCCTACGTGCTCGACAAGGGCATTCCGCCCGCGGCCTGAGCATGTCCCGCTTTCGTGGGAGCGGCTTTAGCCGCGATGGATGTCGCTCGTGGTGACCCGCGTTCGCGGCTGAAGCCGCTCCCACAAGGGAGAAACTACATCGTGTGGGTCGGGCGGTCAGCGCCGAGGGCGCCGGCCAGCAGGGCCTCGATCTTCTTCTGGGTGGCACCGGCGTCCTGCGTGCTGAACTGCACGCCGATGCCCTGGACCCGCTTGTTCTGCGCGCCGCGCGGCGTGATCCAGACCACCTTGCCGGCCACCGGAATGCGTTCGGCGCTCTCCATCAGGGTCAGCAGGATGAACACCTCGTCGCCCAGGCGATATTCCTTGTTGGTGGGAATGAACAGCCCGCCGTTCTTCACGAAGGGCATGTAGGCGACGTAGAGCGCCGACTTGTCCTTGATGTTGAGCGTGAGAATGCCGGGTTGGGCGCCGCCCGGGCGCGGTGCAGGTGTACTCACTTCCCCTCCATCAATCTTCTAGTCCCACGAATGTACCCGAATTCGACATCAGGCTGCGCGCCGGTTGTCGCGGGCCTGCCTTGAGGCCAGTACCAGCAGTGCCTCCAGCAGCATCTGCGGATTGGCATTGCCCTCCAGCCGGCGCCGTGCATCGATGGTTTCCTGCAGCAGCCGGTGCAGTTCCGGCGGCGGCAGCAGCGCGACCCCACCGGTCAGTGCCTGGCGCAGGCGCTCGGTCAGCCAGCCCGGCAGCCAGGCCATGAAGGCAGCGACCTCGTCCTTGCCGATACGCTGCGCTGCACCAATCGGTTCCTGCTTCAGCGCCAGCACTCCGCCCAGCAACTCGGCCCATTCGCGCGCCTGGCCGCGGGCATCGGAAGCGGCCAGTTCCAGCGCCCGCAGCGGTGCACCGCGGGCCTCGCGCAGCAGCGCTGCGTCGGCCGTGGGCAGTTGCTGCTGCAGCCATTCCAGCCCGACCGCCTCTTCCGGCGCCGCGAAGCGCAGCCGCTGGCAGCGGCTGCGCAGCGTCGGCTTCAGGGCCTGCAGGCGCTCGGTGATCAGCAGCAGGTGGGTGTTGGCCGGCGGTTCCTCGATGGTCTTGAGCAGGGCGTTGACGCTGTTTTCGTTGAGCGCATCGGCCGGGTCGACCAGCACTAACCTGGCGCCCTGGTAGTGGCTCGACAGCGAGATCATCTCGATCATGCGGCGGCTGGCGTCGATGGTGATGTCGCGCTTCTTGCTGTCCTTGTCCGGAATCCAGTGCGCCAGCCCGGTGTCGTGGCGACCGCTGTCGGTCAGCGCCAGGCCGTGCAGGCCCTCCCGGCTCAGCAGCAGCGCGTTGGGATGATTGCCAACGGCCAGCTGCGCGCAGCCACGACATTGCCCGCAGGCATAGCCGGAACGCGATTCACAGAGCACGAAGGCGGCCAGCGCACGCGCGAACTGGCGCTTGCCGACGCCGGCCGGGCCAGCCAGCAGCATCGCCTGCGGCAGGCGCTTCTGCAGCACCAGCGCACTGAGATCGAGCCAGATCTCCTGCTGCCAGGGCAAGGGTTGCATCGGGTTCACAGCCGGCTCTCCAGCACACCCAGCAGTTGTTGGCGCACCGCCTCCAGTGGCGGCGCGGCATCGATCACGGCATAGCGCGCGCCGCCCTCGCGGGCGCGCTGCAGGAAGCACTCGCGCACGCGGCGCATGAAGGCCAGCGACTCATCCTCGAAACGGTTGGCGTCGCCGCGGTGCCGGGCCCGCGCCAGGCCCTGCTCCGGCGGCAGGTCGAACAGCAGCACCAGGTCCGGCTGCAGGTCCTTCAGCACCAGACGCTGCAGGGCCAGCAGGTGCTCCGCGTCGACACCCTTGCCGGCGCCCTGGTAGGCGTGGCTGGAGTCGACAAAGCGGTCGCAGACCACATCCTTGCCCGCCGCCAGTGCCGGTAGGATGGTCGCGCGCAGGTGCGCGGCGCGCGCGGCGAACATCAGCAGCACCTCGGTCTCGGCAGAGATGCCCTCGGTCCAGCTTTCCAGCACCAGCTTGCGGATGCCCTCCGCCAGCGGCGAGCCGCCCGGTTCGCGGGTCTGCACCACCTCGCGGCCGCGCGCCTGCAGCCAGTCGCGGATGCTGGCGGCATGCGTGGACTTGCCGGCGCCCTCGCCGCCCTCCAGCACGATGAAGCGGCCGCGGCCTGCGGATGCCGCGCTCACGGCTGTCCCAGCTGGAAGCGCCGCACCGCGGCGTCATGCTCGGCCAGCGTATCGGAGAACTGGTGGCTGCCGTCGCCGCGCGACACGAAGTACAGCGCATTGCCCGCCGCAGGATGCAGCGCCGCGTGGATTGCAGCACGGCCCGGCAGGCAGATCGGCGACGGCGGCAGGCCATCGCGGGTGTAGGTGTTGTACGGGGTATCGGCCAGCAAGTGTTCGCGGGTGATGTTGCCGTCGAAGTCTGCACCGATGCCGTAGATCACGGTCGGATCGGTCTGCAGCCGCATGCCCAGCCGCAGGCGCCGCACGAACACGCCGGCGATCTGTGGGCGCTCGGCCACGGCACCGGTTTCCTTCTCGACCACCGAGGCCATGACCAGCGCCTCCTCCGGTGTCGCGTAGGGCAGGTCCGGATCGCGCGCCTCCCACTCCTGCTGCAGCGTGCGGTCCATCGCCTCGGCCGCGCGGCGCAGGAAGGCCAGGTCGGTGGTGCCCTTGGGAAACTTGTAGGTGTCGGGGAACAGCCGGCCCTCGGGATGACGCCCGGCCGCGCCGAGGGTCGCCATCAACTCCTCCGCGCTGGCTTCCGGCTGGGTCTGGCGCAGCATCGGATCGGCCCGCACCGCCGCCAGCGCTTGGGCAAAGGTCCAGCCCTCGACGATGCGCAGTTCGTGCAGCCGGGTCTTGCCCTCGACGAACAGGTTGAGCATGGCCAGCACGTTGCTGCCGGGCGGCAACTCGTACTCACCGGCCTTCAGGCTGCCGGAGACGCCGGTCGCCCGCGCATACAGCCGCGTGTACAGACCCAGCCGCGCCGGCTGCAGCACACCACGCTGCTGCAGGTCTGCCAGCACCGCACTGAGGCTGCTGCCCGGCAGGATCTCCACCGGCGTCGACTGCTGCAGCGGCAGCGGCCTGCCGAGCAGGCGGCTGGCGTCCCACCAGACGGCGGCACCGGCAATGATCGCGAGCAGGAACAGCTTGAGCAGGAAGCGCATCAGCAAAGCCTTGGATGGCCCAGTGCGGCCATCAGTCGCTGGGTGATCGGGCCCGGTGCAGGCCAGCAGTGATCGTCGACCTGGCGCAGCGGCCAGATGCCGATCAGGCTGTTGCTGAGCAGCACTTCGTCCGCTTGCCGGAGGGTTTCGGGGCGACTGTCTTCGATGTCCACGGGAATCTGCAGTGCTTGGGCCAGGTCGATGATTTTACGACGCATCATGCCGCGGATGCCGCAGTCCGAAAGGCCTGCAGTGAGCAGGCGCCCTTGCTTCACGCGGAACAGGTTGCTGCGTGAACCGCAGACCGGGTTGCCGGCGGCGTTGCAGAGCAGCGCCTCGTCGGCGTCGGCGGGCCAGTCGCCGCTGGCCAGCACCTGTTCCAGACGGTTGAGGTGCTTGATGCCCGCCAGCTGCGGTTGTGCCGCCAGGAGCCGCGGCGAGATGAAGCTGCGCACGCCTTCGCTCCAGTGCGCTGCCGGATACAGCGGCGCTTCCGAGCGCAGCAGCAGGCGATCGCAATCGCGCCGCGCGGCCTGGTAGCCGCGGCCGCCGGCACGGCGCAGCAGCATCAGCTTCAGCACGGCCCGCGGCTGGCCCTGCGCCAGCTGCGCCAGCTCGACCCGCAGCAGCGGCCGCGGCGGCGAATCAAGGCCAAGCTGCGCAGCATCGCCGGCGAGCACGTCCAGCTGCAGATCGAGATCCAGCACCTCGCCATCCCACACCAATAGGGTGCGGAACACGCCGTCGCCGTAGTGCAGGCCGCGCGACCAGGCCAGTTCGGGGCCGGGGCGGCTGCCGTTGTACAGCGCCACGCCGCTCACACCGCCGCTCCCAGCGCCAGTAGCAGACCCCGCGCCTTGGCACGGGTCTCGGCCAGTTCCGCCTCCGCTTTCGAGTCGGCGACGATGCCGGCGCCGGTGCGGAAGCTGACGCGATCGCCCTCGCAGACCAGGCTGCGGATCAGGATGTTGGTGTCGAGCCGCCCGCCATGCGAGAGGTAGCCCATCGCACCGGTGTAGGGGCCGCGGCCGACCCCTTCCAGCTCGGCGATGATCTGCATCGCCCGCACCTTGGGGCAGCCGGTGATGGTGCCGCCCGGGAACACCGCACGCAGCGCCTCGCCGGGGCCGATGCCCTCGCGCAGGCGGCCGCGGACGTTGGAGACGATGTGGTGGACGTGGGCGTAGCTCTCCACCGTCATCAGCTCGCTGACCTCGACGCTGCCCGGCTCGCAGACGCGGCCAAGGTCGTTGCGCTCGAGGTCGATCAGCATGACGTGCTCGGCGCGCTCCTTGAGGTTGCCGATCAGGCGCTGCTTCAGCGCGTTGTCCTCGCTGGCATCGGCGCTGCGCGGGCGGGTGCCGGCTATCGGTCGCGTCTGCGCCCAGCGCCCGTCGATCTGCAGCAGCCGCTCCGGCGAGGAGCTGACCACGGCGGCGCCGTTCCAGCAGGCCAGCCCGGCAAAGGGCGCCGGATTGCGCCGGCGCAGGCGCCGGTAGACCTGCTGGTAGCCGCAGCCGGGTTGCAGCCGGGCGCGCCAGGCGCGCGACAGGTTGGCCTGGAAGATGTCGCCTTCGCGCAGGTAATCGAGGATCCGCCCGACGCCTTCAATGAAGCCTGCGTCCGGATCTTCTTCCACAGATGATATTAGTTCAATATCAATATCTTGCTGAACGTTGTTAAAGTAGTTATCCACATCCTGCCGGAGCTGCTCCAGCTGCGCCGGATCGGCTTCGGCGACCAGCGTGGTCACACCGCGCTCGCGGTCGTGGATGGCAGCGGCGCTGCAGCGCACCGCCAGCGCATCCGGCAGCGCATGCGGCGACGGTGGCAGACGCAGGCTGGGTTCGACGAAGCGCGCGGCTTCGTAGCCCAGCAGCAGGAACCAGCCGCCGCAGAACGGCAGGTCGGCGTGCACGGGAGCGGCGGGCGTCAGCCGCCAGGCTGCGGCCAGTTCGGCGAAGAAGTCGGAATGATCCGCCGGGCCGCGGCTCAGCACCGCGCCGGGGAATCCGAACAGGATGTCGTAGCGGCCGGACTGCGGATGCCCGGCGACGCTCTGCAGCAGGAAGGGATAGCGCTCCGGCGCGCGCCGATGCACTTCGAAAAGGTCAATGGAACCAGCGATTTCTGCGCGCAAATTCATGCGCGCAGAGTGTACGCCAAGCACCGCTTACGCGAAGCGCTTGAAGGCGACCGTGCCGTTGGTGCCGCCGAAGCCGAAGGAGTTGGAGATGACGATGTCGAGACTGGCCTGCCGCGCGGTGTGCGGCACGTAGTCCAGATCGCAGCCTTCGCTCGGGTTTTCGAGGTTGATCGTCGGCGGGATCACCTGGTCGCGCAGCGCCAGCACGCTGAAGATCGCCTCGATGCCGCCGGCGGCGCCGAGCAGGTGGCCGGTCATCGACTTGGTCGAGGACACCGCCAGTTTGTAGGCGTGGTCGCCGAAGGCACCCTTCACCGCCAGCGTTTCGGCGATGTCGCCGGCCGGGGTCGAGGTGCCGTGGGCGTTGACGTACTGCACGTCCGAAGGATTGACCTTGGCGTCGCGCAGGCAGGCCTGCATGCAGCGGCGCGCGCCGTTGCCGTCATCCGGCGGCAGCGTGATGTGGGAGGCATCGCCGGACATGCCGAAGCCGACGAACTCGGCATAGATGCGCGCGCCGCGCGCCTTGGCATGCTCCAACTCTTCCAGCACCAGCACGCCGGCGCCGTCGCCGAGCACGAAGCCGTCGCGGTCGCGGTCCCAGGGACGGCTGGCGCGGGTCGGATCGTCGTTGCGGGTGGACAGGGCGCGGGCCTGGCAGAAGCCCGCCAACCCGGCCGGGGCCGAGCCGGCTTCGCCGGCACCGACCACGAAGACATCGGCATCGCCGTACTGGATCAGCCGCGCGCCGATGCCGATGGCGTGGGTGGCGGTGGTACAGGCGGTCACCGTGGCCAGGTTGGGGCCGGTGATGCCGAGGTCGATGGAAATATGGCCCGAGATCATGTTGATGATCGACGAGGGCACGAAGAACGGGGACATCTTGCGCGGGCCGGACTTGTGCAGGATCCCGCACTCCGACTCGATGGTGCCGATGCCGCCGATGCCGGAGCCGACACAGATGCCGATGCGCTCGCGGTTGGCGTCGGTGATCTCCAGACCGGAGTCCTTGATCGCCTGCTTGGCCGCGGCGACGCCGTAGTGGATGAACGGATCGGTCCGGCGGGCTTCTTTCGGGCCGAGGTAATCCTCGGCCCGGAAGCCCTTGATCATCCCTCCGAAGCGGGTGGTATAGGCCGAGACATCGTGGTACTCGATGGGGCCGATGCCGGAACGCCCGGCGAGAATCGACTCCCATGCGCTATCAATCGTATTGCCGACGGGCGAGACAATGCCCAGGCCGGTGACGACGACGCGTCTGCGGCTCATAAGATGATTCCTGCTTTGGGATTTCTTTTGCTGGGTGTACCCGGCGCCATCAACCCTGCTGGGTGTGGGCCTTGATGTAGTTCAGAACGTCCTGGAAGGTGACGATCTTTTCGGCTTCCTCGTCCGGGATGTCGATTTCGAACTCTTCTTCCAGCGCCATCACCAGCTCGACCGTGTCCAGGGAGTCAGCACCGAGGTCTTCGACGAACGAAGCATCCGGGGTGATCTGATCTTCGCTGACCGAAAGCTGTTCAGCGATGATCTTTTTGACTTTCTCTTCCAACGTGCTCATGCATTACTCCTGAGACAATCTATGTGTTTGAGAGGCAGCGTATTGTAGTGGTGCATTGCGGCAAAAACACAAGCCCGCGCCGATACTTGACAGCATCTTGACAGCGCAGGCCCGGGGGTGTCAGGCCATCAACATGCCACCATTGACGTGCAGGGTTTCGCCAGTGATGTAACCGGCTTCCTTCGATGCCAGGAAGGCTACCGCAGCAGCGATATCTTCCGGTTTGCCGAGGCGTTCGAGCGGAATCTGTTTTTGCAGGGCTTCGCGCGCATCAGAGCCCAGCTTCTGCGTCATGTCGGTGTCGATGAAGCCCGGCGCGACGACGTTGACGGTGATGTTGCGCGAGCCGATCTCGCGGGCCAGCGACTTGGAAAA
>DATILC010000031.1:0-8327 GCA_035476855.1 Solimonas sp. | reverse complement strand
TTGCTTTTGAATCCGTGTTGTCCGTGTAAATCCGTGGCAAACAGCTTTTCCTGCCCTCAGCCCTGCAGCCGATCGATGTACTCGATATACCCGCGGCCGGAGATCTTCCGGCCGCGGTAGTTTCCGGCGTAGCGGTAGCCGCCGACATAGCCGCTGCCGAGGCCGAAGGTGAAGGGCGTGTCGACCTCGCCCTGCAATTCCAGCAGGGGCTCGCCATCGTCACCGGCGGCGCTCCAGCGGAAACGCTGCGGCAGGCGCATGCGCCGCCCGTCCGGCGCCACGCCATCCTCCTCGCGGTACTCCAGCACCTCGAACTCCGCGGGATGGCGCACGCCGTTCTGCTCCAGCGAACGCAGGTAGATGCGGCTCACCGCAGTGGCGCCGCTGATGCACACCTTGGTCAGCAGCAGCTGCTCGCGCGGATCGAGGTTGATGATCTGGTAGGTGAAGAAATCCAGCGGCAGCTTCAAGGCCGGTGGTAGCGGCCGGTCGCGCAGCAGGTAGGGGCTGGAGCAGGCGGCGTACTCAAAGGTGCAGAGTCCGGCGACCTCGCTGGTCTTGCCGCGCCAGCGCAGCTGGCCGCTGTACTGCGACAGCAGGCTGAAGTGGTCGTACAGCGGCGTCTTCATGAACCACGACACCTTGTCGGTATTGCGGATGTCGAGGTCGAGCCGGAAGCCGGCGTATTCGGCGCGCACCCGGTAGCGCGGATATTCACCGCGGAACTCCACCTCGTTGCCGAAGCGCACGACGGACCCATCCGCCGCCATCTCGCAATCGGCCCCGATCGAATGGCTGCCGAAGTGCGCCGGATGCGTCGCCGCAGTGCCGCTGACCACGGTGGCGTTGCGGCGCGGCGTATCGCGCAGGGCGAAGTCGTTGTCGAAGGCCAGCGCGCCCGGCGTGCCGACAATCGACATGATCGAGAAGAAGCGGTGCGGCGCCGGCAGGTCCGGGATCATCACGCCGTAGTGGGTCCAGCCGTAGCGCTTCGACTCCGTGTGCGGCGGCATCGCGTAGTCGTGCGGGAAGGGCTGACCTTCCTCGGCGCCGGTGGCGTCGACCAGCGGATAGACGCGGTCCAGCAGCAGTTCCCAGCTGCGGCGGCCGAGCGCGCTGCGCAGGGCCTTGAGGCGGTCGAGGATCATCGCGCTTCCCGGTGAAATGACCGCCGCAGCATACGCAGCTTCTGCTGCGGCCGGGAGACATCGGCAACGCGGCGCATCAATCGCCGAACTGCTCCATGCGCCGCGCCACGCAGGCGGCGACCTCGTCCTCTTCCGGTGGACGTCGTGCCGCCTGCCGCGGCTCCAGCGGGCGCAGGCAGGCCTGGTAGCGCGCCAGCCAGGCGAAGCGTTCCAGCAGGGCGTAGCAGACGATGATCTCCTGGCGCACGGCCAGCCAGTAGGCAGTGGGGCCGCAGATGTTGGCGACGACGATGCTGATGTCCTGCGGCAGCGGGAAATGGGTCTCGATGATGCGCGCGCTCTGCTCCATTACGCCGCTGTGGAGCAGCATGCGATGCAGGGCCGCGCGCTCCGGTGTGCTGGGTTTTTCGTAGACCACACCGACCCGCGCCGCGCTGCGGCGTCGCGCATCGGCGGCGCCACCCCGCGTGCGGCTGATCCACTGCAGGCTGCGCAGCACGCGCTGGTATTCGTCGCCGCAGCGCCAGATGCGCGGGTAGGGCAGCTGCAGCTGGTTGTGCAGCCGCGTCTCGGCATTGGGCACGCCGCCATGCAGCATGCACAGCAGGTTGTAGTAGCGCTGGATATCCAGCGGATGGCTGTCCCAGTATTCGAAGCGATGGCCGCCGGCCTGGTGCAGGGCCCATTCGATCAGCCATCCCTGCGCCGCGACCACCAGCCGGTCGGCGGCCCGCGGATCGCGCTGCGGGCGGCTCGACAACAGCAGGGACACGGCGGCGAGCTGGTCGGAGGCTTCCTCCTCGCCGCCGAGGAAGGGCAGGTCCAGCCCCGACAGCATCACGTGACCGACCTCGTGCAACACGGTGAACTGGGTGTTGGCGACGATGAAGGTGGTCTCGGCCGGCGTGGCCGCGCGGGCGCTGCCGAACATGCAGCCGCACAGCAATGCGACCCGTCCCCAGTGCCTGCACCTCGCCTGCAGCATGTCCCGGCCCTGCCTGCGGAGTCCTGCTCCCGCAAGTGGCCAGACTGCGCCGCGGCCGCGGCAGCGTCAACGCCGTGGCGTGCTACTCGCGGGCCAGCACCAGCGCCTGCTGCAGTTGCTCGCGCAGCCAGCGGTTGGCCGGTTCGTTCTCGACGTTTGCATGCCAGTAGAGATAGGCATCGAGGCCGACCATGTCCAGCGGCAGCGGCAGGATGCGGTTGCCGAACTGCGCATTGGCGATATGCGCGTAGCTTTCCGGCATGGTCAGCAGCAGGTCGCTCTGGCTGACCACGCGGCAGGCGGCAAAGTAATGCTGGCAGCGCAGGCGCACGCGGCGCTGCAGTCCGAGGCGGCTCAACTCGACGTCCTCCAGGCTTTGTCCCGCACGGCGCGAACTGACCTGCACGTGCTCCTGGCGCAGGTAGCCGTCGAGATCCAGCGAGGCCCGCACCTTCGGATGGCCCTTGCGCGCGATCACCACCATGCGATCGGGCTCCAGCGGCAGGCGGCGGATCTGCTCGGACATCGGCAGCAGGGTGTCGATGCCGGCATCCAGCGTGCCCGCGGCCAGCTCGGCCTCGAGGTCGCGGCGGTCGGCGCGCACCGCGGCGATGCTGATCAGCGGAGCGCGCGCGCAGACATGCTGCATCAGCGTCGGCAGCAGCGTCGCCTCCAGCACGTCGCGCACGCCGATGTTGAACTGTCGCTCCGTGGTCGCCGGATCGAAGTAGTCGACTTCGCTGAGCATGATCTCCAGGCCGCGCAGCGAGCGGCGCACCGGTTCGATCAGGTTGCGCGACATCGGCGTCGGAACCATCTCGCGGCCCTCGCGCTCGAACAACGGGTCGCCGAAGCGTTCGCGCAGGCGGGCCAGGGCATGGCTGATCGCCGGCTGGGTCAGGTTCAGCTTCTCCGCCGCGCGGGTGATGCCGCCCTCGGTATAGATGGCGTCGAACACCACGAACAGGTTCAGGTCGATGCGTCTTATATGCATGCGATTAATACCAGATGATTCCAACTATTCATTGGAATGATTCTAGTGACCTGCCTAAGCTCGCTGCAAATCAGGAAAAGCACCGCCCATGGGACAGATATTTCTTGTGCGTCATGGCCAGGCCTCGTTCGGCGCGGCTGACTACGACAACCTCTCCGAACTCGGCGTCGAGCAGTCGCGGATCCTCGGCCGCTGGTTCAGCCAATGCGGGCTGAGCTTCGACCGCGTGGTGCTTGGCGGCCTGCGCCGCCACCGCCAGACCGCCGAGGCCTGCCTGGCCCAGATGGCCGACGTGCCACCGGCCGCCGACTGGGTCGTCGACCCGGGCCTGGACGAGTACGACCACGTCGAGGTGCTCGACCGGGTGCGCAGCGAACTGACCGGGCGCGCGGCGGCGAAGGAATTCGCTGTCGTGCACCAGGAAAATCCGCGGCGCGCCTTCCAGCAGATGTTCGAGATCGCGATGGACCGCTGGATGTCGGGCAAGTACGACCACGAATACCGCGAGACCTGGAGCGCCTTCCGCACGCGCTGTACCGGCTCGGTACAGCGCCTGGTGGACGATGCGGAACCCTCGCGTCGCGCCGTGGTGTTCACCTCCGGTGGCCCGATCACCACGATCGTGCAGGAACTGCTGGGTCTGAGCGATGCCCGTGCCGCCACGCTGAACTGGACCCTGGCCAACAGCAGCGTCACCCGCCTGCTGCACCAGCCGGGCCTGGTGACGCTGAGCACGCTCAACAGCTACGCGCACCTGGAGCAGCTCCGGGACGCAAAACTCATTACCTATCGATAAGGATCATCGGCATGAACGCTGCAGAACTGTTCCAGCTGAAGGGCAAGATCGCCCTGGTCACCGGCGCCAGCCGCGGTATCGGCGAGTCCATCGCCCGCACGCTCGCCAGCGCCGGCGCGCACGTGATCGTCTCCAGCCGCAAGCTGCCGGACTGCGAGAAGGTGGCCGAGAGCATCCGCGCCGCCGGCGGCAGCGCCGAGGCCATCGCCTGCCACATCGGCGAGATGGCACAGATCGACGCGATCTTCGCGCAGATCAGCGAAAAGCACGGTCGCCTCGACATCCTGATCAATAACGCCGCCACCAACCCGCACTACGGCCCGATCTTCGAGACCGACCTCGGCGCCTTCCAGAAGACCGTCGACGTCAACATCCGCGGCTACTTCTTCATGTCCGCCAACGGCGTCAAGCTGATGGCGAAGAACGGCGGTGGTGCCATCGTCAACGTCGCCTCGGTCAACGGCGTCATCCCCGGCCCGCTGCAGGGCATCTACTCGATCACCAAGGCGGCGGTGATCTCGATGACCCAGGCCTTCGCCCGCGAGTGCGCGCCGCAGGGCGTGCGCGTCAACGCGCTGCTGCCGGGCTTCACCGACACCAAGTTTGCGGCGACGCTGGTGCAGAACAAGCAGGTCGTCACCAAGGTGCTGGAGCACGTGCCGATGAACCGCGTCGCCCAGCCCGACGAAATGGCCGGCACCGTGCTGTACCTGGTCTCGCCGGCGGCGAGCTACACCACCGGCGTCGCCCTCAACGTCGACGGCGGCTACCTGATCGCCTGATGAAAGACCTCCACGGAAAAGTCGCCGTCATCACCGGCGCCGCCAGCGGCTTCGGCCGCGAACTGGCGATCCTCTGCGCGGCCGAAGGCATGAAGCTGGCGCTGACCGACGTCGACATGGCCGGCCTCGAAGGCACCCAGGCCCTGCTCGGCGGCGCCGAGGCGCTGCTGCTGCGCTGCGACGTGCGCAAGCCCGAGCAGGTCGAGGCGGTTGCCCAACAGACCTGGGAGCGCTTTGGTGCCGCCCACCTGCTGTTCAACAACGCCGGCGTCGCCGTGGCCGGGCCGATATGGAAGTCGACGCCGCAGGACTGGGAGTGGACCCTCGGCGTCAATCTGATGGGCGTGGTCCACGGCATCCGCAGCTTCGTGCCGCGCATGCTGGAGCAGGGTGGCGAGGCTCATATCGTCAACACGGCGTCGGTCGCCGGCCTGCTGGCGGTGCCGGCGAGCAGCGCCTACTGCGTCAGCAAGCATGGCGTGGTGGTGCTGTCCGAGTGCCTGCACCACGAACTGCAGCAGGTGAAGGCCGGCATCGGCGTCTCGGTGCTGTGCCCGGCCTACGTCAACACCGGCATCGCCGATGCCGCGCGCCATCGTCCGCCGGAACTGGCCGAGTCCAATCCCGAGGCCGCTGCCTACGAGGAGCGCGTCCGCGCCGCGGTGCGCAAGGGCAAGCTCAGCGCCACCGACGTCGCGCGCATCACGCTCGATGGCGTCAAGGCCGGCCGCTTCTACATCCTGACCCATCCCAACATCCGGCCTGCGGTGGAGATGCGCCTGCGCGACATCATCGAAGACCGCCTGCCCACCAACCCGATGCCATGATCGGTCACCGGACCCATCCACCGTTCGCCCTGAGCCTGTCGAAGGGTGAACGGGCGCGCCGGACCCTCGCGTCCGGTCCGTCCATGCTTCGACGGGCTCAGCACGAACGGACTGCGATTGCAGTTCACAAAATCAACAAGGACTAGAACCATGAAAGCCCTGCTCTGCAAGCAATGGGGTCTGCCCGAGACCCTCACGCTGGAAGAAGTCCCCGACCTGCAGCCGAAGGAATACGAGGCGATCGTGCGCGTGCACGCCGCCGGCGTGAACTTCCCCGATACCCTGATCGTGCAGGGCAAGTACCAGTTCAAGCCGGAGTTCCCGTTCTCGCCGGGCGGCGAGTGCGCCGGCGTGATCGAGGCCGTCGGCGAGAAGGTCAAACACGTCAAGCCGGGCGACAAGGTCATCGCCTTCACCGGCTGGGGCGCCTTCGCCGAGCAGGTCGCCGCCGATGCGCGCGCGGTGCTGCCGATGCCCGAGGGCCTGGACTTCGTCACCGCGTCGTCCTTCGTGATGACCTATGGCACCTCCTACCACGCGCTGAAGGATCGCGCCGCGCTCAAGGCCGGCGAGACCCTGCTGGTGCTGGGCGCCTCCGGTGGCGTCGGCCTGGCGGCGATCGAGATCGGCAAGGCGCTGGGGGCGAAGGTGATTGCCGCCGCGTCGAGCGCGGAGAAGCTGGCGGTGTGCAAGGAGCACGGCGCCGACGAACTGATCGACTACTCGACCGAAGACCTCAAGGAACGCCTCAAGGCGCTCACCGGCGGCAAGGGCGTGGACGTGGTCTACGACCCGGTCGGCGGCGCCTACACCGAAGTCGCGCTGCGCTCGATCGCCTGGCGCGGCCGCCTGCTGGTGATCGGTTTCGCCAACGGCGAAATCCCGAAGATCCCGATCAACCTCGCGCTGCTCAAGGGCTGCGCCATCGTCGGCGTGTTCTGGGGCGACTACGCCAAGCGCGAGCCGATGAACAACCTGCGCGACATCGGCACGCTGATCGGCTGGATGAAGGAAGGCAAGCTCAAGCCGCATATCGCCGGCAGCTATCCGCTGTCCCGCGCCGCCGAAGCGATCCGCCTGCTGATGGACCGCAAGGTCTCCGGCAAGCTGGTCGTCACGCCGCAGGGAGCCTGAAGCATGAGCGAGCAGGAAGGCTTCAACGGCACGATGGCGGTGCAGGAGCGGCACCGCTTCGACAGCGCCGCGCTGCAGCGCTACATGCAGCAGCATGTCGCCGGTTTCTCCGGCGATCTGGTGGTCGAGCAGTTCAAGGGCGGCCAGTCCAACCCCACCTACAAGCTGATTGCCGGCGGCCGGCAGTACGTGCTGCGGCGCAAGCCGCCGGGCAAGCTGCTGGCCTCGGCGCATGCGGTGGACCGCGAGTACCGCGTCATCACCGCGCTGCAGAACACCAATGTCCCGGTCGCGCGCACCTATGCGCTCTGCGAGGACGAGTCGGTGATTGGCACCGCCTTCTACATCATGGACTGCGTCGACGGCCGCGTGATGTGGGATCCGTCCATCCCCGGTTCCAATCCCGCCGAGCGTGCCGCGATCTTCGACGAGATGAACCGCGTGATCGCGGCGCTGCACTCGGTCGACTACAAGGCCATCGGCCTGGCCGAGTATGGCAAGCCCGGCAACTACTTCGCGCGCCAGCTCGACCGCTGGAGCAAGCAGTACCGCGCCTCCGAGACCGAGAGCATCCCGGCCTTCGAGCGCCTGATCGAGTGGCTGCCCGTGCATATCCCGCCGGGCGACGAGACCAGCATCGTCCACGGCGACTACCGCCTCGACAACATGATTTTCCACCCGACCGAGCCGCGCGTGCTGGCCGTGCTGGACTGGGAGCTGTCGACGCTGGGGCATCCACTGGCCGACTTCGCCTACCACGTGATGACCTGGCACATCCCCAAGGGCGTGTTCCGCGGCCTCGGCGGCGCCAGGCTGGCCGAACTCGGCATTCCTTCGGAAGCCGACTACGTCGCCACGTACTGCCGGCGTACCGGCCGCGGCGCGATCGACCCCAGCCACTGGGATTTCTACATGGCCTACAACCTGTTCCGCCTCGGCGCGATCCTGCAGGGGATCATGGGCCGGGTGAAGGACGGCACCGCCGCCAGCAAGCAGGCCGAGAACATGGGCCGCGCCGCCGGGCCGCTGGCGGAGCTGGGCTGGCAACAGGTCGAGAAGATTCTCGCCCGCAAGTAAACGAATTCAGGAGACCGACATGAGCTTCGACCCTTCACCGAAAACCAAGGACCTGCTGGCGCGCCTCAACGCCTTCATGGACCAGTACGTCTATCCCAACGAGCACAAGTTCATGGAGCAGGTCGCCCAGGGCGACCGCTGGCAGCCGACCGCGATCGTCGACGAGCTGAAGGCCAAGGCCCGCGAGGCCGGGCTGTGGAACCTGTTCCTGCCGGAGTCGGATCGCGGCGCCGGCCTGAGCAACCTCGAGTACGCGCCGCTGTGCGAGGTCATGGGCCGCGTGCTGTGGGCCTCCGAGCTGTTCAATTGCTCGGCACCGGACACCGGCAACATGGAAGTGTTCGAGCGCTATGCCTCGCCGGAGCTGAAGGAGAAGTGGCTCAAGCCGCTGCTGGCCGGCGAGATCCGCTCGGCCTTCGCGATGACCGAGCCGGAGGTGGCCTCGTCGGATGCCACCAACATCCAGAGCTCGATCGTGCGCGACGGCGACGACTACGTCGTCAACGGCCGCAAGTGGTGGACCTCGGGCGCCAATGACCCGCGCTGCAAGGTCTTCATCTTCATGGGCAAGAGCGATCCGCAGA
>DATILC010000030.1:0-16145 GCA_035476855.1 Solimonas sp. | reverse complement strand
CCCCTCACCCCGGCCCTCTCCCCGCACGCGGGGAGAGGGAGATTCCAGAATTCAGCGCGCCAGGAAGCCGCCGTCCGCCGCCATCAGCGCACCATTGACGTAGGACGCACGCGGCGAAGCCAGCCACAGCGCCAGCTCGGCAATCTCGCTCGCCTCACCCGCTCGCCCCTGCGGCACCGCCATCGCCATCATCTGCCGGCCCTGCTCGGCACCCAGCACATCCTTGGTCATCGCGGTCTCGATGAAGCCCGGCGCGATGGCGTTGCAGCGGATGCCCTGCGCGGCGTATTCGACTGCGACGGTCTTGGTCAGGCCGACCACACCGTGCTTGGCGGCGACGTAGCCGGGCACGCCGGCAAAGGCGATCTGGCCGGCGATGGAGGCGGTGTTGACGATGCTGCCGCCGCCGGTCTTCAGCATCGAGCGCACCTGCGCGCGCATGCAATAGAACACGCTGGAGAGATTGATCGCGATGACGCGGTCCCACAGCTCCAGCGGGTAGTCCAGCGTGCCCGGCGGGATCGGGCCGTCGGAAATGCCGGCGTTGTTGAAGGCGATGTCGAGGCGGCCGTAAGTCTGCTCCGCCAGTTCCACCAGCGCGCTGCACTGCTCGTGCTTCGAGACATCGCAGCGCTGGAACACGGCCTGCGGCAGTTCGGCGGCGAGTGCTTCACCGGCCGTGGTGTCGATGTCGGCCAGCACCAGCTTCGCGCCCTCTTCGGCGAAGCGCAGCGCGGCGGCACGGCCGATGCCGCTGGCGGCGCCGGTGATGAGGGCGACCTTGTCCTTGAGTTCGTTCATGGGGATTCCTTCTTGCCCCTCTCCCACCGGGAGAGGGGTTGGGGTGAGGGGCACCGGTAGATGTGAGAGCAGTAGCTGCGGATCGCGCGCCCCTCATCCGCCGCTGCGCGGCACCTTCTCCCGGAGGGAGAAGGAACATGGTTACAGGGTTGGTCTCAGCTCAGCGAAACCACGCTGTTCAGCAGCGTCCGCACCAGCTTGGTCTGCCGTGTCACGCCGGTCTTGCAGAAGATGAAGCGCAGGTAGGTGCGCGCGGTGGTGCGTTTGACCTGCAGCTTCTCCGCCGCTTCCTCCACGGTGAGGCCATCGGCCAGGCACTGCGCCAGCGCCGCTTCCATGCGGGTCAGGCCGAACAGGCGGCGGATCGCTTCCTCGGAGGCCTTACCGCTGCACTCCGGATCGCGCAGGAACATCACCGCCACCGGGCGCTGCTTGCTGTCATGCGGCCAGGGGCTGGCGGGCGCCGGCTTGACCACCACGCCGAGGTTCATGCGGCCGGAGGGGCGCGTCACCGACAGCGCCTCGATCACGCCCGGGTCCACCGGACCGCCGGCGCAGACCTTGCGGATGATGCGCTGCAGTTCGCGGCCTTCGTCGTTGCGGTCCAGGCAGATGGTGTTGCCGGAGACGCGGATACCGTCCTTCTCGGCGAGGATGCGGCGCGCCTCGGGATTCATCTCCACCACGTCGCCGTTGTGGGCAAAGCTGACGGTGCCGAGCAGCATGCGGTTGACGGTGCCGGCGTAGAGCTGGCGCTCGCATTCCAGCGTGTCGATCTGCGCATGCAGGCGCACCGCGCGCTTGATATGCGGCAGCAGCGCGTTGCACAGCGCCTTGTCGGCCTCGGAGAACGGCGGCATGTCGGCGGCGCGCGAGACACGGAAGCGGCACTCGATGCCTTCCTGCGTGCGCAGGTCGGCGCCGAGCAGGTGCTCGACGTTCATCGGGCGCAGGTATTCGCGGTACAGCGCGCTGCTGATCCAGCGGTTCTCGCCGATCAGTTCCTCCGGCGTGATCACCCGGTCCTCGGGCAATGCGACGAAGGGATCGAGCGCGAAGAAGTGGCTCTGGTAGGACTCGGTGGCATCGTCGGCGACCGTGTCGGTGTTGATCATGAAGCCGGCCGACTGCGGCGAGGGCGGACGCAGGATCATGGTCACGTGCATCGCGCCGAAGGTCTGCTGCAGCAGGCGCAGCGCGGTCTGCCAGGGCGTGGCTTCCATCGGCCCTTCGTAGATCGCGTCGAACAGCGCGTTGAGGTCATCGAAGGGCAGGGCTGCGCCACCGGCGACCGACAGCAGGCCCTGGGGCATTTTGGGGCCGGAGTTGCCCGGCGTGATCAGGCGAAGCATCGAAGGTCCTCCTCGAGCCGGTCGGGGGAGGCCGGCAGGAATAGTGATACCGGAGGGGGCCGGGGCGCACTTCGTCCGATTTGATGAAAGCCTGGTGACCATGACTCACTTGCCTCCCTTGGCGTAGGCGCGGCGCAGTGCCGCAGCGGCGTACGACAGTGCCTCGTCGGCCGCGGGAATCACGCCCAACATGCTGATGTAGCCGTGGATTTGTCCGGGCCAGCGCTGCAGTTCGGCGGGCACGCCGGCGAGCCGCAGCGACAGTGCATAGGCCTCGCCCTCGTCGCGCAGCGGGTCGTACTGGGCGGTAAGGATCGTCGCCGGTGCCAGCCCGGCAAAGCTCGTGGCGCGCAATGGCGAGGCGCGCGGATCGGCGGCGTCGCGGCCCTGCGGCAGGTACTGCGCGATGAACCAGCGCATCAGCGGCGCCGTCAGGTAGTAGCCCTCGCCACAGCTGCGCCAGGACTCCGACTCCGCCGCGCAGTCGGTGACCGGGTAGAACAGCAGCTGGTGGCGCAGCGTCCAGCCGCGCACCTGCGCCAGCTGTGCCAGCACCGCGGCGAGATTGCCGCCGGCGCTGTCGCCGGCCACGCCGATGCGCGTGCCGTCGCCGCCGATCTCCGCTGCGTGCTCGCGCAGCCAGGCCAGTGCCGCCAGCGCGTCCTCGACCGCGGCGGGGAAGGGTGCTTCCGGTGCCAGGCGATAGTCCACCGACACCACCAGCGTCTGCGCGCGCGCCGCCAGGCTGCGGCAGACGTTGTCGTGGGTGTCGAGACTGCAGGCGACGAAGCCGCCGCCGTGGCAGAACAGCGTCAGCGGGAAGGGCCCCTGGCCCTCAGGCACATACAGGCGCAGTTTCAGATCACCCCCCGGCCCGGCGATTTCGCGGTCCTCGATGCGCGCCACCTCGTCGCCGGCGGCGAACATCCCTGCGCGGCCGCCCGCCATCGCGCGGTAGTCAGCCGCCGTCAGCGTCGTGAAATCCGGCAGCGGCAGGGCGGCGAGGGCCTGCAGCAGGCCCTGGACCTGGGGATCGAGCGTCATCTGGGTTCTCCGGCGGCGAAGGTTGCGAATCCACTATGGGCCTGCCCATTTCGAGGCGATATCTCAAAACGGACGACCTAAAAGGTACGAAGCCGGCGCCGCGGGGCCTTCCGATACTCGGTACCAGAAGCGGCCCATCGCGGGCACGCGAAGCTGCCTTGAGGAGACACCCCATGAGATTTTCCCTGATCTACGAAGCCCAGACGACGGATGCCTCGCGTGCCGGCGACCGCCGCGTGTTCGACGAAATCGTCGAGCAGGCCGTGCTGGCCGAGCAGATGGGCTTCGACGTCATCTGGTGCGTCGAGCACACCGCGCTGACCAACTACGCGCACATGAGCGCGCCGGAGACGGTGCTGGCCTTCCTTGCCGGCAAGACCACGCGCATCCACCTCGGCCACGGCGTGGTCTGCCTGCCGCCGGCGATGAATCACCCGGTCAAGGTCGCCGAACGCATCGCCACGCTGGACCTGCTGAGCCACGGCCGCGTGCACTTCGGCGTCGGCAAGGGCGGCACGCAGCAGGAGGCCGGCACCTTCGGCTACGACCTTGAGACGCTGCACCCGCAGATCGACGAGGCGATGTACCTGATCCCGAAGATCATGACGCAGGACGAGATCGAGCACGACGGCCAGTTCATCAAGATCCCGCGCCGCCCGATCCACCCAAAGCCCTACCAGGATCCGCATCCGCCGATGTACCTGGCCTGCACCAACACCGACACTCTGACCCGCGCCGGCCAGCGCGGCATGGGCGCACTGGTGCTGGGCTTCGGCGGCCCGGACGACGTGGCGAAGAAGAACGAGGTCTATCGCAACGCCTGGAACAGCCGCAAGGCCGAGGACCAGGTCGGCTTCCGCCCGAACCAGCATCTGGCGGCGCTGTGCCCGACGATCGTGCTGAAGGACGGCCAGCAGGCGCGCAAGATCGGCATCAAGGGCCAGCGCTACTTCATGGAGTCGCTGGGCCACTGGTACGGCGCCGGCCCCAAGCCGGACCCCTCGCAGTGGAGCGAGGACATCATCTCGCACGATGCCGCCGGCAAGGACGTGATCAAGACCCAGTTCGCCTCCGAGAAGGTGACGATGGACTTCAGCGATCCGCAGATGATGCTGCTCAATCCGAACCACGCCTACGGCACGGCCGAGGATTGCATCGGCTACGTGCAGCGCCTGATCGACTCCGGCGCCGACGAAATCCTGTTCATCTGCCAGATGGGCACGGTGCCGCAGTGGGCGCAGCTGGAGACCCTGCGCAACATCGGCGAGCAGGTGATTCCACACTTCCGGGCGAAGGAACAGCAGCGAGCGGCCTGAGCGCCGTTCCCCCTCCCGCGCATGGGGGGGAAGCTGCAGTCGGGTGGCCATGGAGGGCCGCCCAGGGGCGCAATCCAGGAAGCGAAGTCGCGCCATGGACGGCCCTGCTGCATTCGGATGAACCTCCAGCCCTTCGCTTCTGCGAGAGTCAGCGCAGAACGCCAAGGGGGAGAACAGCGATGCGCAGGCTTGAAGACAAGATCATCGCCGTAGTCGGTGCCGGCTCCGGCATCGGCGCTGCCACCGCGCAGCGGCTGGCGGCCGAAGGCGCCACGGCGGTGGTGGCGGACGTCAATGCTGCCGCCGCCCGTTCGGTCGCTGCTGCCATCGTCGAGGGCGGTGGCAAGGCTACTGCAGTCGCCTGCGACATCGCCGACGAGGCCAGCGTCGCGGCGATGGTCCATGCGATCGTCGCCACCCACGGCGGGATCGATGGGATCCACGTCAATGCCGCCGACATGCGCGCGATCATCAGCGACGGCGATGCGCTCGAAGTGTCGCTCGATATCTTCGACCGAACGCTTGCGGTGAACCTGCGCGGCCACCTGCTGTGCACGCGCCACGCCCTGCCGGAGATGCTCAAGCGCGGTGGCGGCGCGATCGTCTACACCAGCTCCGGCGCCGCCGACATGGGCGAGCCGACGCGCGTGTCCTATGCGGTCAGCAAGGCCGGCCTGCAGGCGCTGATGCGCCATGTCGCCTCGCGCTGGGGCAAGCAGGGCATCCGCGCCAATGCCATCGCGCCGGGCCTGGTCATCACCGAGCAGCTGCGCGGGCACTTCCCGGAGAACCTGCGCCAGGCGACGCTGGCGATCACGCGCAGCCCGCGGCTGGGCCAGAGCGAGGACATCGCCGCGATGGTGGCGATGCTGATGTCCGCGGACGGCGCCTGGATCAACGGCCAGGTGCTGGGCGTCGACGGCGGCGCCTGCTTCCGCTGACTCCAGAGGGCGATTCGACCGGTGGCCCCGTAGCCCGGATGAAATCCGGGGTGTACCGGGATGAGAGCTCCATCCCGGACTGCGTCCGGGCTACAGGCTCGGGCGCAGGCCCGGCACAAGGATGCCGGCGAGGCCGCGCACCGCGCCACGGCTGAAGTCCAGCCAGTCGAAGTAGTCGCGCCACAGCACGATGCGGCCTTCCTCCACGCGGAAGGTGCCGCAGACCCAGAAGCCGATGTGCGCCGGGCCGAGCTTCAGGATGTCGGTGCGCTCGGTCATCACGGTGTCGCCATCGGCGGCGATGTTGTGGATCTGCACCGCGAAGCCGGTGCCGCGGCGCAGCGCCGTGCGCATCAGCCTGGCCACGCGCGCGCCGCCGTGGATCGTCGGCAGCGACACGTTGGTGTACTCCAGCTCCGGATCGAGCAGGGCGGCGACGCGATCGTGGTCCTGGGTTTCCAGCGCGCGCAGGAAGTCGGTCACGACCTCGGTCGGCGTCAGGTCATTGGAGGCGGGGGCGGTCTTGCGCTTCATGTCATGGCTCCAGGCAGGGGAGGGTTCCTGCAGGCCGCCACGTTCGCTCCGGAGGGTATCGCCTGGCAATGACCCTGCGGCCGGCCGGGCTGAGCTTCCGGGCATGGTTAGCCGTGGCGAATGCTATCGTTTCCCGGCAATGACCGACGCCGCCACCCCGCCTGAAGCCACCGATCCCGCCGAACTGCTCGCCACCCTGAGCCAGCCCGGCCCCGCGCGCCGCCGCCTGGCCTCCCTGGGCGGCCTCTGGCCCTTCCTCAAGCCCTACCGCCTGCAGCTGCTGCTGGCCTTCGCCCTGCTGTGCCTGGCCTCGGCGGCGATGCTGGCGGTGCCGCTGGCGCTGCGCGAGCTGATCGACCATGGCTTTGTCGCCGGCGCCGCGATCAACCACTACTTCCTCGGCCTGTTCGGCATCGCGCTGCTCTGGGGCGCGGCCGTGGCCGGGCGCTTCTACTACGTCAGCTGGATCGGCGAGCGCGTCACCGCCGACCTGCGCAACGCGGTCTACCGCAGCATGCTGGCGCAGTCGCCGCAGTTCTTCGAGACCACCCGCACCGGCGAGGTGCTGTCGCGCCTCACCGCCGATACCACCCTGGTGCAGACCGTGGTCGGCTCCTCGGTGTCGATGGGCCTGCGCAGCGCCTTCCAGTTCGCCGGCGGCATGGTGATGCTTGCGGTCACCAGCCTCAAGCTGTTCGCCGTGACCTTCGTGCTGCTGCTGCTGGTGGTGGTGCCGCTGGTGCTGGCCGGGCGCGGGGTCAAGCGCCTGTCGCGCGAATCGCAGGACCGCATCGCCGACACTTCCGCCGTCGCCGGCGAGATCCTCAACGCCATTCCCACCGTGCAGGCCTTCACCAAGGAGGGTGACGAGGCCGCCCGCTACGATCGCGTGGTGGAGCACAGCTTCAATTCCGCGATCCGGCGCACGCGCCTGCGTGCCGGCATGACCGCCGCGGCCATCGCCGGCGTGTTCGGCGCGGTGGTGTTCGTGCTGTGGCTGGGTGCGCAGGCGGTGATGGCCGGCAGCATGAGCCCCGGCCAGCTGGCGTCCTTCGTGCTCTACGCCGCCTTCACCGCCGGCAGCATCGGCGTCATCGCCGAGGTCTGGGGCGATGTCATGCGCGCCGCCGGCGCCACCGAGCGCCTGATGGAACTGCTGCACGCCGAGCCCGCGATCCGCGCGCCGGCCGTGCCGCAGCGCCTGCCGGAGACGCGCAAGGCCCGCGTTGCCTTCGACCAGCTGCGCTTCCACTATCCCTCGCGCCCGCAGACCCCGGCGCTGGACGGCATCACGCTGGACATCGCCGAGGGCGAGACCGTGGCGCTGGTCGGTCCCAGCGGCGCCGGCAAGACCACGCTGTTCCAGCTGCTGCTGCGCTACTACGATGCCGGCGGCGGCAGCATCCGCTTCAATGGTGTCGACCTGCGCCAGCTCGATCCGGCCGACCTGCGCGGCCACATCGGCATCGTGCCGCAGGATGCGGTGATCTTCTCCGCCGACGCCATGGAGAACATCCGCTACGGCAACGCCGCCGCCAGCGACGCCGAGGTGATCGCCGCCGCCCGCGCCGCGCTGGCCGACGAGTTCATCACGCGCCTGCCGGAGGGCTACCAGACCTTCCTTGGCGAACGCGGCCTGCGCCTCTCCGGCGGCCAGCGCCAGCGCATTGCCATCGCACGTGCGATCCTGCGCAACCCGCCGCTGCTGCTGCTCGACGAGGCCACCAGCGCGCTCGATGCCGAGAGCGAGGTGCTGGTGCAGCGCGGGCTGGAAGCGGCCATGCGCGACCGCACCACGCTGATCATCGCCCACCGCCTGTCGACGGTGCAGCGCGCCGATCGCATCGTGGTGCTGGAGCAGGGCCGGATCGTCGAGATCGGGACGCCGGCGCAGCTGATGCAGCAGGGCGGCCTGTATGCGCGGCTGGCGAGCCTGCAGCTGACGGGCTGAGCCGCGCGGTTCCACATTCAACAGTGAAAGCATTTTCAGGGAGACAGGCATGGCAACGAAGCTGACCAAGCCGCAGCGTGTGGTCATGAACTGGCTGAGCAAGGGCTGGAAGGCCTACGTCGCCTCGGGCAACCGGGTCGAGGTCAACGGCAACCGGGTCTGCACCACGGACACGATGGAGTCGCTGGAACGCGCCGGACTGGTGGAGAAGATCGGCGTGGCCGCCTGGGCGGCGACCGAGGCAGGGCGCCAGTGGAGCGAGCCGCCTGCGGCCGACAAGTAGTCCTCAGCGGCCGACCCAGCCGCCGCATACCGGAAACACCTGTCCCACAAAACAGTTCGCCGCCTCGCTGCACAGGTAGGCCGCGAACAGCGCATCTTCCCGCGCACTGACCAGTCGCCCCAGCGGCACCTCGCGCCGCAGCCTTTCCTGGAACGCCGGGTTGGCCTGCACCGCCGGCGGGAAGTAGGTGGGGTTCTCGACGAAGTTCTGCGCGATGGCGTTGACCTGCAGTTGATGCGGCGCCATTTCCACGCCCAGCGACTGGATATAGGCCAGCTGCGCGCCGCGGGCGGCGCTGTAGGTGGAGGTGCGCTTCATGCCGCGCAGGGCCGCGGCACTGCCGATCAGCAGGATCTTGCCGGAGCGGCGCGCAATCATCTGCGGCAGCACCGCGCGGCACAGCCGCGGCAGGGGATCGACCATCTGGGCGAAGACGTAGCGCCACTCCTCGTCGCCGACCTCGATGGCAGGCGTGGTGGGCGCGGGTACGCCGAGGTTGAGCACCAGGGCGTCGATGACGCCGGCCTCGCGCAGCAGGCCGTCGGCCGCATCCGGTGCATCGAGCGCGCGGCGATCAGCGTGGACCACCGCGCCGGCTTCGGCGAAGACCTCGCACAGCGCCGGGCCCATGAAGGCGTCGGCCTGGGTGACCACGATCCGCTTGCCGCTGAGTGAGGGAGTCATCGGAGGTTCGCCTGGGTTGTGGAAGCCGGGGTGATCGAGCCTAAGGCTGTGCCGAGGCTGGCCGCAATCCCGCTACCGGCAGCCAAAGAAAAAGGCGGCGGAGCCTGGGCTCCGCCGCCTTTTGGTGACAAGGCTGCTTAGGCGGCAGCCGCGTCCTTCAGCTTCTTCAGCGGGCGCACCTTGATCTTCAGGCTGGCCGGCTTGGCGGCGAACCACTGCTCGACGCCGGTGAAGGGGTTGACGCCCTTGCGCTTCGGCTTGGCCGGCACCTTGAGTGCGTTGATCTTCAGCATGCCCGGCAGCACGAAGCTGCCAGCGCCCTTCTTGCTGACCGAAGCGGCGATGGCGCCGTCGAGTGCAGCGAGAACCTTGCGCACGGCCTTGGCATCGACGCCGCTGCTGTCAGCGATGTGGGCGACCAGGCCGGTCTTGTTCAGGGTTGCCTTGATCGGCTTGGCTGCTGCGGGCTTTGCTGCGGCCTTGCTCGGGGCTGCCTTCTTCGTCGCTGCTTTCTTCTTCGCCATGGGTCTTTGAATACTCGTGTGGAAATGGAATTGCCGGAAATACAGCTGGCAGAACGCAATTTAGGGCAATAACGCCGCGGCGCCAACTGGTTTGTTAATGAGTTCCCGATCAGTCGATCGAACGTACGCGGAATTTCTTACCCTTGATCTTGCCCTCGCGCAGGGCATCCAGCGCCCGTTTTGCCTGCTTGCGGTCGATGGCGAAGTAGGTGCGGGTGTCGAAGGTGTTGATCTTGCCGATGGCCTCCTTGGCGATGCCGGCGTCGCCGGTCAGCGCGCCCAGCAGGTCGCCGGGGCGCAGCTTGTCGCTGCGTCCGCCGTCGACGCAGAGCGTGGTCATCGTGGTCGGCAGCGGCCGGTCGGCCGAGAACGCGGCCAGTTTCTCCGGCGTGACCTTGATTCCCAGGCGCTGCTCGATCGCGCTGACGCGGCTGCGCTCGCGCGAGCTGAACAGGTGCAGGGCGATGCCGTTTTGCCCGGCGCGGCCGGTGCGGCCGACACGGTGGACGTGGGCGTCGGGATCGGCCGGGAGCTCGTAGCTGATCACCGCGGCGAGGTTCTTGATGTCGAGGCCGCGGGCGGCGATGTCGGTGGCTACCAGCACGCGGCTGCTGCCGTTGCCAAAGCGCACCAGCACCTCGTCGCGCTCGCGCTGGTCGATCTCGCCGTGCAGGCCCAGTACCGAGTAGCCGCGCTTGCGCAGGGCGGATTCGACTTCCTGCGCGTCGCCGCGGGTGTAGCAGAACACCAGCGCCGACTCCGGGCGATGCACGCTCAGCAGGTGCGCCAGCGCATCGACGCGGTGCTCCGGGGTCACCTCGAAGAAGCTCTGGGTGACCTGGCCGGTGACCGCCGCGGTGTCGATGCTGGCCTCCACCGGCTGCTTCTGCAGGCGCTTGCTGACGGCGCGGACGCTGTCGGGGAAGGTGGCGGAGAAGAACAGGGTCTGGCGGCCCTTCGGGGCCTGGTCGACGATGGCCCGGCTGGCCTGCTCGAAGTCCGAGTCGAGCATGCGATCGGCCTCGTCCAGCACCAGCACGCGCAGGTCTTCGAGCTTGAGGGTGCCGGAGGTCAGGTGCTCCTGCACGCGGCCGGCCATGCCGACGACGATATGCGGATCGTGCTCCAGCGAGGCCAGCTGCGGGCGCTTGGAGATGCCGCCGCTGAGGATGGTCAGCTTGACGTTGGGCAGGCAGCGCGCGAGGCGGCGGATTTCCTTGGCGATCTGGTCGGCCAGTTCACGCGTCGGGCACAGCACCAGGGCCTGGGTCTTGGTCAGCGTGGGGTCGATGCGCGACAGCAGGCCCAGGCCGTAGGCCGCGGTCTTGCCGCTGCCGGTGCGGGCCTGGCCGATGACATCCTTGCCCTCCAGCATCAGCGGCAGGCTCAAGGCCTGGATCGGGGTCATCTCCCGGTATTCCAGCGAATCCAGCGCCTGCAGCAACTCGGGCCTCAGGGACAGACTCGTAAACGGCTTGGTTTCCACGTTGTTTCACCGGCGGCAAACCGCGGCCGGAAGCGGCCGCGGGGCGATAGTGTGAGGCCATGCGCCGTTTTCTGCTGCGGGAAAGCGCAGCGCAGCAGGTAAAATGGGCGCTTTCCTGCGTCCACCCCTGCCATGCAAAAGCTCGAATTCACCCTCAGCGACGACTACATCGAGGTCAACCAGCTGCTCAAGCTGGTCGGCCTCTGCGACAGCGGCGGCGCCGGCAAGGTGCTGGTGGCCGAGGGTTTGGTGTCGGTCGACGGCCAGCCGGAAAGCCGCAAGACCGCCAAGATCCGGGCGGGGCAGGTGGTGCGCTGCGGCGACGTGACCATCGTGGTCCGCGCCGAAGACTGAATCGGTGGACGCACTGCAGCGCTACCTCGGCGCCTATCCGGCCTCGGTGCTGGATCCGGTGCGGCGCCTGGTCGCGGAACAGCGCCTCGGCGACTACCTGGCGCGCCGCTACCCGGAGCGCCACGCGATCCAGTCCGACGGCGCGCTCTACGACTACGTGCTGGAGCTGAAGCAGGCGCATCTGCGCAGCTCGCCGCCGCTGCACAAGGTGCAGTGGCAGAACAAGATGGACGTGCTGCAGAACGTGCTGGGCCTGCATACCGCGATCTCGCGGGTGCAGGGCGCCAAACTCAAGGCCAAGAAGGAAATCCGCATCGCCTCGCTGTTCAAGGAAGCGGCGCCGGAGTTCCTCGAGATGGTGGCGGTGCACGAACTGGCGCACCTGCGCGAGCTGGACCACAACAAGGCCTTCTATCAACTCTGCCGGCACATGCTGCCGGACTATCACCAGGTCGAGTTCGACCTGCGGCTGTGGCTGCTGCAGCGCTCGCTGGAGGCCGCGGCAGCCTGAGGCACCGCTTCAGCGGTAATTGCGCGGCTTCTGCACGGCATTGGCACCTGCCGCTGCAATGCTGGGCCCATGCAACTGCTCCGCTCCCCCGACGCACACCTGATGCTCCCCTGCGGCAAGGCCCGCGGCCGCCAGCTGCGGCTGTGGTTCCGGCTGCGCTTCCGTCACGGCTTGCGCTGCCAGTGCCAGGCCGGGCAGCAGCGCTTTGTTCGTGGCGACATCCGGCTGCGGGTGGAGCTGGTGCCCTTCGCCGGTCCGATGCTGATATCCGAATCGGCCCAGGGCGATGCGCTGCTGCGCGCCCTGTTCGACGAACTGCAGGCAGAAGGGCGGAAGAGGCCGGAGCCCCTCCCGCCCTGGCCCGCTCAGCCCAGCCGCGGCAGGACGAAGGCGAAGACCACGCCGACCGCGTAGATCGCCAGCGACAGCAGGTACACCGACAGGCTGATGCGCCGCGTGCGCGCACAGGCCGCGGCGAGGCGCGGGTCGGCCGGGCAGGGCGCGTAGCGGGCGCGCCATTGCAACGCACCGGCGATCGCCAGCATCGCGCCCGCTGCGCCGAACACCAGGCCCTTGTGCGCCGACAGCCACACCAGCTGTGGCACGGCGCTGACCAGCCCGGCCAGCGTTGCACCCGCACCGATCGTCACCAGCAGCGCCGGCAGCGCACAGCAGATCAGGGTCGAGCTGCTGGTGAAGATCGACAGCAGCGCCGTCCACAGGCTGCCACGCAGTTCCGGATGCAGGGCGTTCATGGCTTGGCCTTCAGGCGCGCGCGCACCTCGTCGAGGGTCTCGGCCTTGCGCTCGATCGTCGTCACGCTGTAGCCGGCCTCGGTGAGGGTTTCGCGCAGGGTCTGGTCGGCGAGGTCCTGTCCCGGCTTCAGGGCGACGGCGACCAGGCCGTTCTCGAGGCTCACCAGCACCTCGGCGGTTGCGTCCATCTTGCCGAGCTTCTTGGAGATGCCCTGGGCGCAGAAGGCGCAGACCAGGCCATCGACATGCAGCTGGATCGTGCGCGGTGCGTCCTGTGCCAGCGCGCTGAAGCTGAGCAGTGCCGCGAGCAGGGCGGCGGTAAGTGTGCGGATCATGGAAAGCTCCTAGAAATTGATCATGAACATGGTTTGCAGCTTGCCGTCCTGGGTGACGCCGGCCTCGACCCAGGCGGCGCCCCATTTGTTGTTACGGAACAGCCGCAGCAGCGCGGCGGCCTCGACGCCCTCGTAGAGTCCGCCGCTGTAGTGGCGGCCCTGGATCACGAACCAGGTGGCGAGGCGATCCCAGTCGTGGGCGTAGGGCGCCCAGCCGAGCTGCGCGGTGTCGATGCGATGCGAGAAGGTCTGCCGCGCGTACTGCCAGTCAGTGCGCAGCGAGGAGTAGAAGCGCAGCGTTTCGTAGTCGGCCTGGCCGCCGGCGTTCCAGGCGGTCTCGCGGCCGTCGAAGTCACTGCCGCGGGCCGAGCCGACGCCGCCCCAGGCGAAGACATTGGCCTGCGCCCGCGGCAGGTTCCAGCGCTTCAGGAGCAGGTTGCCGCGGACGTAGCTGATCTCGCGCGAGAAGCTGTCGTCATCGGCGTCGAGCCGCAGTTGGGCAGCGCCGGCCGACCAGCGATAGCTGGGCGCGTAGAACACCTGGAATTCCTGCATGGTGCCGGCGCCGTACTCGCCCATGACGGCGGTGCCGCCCTGGTAGGCGATCGGCTTGGCGAAAGCGGCGGCCGGCAGCAGGCAAGCCAGTGCGCCACACAAACGATAGAGGGACATGTCGTCCTCCGGTCAAAGCTTCGGGAGCGCGCCGTGAGGGCGCGCGAAGGCTTCAAGCCGGGAAGGACGCGGGAGGCCTGAGCAGCAGGCGCGGGTGGGCGGGTAGCGGTGCGGGCCGCAGGGCGGTCGCGTCGGGCAGGGGGCGCAGGTCGTGGCTGGCGATGGCGAGTGCCGGCGCCAAGGCACTGGCGGCGCCGAAGCAGTTGACGCTGCAGCGGCAGTCCTTGCCGTCGTCGCAGCAGGGCATCTGCGCCTGCGATCCCTCATCGTGACAGGGCATGGCGGACTGTTCCTGCGCCGCCACGACCAGCGGCGGCGGCAAGGCCAGCGCACTGCCCAGGCTCTCCAGCAGGAGAACCAGGATCAGCAGGCTGCTGCGGAACAGGCGGGGCATGAGGCCAGCATAGACCGGCCACATCGCCGCAGGTTCCGCAGGGCGACGGGCGGCGGTTCAGCGCCCCGCCAGGGCGTCCAGCAGGGCCTGCAAGCCCGGGTCCAGCGGCTCGGCCACGCTGAAGTGGTCGCCGGCGATGCGGACCTGGCTGAGCTTCACGCCCCTGGCCGTGGCGGCGCGCCCGTAGTCCAGCGCCTGCGACGCCGGCACGATGGCATCGTCGTCGGCGCGGATCAGCGTCACCGCCGCCGCCGGCGGCAGCATCTGCAGTGGCGAGACCTCATCCAGTCGCGCCGAGCCGCGCAGAAACGGGATGGCGGCGCCGCAGTCGCGGTTGTCGCGCTGGTAGCTGGCCAGGTCGGTGATCGCGGCGAGCCCGATCACCCGTTGCGGCAGCAGCGGCGAGCCGGTGGCGGCACGGCTGTTCCGCGGCAGTTGCGAGCGGCTTGCTGCCCATAGCGCCAGGTGACCGCCGGCGGAGTGCCCGGCAAAGGCCAGCCGCTTGAGGTCGAGCGCGTGCTGCGGCGCCAGCGTGCGCAGCTGGTCGATGGCGTTGGCGACGTCGAGGAAGGTGTTGGGCCAGCCGCCGCCGGGTTCGTCGGTACCGAGGTATTCGATGCTCCACACCGCCCAGCCCTGGCGCGCCAGCGCGGCGGCCAGCGGCTCCAGGTATTCGTGGTCGGCGATCGCCTTCTGCCAGCAGCCGCCGTGGATCAGCGCCAGTACCGGATGCGGGCCGGGGCCGGCGGGCAGGTGCAGGCGGCCGAACTGCTGCGGCGCGTTGCCATAGCTGATCTGCTGGATCGCCGGCAGCGGCGCTGCTTCCGGTGCCGCAGCGACCGGGGCGGCGAGGCTGGCGAGCCAGCAGAGGGCAAGAATCGGTCCGCGCATCCGTGATCCCGTCAGGTACCTGCGGCCACTCTACGCCGCCCGCCCGTCGCCGGGGACTGTAGTTTTCCGGAAAACGGCCGATGAGCGGTAAGCAAGGACCCCTGACCATGATCCACAACATCGGCAAGTTCGAAGTCCGTCGCCTGCTTGGCCGCGGCGGGCAGAGCCAGGTGTTCCTGGCGCATGACCCGGACCTGCAGCGCGAGGTCGCGATCAAGCGCCTCAACGGCCGCACGGCGCCGGGCCGCACCGCATCGGTCCATGCCGAGGCGCGGACAGTCAGCCGTCTGCGCCATCCCAACATCGTGCCGATCTTCGAGATGGGCGAGCAGGACGGCCAGGTCCACCTGGTGTTCGAGTACGTCGCCGGTCAGACCCTGCAGCAGCTGCTGGCGCAGTCCGGTGCGCTGCCGACACGGCGCGCGGTGGAGCTGATGGCCGCGGTGCTGGAGGCGATCGAGCAGGCCCATGCGGAGGGCATCATCCATCGCGATCTCAAGCCCTCCAACATCCTGATCGAGAAGGACGGCCGTCCGCGGGTGATGGACTTCGGCATCGCCGCCAAGCCTTCGCCCGAGCCCGGGCTGGAGCAGGACCTGCTGGGCACGCCGGCCTACATGGCGCCGGAGTACGTGACCCATCGTGTCGTCACCGAGCAGTACGACGTGTTCTCCGCCGGCCTGATCCTCTACGAGATGCTCTGCGGCCGCCGTGCGGTGCAGGGCGACAATCCCTTCCAGGCGATCCACCAGATCGCCAACGTGCCGCTGGTGTTCCCGGCCGACGCGGTCGAGCGCATCGACAGCCGCCTGCACGAAATCCTCGCCAAGGCCACTGCCAAGGAGCCGGAGCTGCGCTATGCCTCGGCGAAGCAGATGCGCGAGGCGCTGCAGGAATATCTCAAGCCGACGGTGGAGACTGCGGCCGACAGCGGCCACCAGAGCACCCTGGAATTCCTGCTGCGGCGCATGCGCGTCAAGAGCGATTTCCCGGCGATGTCGACCTCGATCAACGCGATCCAGCGCCTCGCCGCCTCCGACAAGGCCGACGTCAACAACCTGTCGAACTCGATCCTCAAGGACTTCGCGCTCACCAACAAGATCCTGCGGCTGGTGAACTCGGCCTACTACCCGAACCGCTCCGGCGAGCGCATCCGCACGGTGTCGCGCGCGATCGTGATGCTGGGCTTCGACGCGGTGCGCGGCATCGCCATCTCGCTGATGCTGTTCGACCACATCCGCGACAAGAAGCACGCCGGCGCGCTGAAGGAGGAATTCCTGCGCGCCAACCTCGGCGGCATGCTGGCCCGCGAACTGG